>NZ_RBXL01000001.1:2825501-3132002 GCF_003634315.1 Thiocapsa rosea
CCGTTGGTTCTCCGGCAGCCTCAGGAAGAGGCGCATGACGTCGTGATTGAGCCGCTCCTTGCGCGAGACCCGACAGGGCAGCGTGCGGACCTCGATGTGTGCGACCGACGGGACCTCGCGCACGCGCAACAGCAGGTCGGAAGCCGGCACGGCCTGACAGGCGAGGCAGGTGTCTTCGGGCTGGCCTTCGAGCGCTTCGGTCTGACCGCTCGGGTAGTCGACCCGGCCTTCGAGCAGATGGACCGCGCAGGATCCGCACTTGCCGTCGCGACACCCGTAAGGCAGGCCGACGCCTTGGCGCAGCGCGGCAGCGAGAATGGTTTCGCCCGACTCGACATCGAAGCGATGTTCCGCGGGGAGGGTTCGAATCTTGAAGCTCATCTCATCATTAAACCGCGTCCGGAGTGATTAGGCGATGGTTTTGGGTTCGTTGGGCCTTATCTGTATCCGCGACCGCAGTGGAGACGCGGTTTAATGATTATTTTTCAATGATTTGAATCGCGTCTACGCCGGCGTTTCGGGTGTTCTCGATGTCGGCGGGCCCGGTGCAACGCGGGTTTGCACCGCGGACGCGATTCAACAATCCTGAGGCATCTCATGTCGCTTTCGCAAATCGGGGGCAGGTTGGTTAATGAACGAGCAGATGATCGTTGGGTGCGGATATGTGGGCACGCGCCTTGCCTTTAAATATCGGGAGCAGGGCGAGGCCGTCACTGGCATCGTGCGATCCGAAGCCGGAATGGCTCGGCTGGAGCAGCTCGGCATCAAGGGCTTGCGCTGCGATCTTGCGGCCGAGGATCTCGGTGATCTCGGATTTGCCGATGCGCGGGTCTTTCACTTCGCGCCGCCGCCGGGGAACGGGGTTCAAGATCCCCATACCCGACATCTCGTGGAGGGCTTCGAGCGCTATGGCCATCCGCGGCGCCTTGTTTATATCAGCACGACGGGCGTCTACGGCGATTGCGCGGGTGCCTGGATCGACGAGACACATCCGGTCGCCCCCGTCGCTGCGCGCTCGCAACGGCGCCTGGATGCCGAGGAGACGCTGCGCCGGTGGAGTTCGGCGAGCGGCCGTGATCTGGTGATCCTGCGCGTGGCAGGGATCTATGGTCCCGACCGATTGCCCTTGGAGCGCATTCGGGCGGGTACACCCATGGTCAGACCGCAGGATGCGCCCTACACCAACCGGATCCACGTCGATGACCTGGTCACGGCCTGTATCGCGGCGATGGCGCGGGCGCCGTCGGGTGCGATCTACAACGCCTGCGACGGTCATCCGAGCACCATGACGGACTATTTTCTCGACGTGGCCGCCGCGGCCGGGTTGCCGAGCCCGCCCTTGATCAGCCTCGAAGAAGCCGCCGATCGCCTCTCCGAGGGTATGCTCTCCTACCTGAGCGAGTCGCGTCGTCTGCGCAACGATCGACTGCGTGAAGATCTGGGCGTCGTGTTCCGTTACCCGTCGCTGGCCGAGGGTCTGCGCGGGCTTTTCTAGGCGATCGGCGTGTGCGTATCCTCGAAGGCTGTTGGCGGATATGATTCGGCCGTGCAGCGCACGCCACGGCGGCGGTGCATTCCGGTCGCGCGGACGCTCGGACATCTTCGTCCGTGTGGTCCGCTCGACTGCACGGTGCTCGGTTCGACCTCGAGCCCGGGCATGATCGGAACCGACAATCTATAAGGAGCCATCGATGACGAGTTCTTACCGACAAGCGCCCGCAATGCTCGCGGCACTGCTTGCAACCGCGGTGATTGCATCCCCCGCCAGCGCGGCGCAGGACGCGGACTTCCACTACGACTCGACCGAGAACCTGTATCGGATCTGCTCGCTTGCACCCGATGCGGACGGGCATCTGATCGCCTCTTTTGCCTGCCGTGCCTTTCTCGAGGCGACCGTGCAGTATCACGACGGTGTCACGGCACGCAACGGGTTGAAACGTCTCATCTGTTATCCCCAAGGCGCGACGATCGAGGATGCCCGCGATGCGTTCGTTGCTTGGGCGCAGGCGAATGCAGAGAACAAGGAGTTGATGGGCGAGCAACCCGTGAAGGGCGTGGTGCGTGCGCTTGCAGCCAAGTATCCTTGCAAAGGCAAGAAATAGATTCTCAAACGACCGGGCGTCGGCCGTCGGCGCGACGCCATTGAAGTCCCGGAGATTCAACGATGAAAGTCACCACAGTTACGGCTGCGTTCGCCTGCATCGTCCTGCTCGGCGGATGCGGGAGCACGACCACCTCCCGTGTCGCGACAGGCACCGGCATGGGCGCAGCCAGCGGCGCCGTCATAGGATCCTTCAGCGGCAATGCCGGTCGCGGCGCGCTCATCGGTGCCGGCGTGGGTGCCTTGGGCGGGGTGCTCGTTGACGAGCATCAGCGCGGCAGCTTCAGCAACAACTGATCCGGACGCTGGATCGACCGAGCCGTTCATCGGCTCGGTCGGCGTCCTCTCGATCTCCCCCTGCGCGTGCAGCGGGTGATGCCGACCGGATGCGTGCGGCCTCGAGCGGGCTCCCGAAGCCATCGAGGAGGCGGTGCCCGGGCGATGCGGGATTCTGCGGCGGGCTCGGCGCGTATCCGCAGCGATCGGAACGGCTGGCTTTCAGATTGCTCCTCCCCGGGAACCGGGTTTCCGCCCGATGAATCGTCACATTTTTTTCAATGAAATGGAGTTGACGCTTCGCATACGATCCACTAGCTTTTATCAGGAATCAGTTGCGGCGCTTCTCGGGGTCCCTTCCGCTGTCGAGTCGGCTTGTGTGTTGGCAGCTCGGCAGTCTTGGCTCGACCAACGCACACCAGCATGAGAGACAGCGATGAGGATCTACGTAGGAAACCTGACCTATAGCGTGACCGACGACGACCTGCGGGAAGTCTTCGGGGCGTTCGGTGATCTTGCGGCGGCGGAGGTGATCAAGGATAAGTTTTCCGGTCAGTCCAAAGGCTTCGGGTTCGTCGATATGCCCAACAACTCGGAGGCGGATGCGGCCATCAAGGCGCTGAACGAAACCGACTTCAAGGGACGCAAACTCACCGTCAACGAGGCACGTCCGCGTGCCGAACGTCCACGCGGCGGTGGGGGTGGGGGGCGCTACTGACCCCGTCGCTCGACCTTACGATCGACACAGGATCGTCGTCGGGGCGCGTTGCGCCGCCGGCGTCGAGTCCTACCGATGTCGTTTACCCGCCTCGCCCTCCGTCGTTCCGACCCGAGGGCCGATGCCGAGGCTGTCCCAGATCACGTCGACCCGTTCGCGTACCGCCTCGTCCATCCTGATCGGGCTTCCCCACTCGCGCGTCGTCTCCCCCGGCCACTTGTTCGTGGCATCGAAGCCGATCTTCGATCCCAGCCCCGAGACCGGAGAGGCAAAATCCAGATAGTCAATCGGCGTATTCTCGATCATCACCGTGTCGCGCGCCGGATCCATGCGGGTCGTCATCGCCCAGATCACATCCTGCCAGTCGCGCGTACAGACGTCGTCGTCCACGATGATGACGAACTTGGTATACATGAACTGACGCAAGAACGACCAGACCCCCATCATCACCCGTTTGGCATGCCCCGGATATTGCTTCTTGATGCTGACGACCGCCAGGCGATACGAACAACCCTCCGGCGGCAGATAGAAGTCCTGGATCTCGGGAAACTGTTTCTGGAGGATGGGCACGAAGACCTCGTTCAAGGCCACGCCCAGAATGGCCGGCTCGTCGGGGGGGCGTCCGGTGTAGGTGCTGTGATAGATGGGCTCGCGGCGTTGAGTGATGCGCTCGATGGTGAAGACCGGAAACTCGCCGACCTCGTTGTAGTACCCCGTGTGGTCGCCGAAAGGCCCTTCCGGTGCCCTGTCGTCCGGGTCGATATGGCCTTCGAGCACGATCTCGGCGCTGGCCGGGACCTGAAGATCGGACTCCTTGCAGGCCGCCAACTCGGTGCGGCTGCCGCGCAGCAGGCCGGCGAAGGCGTATTCGGACAAGGTGTCCGGCACCGGTGTGACCGCGCCGAGAATCGTCGCAGGATCGGCCCCGAGTGCGACGGTCACCGGGAATGGCTTGCCGGGATGGGCGCGTTGCCAGTCGCGAAAGTCCAGTGCCCCGCCGCGGTGGGCGAGCCAGCGCATGATGACCCGGTTGCGCCCGAGCACCTGCATGCGATAGATGCCGAGGTTGTGGCGCGCCTTCTCCGGCCCCTTGGTGATGACTAGGCCCCAGGTGATCAGCCGCGCGGCGTCCCCCGGCCAGCAATGTTGAATGGGCAGGCGCCCCAGATCGACTTGATCCCCGCTGAATTCGACCTCCTGGCAGGGCGCGTTGCGCCGAACCTTCGGGGCCATGTCCAACACCTTCTTGAAGATCGGCAGCGACTGCCACGCCTCCTTCATCCCCTTCGGCGGATCCGGCTCTTTTAGAAAGGCCAGCAGCTTGCCGACCTCGCGCAACGCCTCGACCGATTCCTCCCCCATGCCGAGTGCCACGCGGCGCGTCGTCCCGAATAGGTTGCCCAGCAAGGGGATCTTCGACCCCTTCGGTCGCTCGAACAACAGTGCCGGCCCACCGGCCCGCAGCGTCCGGTCGCAGATTTCGGTCACCTCGAGATAGGGGTCGACCTCGACCCGGATGCGTTTCAGCTCGCCGCGCTGCTCGAGCTGATCGATAAAATCACGCAGGTCGTGGTACTTCATTTTTTATCCCGTGCCGGGATAAAAAAACAGGTCTTCATAGGGTTAACCTCGTTCTGCGAATTTGGGCCGTTGTGCCCCGTGCCCCGGGGCTTCACGGACCCGGCCATATCGCTGATCGGATCCGGTGGACAACCACGGTAGGTGGTGACTGAATCGTTTCTTAAATCCCTTAAACCGCGTCGCGCCGATCGGCAATGGTGGCCTCGCCATCACCACAGGCCCCGACACCAGTGTTCGTACTCCGAACGCGGTTTAAGCCGCGATGCCGGAATGGCGCAGCAAGGCATCCGTATTCGGCTCGCGCCCCCGAAACCGCACATAGAGCACCATGGCGTCTTCGGATCCGCCCTTCTCAAGGATATTTTCGCGGAAGGATCGGCCGGTATCTGCATCGAAAACACCGGTTTCCTCGAACAGCGAGAAGGCGTCCGCCGACAGGACCTCGGCCCATTTGTAGCTGTAATAGCCCGCCGCGTAGCCGCCCGCGAAGATGTGCGAGAAGGCGTGGGCGAAGCGGTTGAAGGCGGGCGGGCGGATGACGGCGACCCGGTCGCGGACCTCCTCGATGATCTCGTAGACACGCCCGCCCTTGGCCGGGTCGTATTCCAGATGCAGGCGGAAATCAAACAGCGCGAATTCCAGTTGCCGCACCATCTGCATGGCCGACTGGAAGTTCTTCGCCGCGGTCATGCGCTCGTAGAGATCCTGCGGGATGGATGCGCCGGTCTCCCAATGGGCGGCGAAGAGGTCGAGCGATTCGCGCTCCCAGCACCAGTTCTCCATGAACTGACTGGGCAGCTCGACCGCGTCCCACGGTACCCCGTTGATCCCGGCGACACCGGGATAGTCGACCTTGGTCAGCATGTGGTGCAGGCCGTGGCCGAACTCGTGGAAGAGTGTCTCGACCTCGTTGTGGGTCAGCAGCGAGGGCTTGCCGCCGACCGGCGGGGTGAAGTTGCACACCAGGTAGGCGACCGGGAGCTGGTCGCAGCGACTGGTGTGCATCCGGTTGGTGCAGACGTCCATCCAGGCCCCGCCGCGCTTGTTCTGCCGTGCGAAGGGATCGAGATAGAATTGGCCGCGCAGCGCCCCGGATGCGCCGTCGCGGATCTCGAAGAAGCGCACGTCCGGGTGGTAGGTGTCGAACGCCTCCGCCTCCTGGATCTTGACCCCGAACAGGCGCTCGACGACGCCGAAGAGACCAGACAGCACCCGCGAAATCGGGAAGTAGGGGCGCAGCTCTTCCTGGCTGATTTGATAGCGGTGCAGGCGCAGCTTCTCGGCGTAATAGCCGACGTCCCACGGCTCCAGCGTCTCGACGTTGTGCTGCTCGCGCGCGAACGCCGTAAGCTCCGCGAGCTCCTTGCGGGCCTGGTCGACCGAGCGGTCGGCCAGGTCGTTCAGGAAGGCGAGCACGTCGTCCGGCGAGCGGGCCATCTTGGTCGCGAGCGAACGCTCGGCATAGTTTGCAAATCCCAGCAGCCCGGCCAGCTCGTGACGCAGCGCCAGGATGCGCTCCATGATCTCGCTGTTGTCCCACTGTCCGGCATGCGGCCCCTGTTCGGAGGCGCGTGTGCCGTAAGCCTGATACAGCTCGAAGCGCAGCTCGCGATTGTCCGCATAGGTCATGACCGGCATGTAGGAGGGCAGGTCGAGCGTGAAGAGCCAGCCGGTCTGGCCCCGTTGTTCGGCGTTCTGCCGGGCCAGCCCAAGCGCGGATTCGGGCAGGCCCGCGAGCTGTGCCTCGTCCTCGATCAGCTTGCTCCAGGCGTTGGTGGCGTCGAGCACGTTCTCGGAATACTTGGTCGTGAGCTGGGAGAGCTCCTGACTGATGGCTTTGTAGCGGGCCTTCTTCTCGGCGGGCAGGTCGACACCCGAGAGATGAAAGTCGCGCAGCGCGTTCTCCAACAGCTTGCGCTGTGCCGGGTTCAGATGCTCTTGCGCGGCGACCGCCTGGTAGCCGCGGAAGAGATCCTCGTTCTGCCCGACCTCGGTGCCGTAATCGCTGAGCTTCGGCAGGCAGGCGTTGTAGGCCGCGCGCAGCTCGTCGCTGTTGAGCACGCCGTTGAGGTGCCCGACCGGCGACCAGGCGCGACTCAGGCGGTCGTCGATCTCGTCCAGCGGCTCGACGAAGTTCTCCCAGGTCGGCACCGGGACCGCGTGGGTCAGACGCTCGATCTCGGCACGACAGTCGGCGAGACAGACGTCGATGGCGGGCTCGACGTGTTCGGGACGGATCCGGGAAAAGGCCGGGAGGCCGGTGGTCTCGAGCAATGGGTTCGTCATGGGTGTGGCCTGATCGGGTTCGCGGGTCAATGTGGTCAGTCGGGTGGCGCTCGGCAACCGCTCGCAGGGAGCCGCCGGGACCACCGGCGGTTCGCAGCAGGCGGAGCCTCGCCAAGCGCCGGATCATGCGGGCTGCAGGCCGGAGTTTCCAGTCGATGGCCCGGGTCGGGGCGGGCGCTCGGTGGTGTCGATGCACTCGGCGTCGTCAGTCCGGCAGAAAACCCATGTTCTGGCGCGGCGAGATGCGGCCCTTGAGCGAGCGGACCATGTCGATCTTCGGGCGCGGCGCGAAGGCCTGCGGGATGCAGAAGTGAAACCGCCACAGGTCGTGGCGCCAGCGCTCCCCGCCGTGGGCGGGGATCGGCAGCCATTCGTCCGAGGCAATCGGAACGAACCCGTTGCCGGCACCGTAGGCATAGATCTTGTAGGCGCCCCGCGGCGTGCAGCGGATGCCCTCCACCGAGAGGTTGCGGTTCCCGTTGCTGCCCTCCGCGACGAGCGTAAAGCGCACGACATCGTCGGAGCCGATCTGCAGGTTGCGGGTGTCGATGAAATACCGCAAGCCTGCATCGGGTCCATCCGGGACCAGCTCGACCAGATCCGCGTCCTGCGGCCAAGGCGGGAGCGCGGTGTTCGATTCCTGCCAAGGTGTGCCCGGTCGAACGCTCGAAGGCACGGGCGGCTCGGCGTTGTTCACGAAGGCGTTCTCCGCGGCCGATACGGGCATTGCGAGCAGAAGAAGATGCAGCAAAAGAAGGGTGTCCCAGAAAAAACGATGCCGGGGCGGGAGGACCGATGGAAGCTGGCGGGGAGGTGTCATGATGTCGATCACCGGGGATTAAACCGCGCCCAGCGCGGTATGCGATGCTTTGGGATGGAATCGGCCCCGGCAGACGTGACGGCCGCTGGAGCCTGCGCGATTTGAGAGATGGCGATCCTCAAGTCTACCAGCCCGCAAGGCATCTGCCATGCGACACGATCGGCCCGCTTGTGCCGCCGATTCTCCTTCCGGTATGGTTCTTGGATGCGTCTTGAAAAGATCCGACTGGCCGGCTTCAAATCCTTCGTGGATCCCACGACGGTGCTCTTTCCCGGCAATCTGGTCGGTGTCGTCGGTCCCAATGGCTGCGGCAAATCCAACGTCATCGATGCGGTGCGTTGGGTCATGGGCGAGAGCTCCGCGAAGATGCTGCGCGGCGAGTCGATGGCCGACGTCATCTTCAACGGCAGCACCGGTCGCAAGCCGGTGGGGACGGCCAGCATCGAGCTGGTGTTCGACAATGCCGACGGCGGGGTGGGCGGCGCCTATGCCGCCTTCAATCAGATCTCGGTCAAGCGTCAGGTCTCGCGCGACGGTCAGTCGGCCTATTTCCTGAACGGGACGCGCTGCCGTCGGCGCGATATCCAAGACCTCTTTCTCGGCACGGGTCTCGGTCCGCGCTCCTACGCCATCATCGAGCAGGGCATGATCTCGCGCATCATCGAGGCGCGGCCCGAGGATCTGCGGATCTTTCTGGAGGAGGCCGCGGGGATCTCCAAGTACAAGGAGCGCCGCCGCGAGACCGAGAGCCGCATGCGCCAAACCCGCGAGAACCTGGATCGGCTCGACGATCTGCGCGACGAGGTCAACAAACAGATCCAGCACCTGGAGCGCCAAGCCGCCTCCGCCGAGCGCTACACCCAGCTCAAGGCCGAGGAGCGGCGTCTGGACCTGGAGCTCAAGGCGTTGCGCTGGCAGGCACTCGACGAGGAGATCCGCGCCCGCGAGCAGCGCCTGGCCGAGACCGAGACCCGGACCGAGGCGGGGCTCGCGCAGCAGCGCCGGATCGAGGCCGATATCGAGGCGCGGCGTGCCGACTATCAGAGCGCCTCGGAGACCTTCAACGGGGTACAGGGCCGTTTTTACGCCGTGGGCTCGGAGATTGCGCGGGCCGAGCAGGCGATCCAGTTCGCCAACGAGGCGCGCGGGCGGCGCGAAGGCGAGCTGGTGCGGCTCGATCAGGAGATCGGCGAGGCCGAGGACCACTTGGAACGCGACCGGGGTCGTCTTGCCGAGATCGATCGCAACCTCGCCCGCGACGATCCCGAGCTGACGGGCGCGGATCAGGCATTGGCTGCAGCTGTGCTGAGCGTGGCGGGCGCCGAGGATCGGCTCAAGCAGTGGGAGCGTCTCTGGGACGACTTCAGTCGGGAGGCCGCCGGGCCGTCTGAGCAGGCCCAGGCGGAGCGTGCCCGGATCAACGCACTGGAGCAACGCAGCGACCGCGATCGGGACCGACTGCGGCGCTTGGACGAGGATCTCGCACGTCTGCAGGGGCTGGAGCTCGAGGATCGGTTTCTGCAGCTCGTCGAGCGCGAGAGCCGATTGGAGGCCGCACTCGCGGATATGGAAGCGCGTCACGAGACCTACGGCGCGGACTTGTCCGAGCGTGACGGGGCGATCGCGACGCTCGCCTCGCAGATCGATCGGGTCCGCACCCTGTTGCAGCAAGCCCGGGGTCGGCTGGCCTCGCTCGCTGCCCTGCAGGACGAGGCCCTCGCCGACACGGATGCCGACGACGGCCGTGCCGACTGGCTGGCCGACGCGGGACTCGCCGATGCCGCGCGTCTGATCGATCGGATCGAGGTCGATCCGGATTGGCAGCGAGCGGTCGAGGTCTTGCTCGGGGACGCGGTTCGCGCGGTCGGCATCCCGAATCTCGATGGTGCGCTCGCGGGCGGCGATCCGCCTCCGGGTCTGGTGCTCTTGGAGACGCGCGGCAATGCCGAGAGTCAAGTCGAGGGGACACCCGACCTGGACAGCGCAACCGCGGCTCGGGCGATCCTCGCGCATGTTCGCGCACCTTGGGCGCTCGACGGCCTGCTCGGTCGGGTCCGTACCGTCGATCGGCTCGCCGACGCCGTGGCGATGCGCGACACCCTGGGCTCGGCCGAGCAATGGGTCACGCCCGAGGGTGCGCGGGTCGGACGCGACTGGTTGAGCACGCCGCCGGTGCGGGCGCAGGGGGGTGTCATCGCGCGTGCGGAGGCGATCAAGGTGCTCGGCGCGGAGATCGCCGATCACCAGGGCCGAGAGGTTGGGCTCTGCGCTGAGCAGGAACGTTTGCGCACGGCCCGAACACTGGCTCAAGAGGAGCGGGCCGACGCCGGACGACAATTGACGGCCCTGGGTCGCGAGCTCGCGCAGCTCAAGGCCGAACTCGCGAGTCTTCGCGCCAAGCGCGAGCACCGACAGGATCGGCTCCAGGCGCTGGGCGCCGAGCGCGACGAGCTGCAGGAGCAGATGGCCGAGGCACTGGAGGAGATGGAAGAGGCCCGCGAGCGTCTGCACGAGCATCTGTCCTTGGTCGAGACCCTGGCGGAACGACGCGAAACGATGCAGGCCGAGCGCGAGGTGCTGCGCACCGCGCTCGCTGCGGCTCGTGACGAGGAGCGAGGTTGCCGGGAGCGGAGCCAAGGCTTGCGCGTCAGCGTCGAGTCGAACCGCGCCGCGCGGGCGGCCACACAACAGAGCCTCGCGCGCATTCAGGAGCGCCGATCGATGCTGCACGAGCGCCGCGCCGAGCTGTTGGATGCGCTCGAGGAGAGTGTCGAGCCCTTGGCCGAGCAACGGGCGCGGCTCGACGAGCAGCTGGTGCTGCGGGTGGAGGTCGAGCAGGCGTTGGCCGCGGCACGCAATCGGCTCGAAGTCCTGGACGGCGAGGTGCGCGCGCTGGATCAGGCGCGTCAGCGTTTGGAGCAGGAGGGTCGGCTCGGTCGCGGCGAGCTCGATCGGCAGCGTTTGGAGCACCAGGAGCGCCTGGTCCGTCGTCAGACCTTTGCCGAGCAGATCGCCGAGACCGGGCAGACGCCGCTCGACGTCTTGGCCGAGACCGATCCCGCGGCGAACGAATCACAGTGGCAAGAGGCGCTCGCCAAGACCGGGGCACGTCTGCAGCGGCTCGGTCCGGTCAATCTGGCCGCCGTGGACGAATTCAGACAACAGGCCGAGCGCAAGGTCTATCTGGACGCCCAGCACGAGGACATCAGCCGCTCGCTCGAGACCCTGGAGCAGGCGATCCGCAAGATCGATCGCGAGACCCGCAACCGTTTCCGCGAGACCTACGATCAGGTCAATCAGGGGTTTCAGCTCCTGTTCCCGCGCCTCTTCGGCGGCGGTCACGCGAGCCTGGATCTCACCGACGAGGACCTGCTGGAAACCGGCGTCACCGTGATGGCGCGACCGCCCGGCAAGCGCAATTCGAGCATCCATCTGCTTTCGGGCGGGGAGAAGGCGCTCACCGCGGTGGCCCTGGTCTTTGCCATCTTCGAGCTCAACCCGGCACCCTTCTGCATGCTCGACGAGGTCGACGCGCCGCTCGACGACGCCAACGTCGGGCGTTTCTGCGAGCTGGTGCGCTCCATGTCCGACCGCGTCCAGTTCGTCTTCATCAGCCACAACAAGGTTACGATGGAGATCGCCGATCATCTGCTCGGCGTGACCATGCATGAGCCCGGCGTGTCGCGGCTCGTTTCGGTGGATGTCGACGAGGCGGTTCGGCTTGCGGCCGTTTCCTGAGCGCGCCAACGGGTGTTGCCCCGGGTACGGATGCGGGCTCGGGTCGCCGACGCCGCGTGTCAAACCCGTTCGAGCGGGGATACAGGTGGCCCGCGCGTTGATATACTCCCCCTAGTCCTGAACGTCAGACCGACAGCAACGCTTGAATGGACGCCAATACTATCCGTCTCATCCTGATCGTCGTGGGAGCCCTGCTCGTCCTCGCCCTCTTTCTGTGGGAGCGCAGCCGTCGTGGCGGTGACGAGGACGATGACGACGACTACGAAGAGGCCGACGCACCCTATGGTCTTTCGACCGGCAAGCGCGAGCCGCGGCTCGGGCGCGGCGCCGACGACGAGCGCGGGAGCGAGCCCGATCAGGCTCGGCCCGGCCGATCCCCCGCCGCGCGTTCGCGCCGCCTCGATCCGGAGTCGGAGGCCGAATCCGACCCGGACGACGCCTTGTATTCGGACGACGAGCCGGATACGGACATGCCGGCGGACATGGAGCCGCTGTTGATTCAGCTCAGCGTCAGCGCGCGCCGTGAGCCCTTCGCCGGTCCGGAGTTGATGGATGCCGCCGATATCTGCGGTCTGCGTCCCGGCCGGATGGACATCTTCCACTGTCTGGACGAGTTCGACCACGACACGCGGATCTATTTCAGCATGGCCAACATGGTCAAGCCGGGGACCTTCCCCTTCGAGGGCATGGAAGAATTCTCGACTCCGGGTCTCATGCTCTTCGCCCAGCTCGACGGACGCCCTGAGGACATCACCATCCTCGAAGAGATGATTGCCACGGCCCGCAAGCTCGCCAGCGAACTCGACGGCGAGGTGCTCGACGAGACACGCCGTCCGCTCACGGTGAGGAAGGAAGAGGACCTGCGCCAAGCCGTGCTCGACAACGAGCGCCGATGGGCACGCACGGCGGAGCGTTGATCGGTGCGGATGCCGCCGCCGAGCGCGCCGCATGGCTGCGCGCGGAGATCGCCCGCCACAATGTCCGCTATTACGTTCTCGACGATCCGGAGATCCCGGACGCCGAATACGATCGTCTCTTCGCCGAGCTTCAAGCCCTCGAGGCTGCCAATCCGGATCTGATAACGCCGGATTCGCCGACCCAGCGGGTCGGCGCCGCGCCGCTCTCCGCTTTTGCTGCGGTCCGTCACCGTCTGCCCATGATCTCGCTCGCCAACGCCATGAGCGACGGCGAGCTGGCGGATTTCGATCGTCGGAATGCCGCCGCTTTGCCGGGTACCGATCCGATCCTCTACACCGCCGAGCCCAAACTCGACGGCCTTGCCATGAGCATCCGCTACGAGGCGGGTCTGTTGGTTCAGGCTGCGACCCGCGGCGACGGCTCCACCGGCGAGGATGTCACCGCGAACGTGCGTACCGTCAAGAGCGTGCCCCTGCGCCTCGTCGGCGAGGCTTGGCCTGACGTGCTCGAGGTGCGCGGCGAGGTCTATATGACCCGCGAGGGGTTCGAGCGGCTCAACCGGGACGCCGCGCAACGGGGCGAACGCGTCTTTGCCAATCCACGTAATGCGGCCGCGGGGAGCCTACGCCAGCTCGATCCCCGTATCACCGCCACGCGCCCCTTGCGCTTTTGCTGCTACGGATGGGGCGAGCTCTCGATCGACCCCGAGGAGAGCCAGATCGCGATGCTTCAACGGCTCGCCGGTTGGGGCATCCCCATTTCCAAAGAGCTGCGGCAGGTCGCGGGAGCGGACGGATGTCGCGCCTATTTCGAGGACTTGGGACGGCGCCGCGATGCGCTGCCCTACGAGATCGACGGCGTGGTTTTCAAGGTCGACCGGATCGCCGATCAGATCGGCCTGGGCGCGACCAGCCATCATCCGCGTTGGGCCATTGCACGCAAGTTTCCTGCGCAGGAGGAGCTGACGCTCGTCGAGGCGGTCGAGTTCCAGGTTGGACGTACCGGCGCCGTGACGCCTGTCGCGCGGCTGCGGCCTGTGCAGGTCGGCGGTGTTACCGTCGCCAACGCGACCTTGCACAACATGGACGAGGTCGTCCGTAAGGATGTCCGTGCCGGCGATACCGTCGTCATCCGACGCGCGGGCGACGTGATTCCGGAGGTCGTGAGCGTCCTGGTCGATCGCCGGCCGCCGGGTGCTGTGCCGGTCGAGATGCCTGCCCAGTGTCCCGTGTGCGGGTCCGATGTGCTGCGCCCGCCGGGCGAGGTGGTGGCACGCTGTACCGGCGGTCTCTATTGCCCCGCGCAGCGCAAGCAAGCGATCCGGCATTTCGCCTCGCGTCGCGCCATGGATATCGAGGGTCTCGGCGAGAGGCTGATCGAGCAGCTCGTCGATCTGGGGTTGGTTCGCGAGCCTGCCGATCTGTATCGGCTGACCGCGGAGCAGCTCGTCGGCCTCGAACGCATGGGCGAGAAGTCCGCGGCCAACCTGATCGACGCCCTGGAGCGCAGCAAGTCCACGACCTTCGCGCGCTTTATCTTCGCACTCGGCATTCCGGATGTCGGCGAGACGACCGCGCAGGCGTTGGCCGCCCGGTTCAGCGGGATGGCCGAGCTGGTGCGGACGCGAGAAGCGGATTTCGTCCGCGATCGGGGCGTGAAGGGTGTCGGTCGGGACACCGCGAACGCGCTGCATCGCTTCCTGATCGAGCATCCGCAGATCGAGGCGCAAGGCGACCTTGCACACTGGCTGGCGGGACTGAAGCTCCCCGGTCTGACCCCCGCGCGTGCGCAGGCGTTGGCGGGGCGCTTCGAGGATCTCGCTGCACTTCGCGCGGCCGAACTCGAAGAGCTCTACCTCAACAGCGCGCGGCTCGTCGAAGGAGTCGGCCCCGTGGTGGCGGCGGAGATTGCGGGCTTCTTCGCGCAAGGGCACAATCGGGAGGCGATCGAGCGGTTGCTCGAGTCCGGGATCCACTGGCCCGACGCGCCAGCTCCTGCGCAGACCTCGGAAGCGCTGCCCCTCGAGGGCAAGACGATCGTGATCACCGGCACACTCAGCCGGCCGCGCGAGGAGATCGCCGCCCGGTTGCAGGACGCCGGTGCGAAGGTGACAAACAGCGTCTCGAAGAAGACGGATTATCTGATTGCGGGCGAGGCGGCGGGCTCCAAGCTCGAGAAGGCACAATCACTCGGTGTTGCGATTCTCGACGAGGCCATGCTGAGCGCGTTGCTCGATCGCCCTTGATCCAAACGACTTGCGAGCGACGTCCGAACGATGTCTGCGCGCTTCCGGATTCTTCCGGCATCGCCCCAATGTTGCTGATACCGCGCTGAGCGCGGTTTAAGAGCGGTCGTCAGAACCGCATCGACAGCGATCGCCTGCTTCCCGCGATCGAACCGCGTCTCTCCAGACTCTACGGGTTCCCCAATGCATGATTTAAGCAAAGAGCAACAGATCCTGATCGCGATGCGCAAGACATTGTCGGCGATCATCCGAGACGTCACCCCGCCGCCAGGGATGCGTCATCCGCTGTCGGAGCCGACCATCGAGGACGTGCGTCAGTGCCTCGGGCTGATCGCCGCCCGCGAGAAGGAGCTTGCGGACGCGCAAGGCCGCGGCGGCGAGCGCCCCTACTATGTCGACGAGCCCCCGGATTCTCGGGTCGTGCCGATTGCCGGCATCAAAAAGCGCAAGGAGTGATGCCATGACACGCGTCCGCCCGGAGAACCCTGGACGCCCGGAGCGCCCGGATGCTGCCCGACGGCGGCGTCTTGTGCAGTTGACTCTGTGCCTGGTCGCGGCCGGTTTTTGCCGAGATGGCGTCGCACGCGAAGCGGCGACGACCGGGACACCCGATTGGTCCTACTCGGGGGTCGCGGGTCCGGACCAGTGGGGCGATCTCGGGGGTGAGTACGAGACCTGCGCGCGGGGCGAGCTGCAATCGCCGATCGATATCGTCGAAACCCAGCGCGTGAGCTACACGCCGTTGCTCTTCCGCTATCGATCGCAGCTCCTCGAGGCCGAGAATACCGGCCGCGGAGTCCGCCTGATCTCCCCGCCCGGCAGTGCGCTCGTGATCCGCGGACAGGCCTACGACCTCGCCGAGTTCAGCTTCCACGTCCCCGGTCTGCATGGTTTCCAGGGTGTTGCGGCGGAGGCCGAGATCCATATGCTGCATCGCGACGGGAAGGGCGGTTATGCCGTCGTCGCCGTGCCGCTGCGGGCCGGCGAGCGCGAGAATCGGATCCTCGATCGGATCCTGGAGTATCTGCCGACCCAGCCCGGAGAGCGGGTGCGGCAACGTCAGGTGGGGATCAACCCTCTCTTCCTGCTGCCGGTGGATCGCAGCTATTACAGATATACGGGCTCGTTGGTTACGCCGCCCTGCACCGAGCCGGTGCTTTGGTTCGTCTTTCGCGAACCGCTCGAGGTGAGCGCCGATCAGATTCAGCGCATTGCGCGGGCCACGGGGATGAACGCGCGTCCCATCCAGCCCTTGAACGGCCGTCCGGTCTTCTCGCTTTTCCGCTATTAAACCGCGTCCAGAGCGACATGGGTTGTTTTCATGTTGCGTTTGGCTTCGGAGATCTTCTCGATCTCGGTGAGACGCGGTTTAAAATTTAAAATTTTTCAATTCTTTAAACCGCGCCAGCTCCGACAGTCGTCGGAGCTGGCGCGGCCACGCCATGCCAACACATGACGCATACCGCACCGGGCGCGGTTTAGGGTGCGGAGATGTTCTGCTCCACGGCAGCCATCAGCACCGGATCGGTCAGCTCGCTCGGCAGCTGCGTGAACTTCTCCACCAGCGACGGCCACAAGAGGTTGTAGTACAGCTCGCCGCGCACCAAGACGACCCCTTCCGCAGGGATGTCGTAGAGGATTTCGCGGGTCTCATGGGGCTTGAGCCGGGTGTCATCGCCGAGCTGAGTTGCGGTGGGTGGCGGTGCGGGCATCCCCTGAGCGTCCGCAAGGCCGTAAAAGAAGTAGCCTTTGGGATCGTCCTTGGAGGGATGACTCTCCGAGTTTTGCCAGACCACTTCGCCTTGATCGTCATAGGCGGTGAGCTTCAGATACATGTTGCGGAAGGGCGCTCCGGTCGGTACCGAATGGGGTTGCGAGTTCTGCATGAGGACGGTCGTCTTCAGCACATCGCCGTCGATCTCGGTGCGCACGTCGAACACGACGGCCCGCTTGAGCATGCCGTGGTCGTGTCCGCCGCCCATGGAGTGATCCACCAGGCCGTTGGAGACCGGCATGTGACAGGATTGGCAGGCAACCTTGCTGCCGCTGGCGATGAACTCGTTGCCGGTCGCGCACAAGGGGACGTCCTGCGGATTGTTGCGCTGATCGTGGCAGCCCATGCAGGCATCCGAGGTCTTCATCAGGAAGGGGCTGGCCTCCATGGTCAGTGCGGGGATCTCGATCCCGTCCATCTCCACCGGCTCGCCCAAATGCGGGTTCGGCTTCTGCGAGCCCGCCGCGTCGTCGACCGCACCGCCGAACAGGTCGTCACCGGCCGCTGCCAGCTGCTGGACGCCGCGCGGGAAGGCAGCGGGACCTTGAAGCTTGTCCGACAGCTCGTAGGCTTTCAGACCTAGGCGCATCTTGCCGTCCTCGCCCTGGATGCCCTTGTAGCTCTGAAGGGTATGACAGGCGACGCAATTGACCCCTTCGCTGTAGGCGACATGGGCATCGAGCTTGGTGGTCTGGTCGCGGGCCGCGTTCGGTGCGTGACATTGCAGACAGATCGGGAAGGTGCCGGACTTCTTGTGCACCTGTCCTTCGGCCCTCGGATCTCCGACCTCCATCTCGTAGAAGGTGCCGTGGATCGGATCCTTCAACGCAGTGCTGTTGGCGTGCATGGAGCCTTTCCACTGCCGGTAGATCTCCTCGTGACAGGTCTGGCAAACCTCCGACGAGATCAGGTGGATCGGCTCGGAGGTGTCTTCGGCCGCCGCCGGAGCGGCGAGACCTCCGAGACCGAGTGCAAGGCCGAATGCGATCGAGAGTCCCGCGAGTATAGGTTGCATGGGGTGTCGCTCCTTATCTTCTTGTGATGTGGACGGTGTGACACGGACGCCTGTCCGACCGTCGTGAATTGTTCACTATTGATGCCGTCGGGAAAAGTGCCTGCAGTCAATGAAATTCGGTTCCTGTCTCGCTCCGGTCCAAACCCATAGCATTTAATTAAATTCTAATGCGTTAAACCGCGGCAGAGCGACATGCGTCATTTTCATGTTGCGTTTGGCTTCAGAGATATATTCCATCTCGGTGAGGCGCGGTTTAAATTGAATGGGTTCAGGCCGGGGCCTTCTGGATCTTTCGGTCGGGCCACACCCTGTCTATTCGAAATAGCCGCATAATGAAAAGAAAAAAAAGAGCCTTTTTGTTCGTTGCTTTAGCCCTTTTTTCTCCGTCGGTCATCCGATGGGTCAACAACAGAATATCGATAGGTTCTGAATTAGATTGCTCGGTCCGGCCGCCCTATAATCGGACGCGTCGTTCTTTCCGGCAGTCTTCAGAGGTTGTTCAGATGTGCGCTATTCCAGTCTCGATACCGATACGATTGCTTCTTCTTTGTGCTCTAACCCTGTCGATCGCGGTGCCCGCAGCGGCCGACAAGGTCAAACTCGACCCGAGCAACTGGGGCCACGAAGCCGGCAGCGCCTGCGTCAGTTGCCACACCAAGGCATCGAGCGGGCTGGCGCAGCAGTGGCAGGACAGCGCCCATGCCGCCGCGGGTGTCAACTGCATGGATTGCCATCGGGCCGAGCGTTCCGATGTGGACGCCATCGAGCATGAGGGCCAGGTCATCGCGACCATCGTTTCGCCGAAGGACTGCGGGCGCTGTCACACGAAAGAGTTCGAAGAGCAGCAAGGCTCGGTCCACGCCGAGGCGTACTCCATCATCGAGGATCGCATTCCGGCACTGGCGCAAAACGTCGGCGGCGCGGCCATGCAGGCCGCATCCTGCGATCAGTGTCACGGCTCGCGGGTGAAGGTGCGCGGTGACGGCACCTTGGATCCCGCGACCTGGCCCAACTCGGGTATCGGGCGGATCAATCCGGACGGATCCAAGGGGTCATGCTCATCCTGCCACGGCCGGCATCGCTTCTCGAAGGCCCAGGCGCGCGAGCCCGAGGCGTGCGTGCGCTGTCACTCCGGCCCGGACTCGCCGGACAAGGAGGTCTTCGAGGCGTCCAAACACGGGATGGTCTATGCCGCGCATCGCGACGAGATGAATCTTGATGCAGCCGAGTGGAATGCCGGGCGCGACTATACGGCCGCGCCGACCTGCGTGACCTGTCATATGGGTGCCGCCGGTAAGCTGCCCTCGACCCATGATGTGGGTCTGCGCAACGTCTGGAGCCTCAATACGCCGGTCTCCAAGCGCCAGTTCCTGGTCATCTTCGAAGACGGGCACAAGATGGAGCTGCCCGCGGACGAGCCTGCGCCGCGGCGCGGCACCGAGCTGACGCGTGCCGACGGCACGGTCGGGACCGTCAAGGCGGTGGCGACACCCGAGCGGCGCCGTCAAGCCATGTCCCTGGTCTGTGTCGAATGTCACGGCAAGGGCTTCACCGAGAGCTTCATGCGTCAGTTCGACGCGGTTGTCGAGCTTTACAACACGAAATTCGGCGAACCGGCACGGGCGATCATGGCCGGCCTCTACGAGCGCGGTCTCCTCACTCCGACCGCGTTCGACGAGCCGATCGAGTTCACTTACTGGGAGCTGTGGCACGACGAAGGCGCACGCGCCCGACACGGCGCCTCCATGATGAGTCCGAACCACGCCTGGTGGGAGGGCATGTATCTGGTCGGCCGCAATTTCTATGCACGCTTCCTCCCGGAGGCGCGGGCGGTGGCAGGCGAGCACGCAGACGAGCTGGTGGACGCCGTGCTGCGCGCAAACGGGCAGCACGAGTGGCTGGATCAGCCCGATCAGGCGAGCGCCATCCTCGGCTTCGCACCCCGGGAGGCCGAGTAATGGGCAAGCTGCGCGCACCTGTGTTCATCACCCGCCATGTGCTGATCGCGCTCGTGGTCGGCGGTGTCGGCGGGGTGCTCTTCATGACCTTCCTGCTTGAGTTCGATCACTACACCAGCACCAACGCCTTCTGCACGACCTGCCATTCGATGACCTATGCCGAAGAGAGCTATCGGCAAACCGTCCATTACGACTCGGCATCCGGGGTGCGCGCATCCTGCGGTGACTGCCACGTCTCAGAAGGCGTCTTCGCGGCGACCTGGGACCATGCGGTGGGATCGAAGGACCTCTTCAAGCAGCTCTTCGGACCGGACTACGACGACCCGGTGATCAATGCCCTACACCTGCCCGAGGCCGCCTTCGCCGCGCGCAGATGGTTTCAAGCCCGCGACTCGGCGACCTGCAAGCGCTGTCATACGCAGGATGCGATCCAGGGCAAGCGTGCGGATACGGCGGCGATCCATCGCGAGGAGACGGACGGCAAGTCCTGTATCGACTGCCACTACAACCTGGTGCATCGCAAGGTGCCCGACGAGAGCACCTTCAAACGCGACGCATGGAACCGGATGGTCGAAGAGGAGTTCGGGCTGGAGCCGGGAACGGCCGAGCAGCTGATGAGTGCGCACTGAGTCCGCGAGAAGTCTCGAGCAAACACTCGCAGAATTTGTCGTAATCGTTGTCGTTGTCGCAATCGTAATCGGATTCCGGACGAACACGACAACGACAACGACTGGAGCCTTCAACCACGTTTCCTGGTTGCCCCTCTGCCGGTAGATCCTTTTCCGGAAATCACCTTAAACCGCGTCCCCGCGAAGGGCCGTGGATGCACCAAACGTCGAGCTCACTCGAAAATGAGCATTTCGCTCAGGACGCGGTTTAGGTTCAGTGCTCGCAGTTGTCGAAATAGTGTCGTGACCAGGGTGAGACCGCGAGCGCGAAGGCGAAGCCCAACGTCACGGCACCGCCGAGAACCGCGAGCAGGGCGAGATGGGCGGTCGGCACGGGTAGAGCGGCGCTCTGCGCGAGTCCGAGCAGCAGGATGCCGGACAGGAGCAGTCCGGCGGACAAGACAACGGTCGAGCGCAACGTGGTGCAGGAGATCATAGGATCTCTCCGTCATTCATTACATAAGCAAATTCTAATACAAAAGCGCAGGAACGCAATGCCGTGGGTGACAGCGAACCGTGATTCCGGTCGCATCCGCGTCATTTTCCGTGTCGTTGCAGTGAAATAGTCGAGTATGCGCCGACGTTCGAGCCGGCGGAGGGATAACCGTGATGGCTGTAGGGGCGAATGCGCTCGCCCCTACAGGTCGTGCTGCCACGCGCAGTCGGGATGCTTGTGGCCGAAAAGCGCCTGAGGCGTTACTCGGCGGCCCCTTCAGCCGCGCTCTCGTCGGTCGGCTTGAGCTTCACGACTTCTTCGTTGAGTTCCACCATGGCGCCGTCACGCATCTCGGCCAGCTTTGCCGAGAGTTGTTGGCGCTTGAGCAGGGCCGTGAGCTGCTGCTTGGCATCCTCGAAGCTCGGGGGCTCGGCCTTGCGGGAGTCCTGCAGCTCGATCACGTGCCATCCGAACTGGGTCTGCACGGGTGTTTTTGTGTAGGTACCGACCTCCATCGCAGCGACCGCCTCGGAGAAGGGCGCCACCATCTGATTGGCGTCGAACCACTCGAGCTCGCCGCCGTTCTTGCCGGTCGGGCCAAGCGAGTGCTCGCGTGCGAGATCGCCGAAATCGGCACCGCCTTCGAGTTCCTCGATCATCTTCTTCGCCTCTTCCTCGTCCTTGACGAGGATGTGGCGCGCCTTGTACTCGGTCTGGCTGGCGCTGGCCTTGATCTCGTCGTAGGCCTTCTTCAGCTCGTCTTCGGTCGGCTCGATCTCCTCGGCCATCGAGGCCAGAGCCGCGTTGGAGAGGATCTTCATGCGTTGCAGCTCGATGGCGACACCGACGTCCGGGTCTTTCTCGAGATTGCGCCGCGCGGCCTCCTGCGAGGCAACCACAAGACTCATGAAGTCGTTGAAGGCTTGCTCTTGGAGTTCGGGCGAATTCTGGCCTTGACTTTGCTGCAGGCGCTCCAGGAAGAAGAGACGGAACAGTTCGAGCCCGTAGGGTGTGCCGTTGACCGTTGCAATCAGGACGTCGTCGCCCTGCGGTTGGACCTCGGCGTCCTTGGCGTCCTGCGCCACGGCGACACCTGCGGCCAACAGGGCACACAGGAGGAGGGGAATGCGAGTCGTCTTCATGATGATGATTTCCGTATGTTGGGATTCATTGGCATCCAAGGATGCCGGCAATTGCAATGGGGAGAGACGGCGGATGAGGGGAATCGTCCGCCCCGGCGAGCGGCGTCCGGGTTCGGGCTTCAGGTCGGAAACACCCGCTTGAAGGGCTTGACCCGAACCTCTCGGTAGACGCCGGCAGCCTTGTACGGATCCGCGGCCGCCCATTGCTCGGCCGCGGCCAGATCGGGGAATTCGGCGACGATGAGGGATCCGGAGAAACCGGCCTCACCCGGATCCGGGCTGTCGATCGCCGGATGTGGTCCGGCGATGACCAGGCGACCCTCGTCCTGCAGGGCTTGCAGGCGCGCCAGATGGTCCGGCCGCGCGCTCAGGCGTGCCGCGAGACTCTTGTCGTGATCCACGGCGATGATGGCGTACAGCACGTCAGTCGGTCTCCAGTGTCCGGGGTTCGTCCGTCATGTGGCGGGACAGGTAGAAGGCCTGCGCAATGACGAACACGAGCGTCATCCCCATCATACCGAAGAGCTTGAAGTTCACCCAGATGTCCTCGCGCGCATGGGTATCGTTGCAGAGCGAGAGCAGCTCGCCGCTGAAGCGCTCGGTGCAGGCCGAAAGGTCGATATCCTGCAGACCCGAGGCGAGGATCAGGGCTTGTTGGGCACCGAAGAACCCGCTGCCGATATAGACGACGAAGAGATTCACGAGGCCGGTGACGATGAAGAAACCGATCCACATCATGTTCAGGCGTGTCCAAACCGCGGAGGGGAGCTCGACGGCCTTTCCCATCATCCGCTCGATGAGTGTTCGCTTTCCGATGAACTGGCTGCCGAGAAAGGCTGCGCCGAACAGCCAATTGACGATCGTCGGTTTCCACATGACGAAGATCGGGTCGCGCAGGGCGATCGTCAGCCCGCCGAACAGCACCAGCAACCCGAGCGTGACCAGCGGCATGGTCTCCACATGCCGCCGCCGCATCCACGACCAGCCGACCAGGATGGCCGAGGCGAGGATGGCGACGCCGGTCGCGACGTAGATGCCTTCGAGTTTATAGGCGGCGAAGAACAGGAGAATCGGAAAGAAGTCGACAAAGAGTTTCATGAGGCCGGGGTCGCCGATATGGCATGCGTGGTGAGTCGGGATGATGTGTTCGGGCGGGAACCGCGCGGTTCGACAGCGTGAAGCGGCGGCGGTTTCAAGCCTGTCGCCGGGGGCGACGGTCGCCGAGACGGAGGCGCTGCTCGATCCCGCAGTCGTGCGCGATAGGATACGGGGATCGGGCGGGCAGGGCAAAGGCGTTCGACCGGGTTGACGTGTATAGTTGCGTCCGGTTTTTGTTCTCACTTCAAGGGGGATGCGTCACGTGGAGACGATCGAGAGTTGGGTCGGCACGATCAACGGGCTCGTCTGGGGCCCTCCCATGCTGGTTCTCATCCTGGGAACCGGTCTCTTCCTGATGATCGGCTTGCGCTTGATGCCGCTGCTGAAGCTCGGGTTCGGCTTCCGCATGCTGTGGGCCGGACGGCATGCACAGGGACAGGGCAACATCACGCCGTTCAATGCCTTGATGACGTCGCTCGCGGCGACCATCGGAACGGGCAACATCGCCGGCGTTGCCACGGCCATCGCCATCGGCGGTCCCGGCGCCTTGTTCTGGATGTGGTGCACCGCACTCGTCGGCATGGCCACCAAATATGCCGAGGGCGTGCTCGCGGTGAAGTACCGTGAGGTGGACGAAAAGGGCAACTATGTCGGCGGCCCCATGTACTACATCAAGAACGGTCTGGGCCGTCGCTGGCTCTGGCTCGGCACCGCCTTCGCGATCTTCGGTGGGCTCGCCGGGTTCGGGATCGGCAACATGGTCCAGGCCAATTCCGTGTCCCACGCCCTCAGCGGCAAGTTCGCGATTCCGGAGCTCTGGTCGGGCATCGCGATGGCCGTGATGGTCGGGTTGGTCCTGATCGGTGGAATTCGCTGGATCGCCCAAGTCGCCGGGAAGCTGGTGCCCTTCATGGCGATCGCCTATGTCGTCGGCGGTTTGGTGGTTCTGGCCTTCAACATCGAGAAGATTCCCGAGGCCATCTACCAGATCGTGCTGCATGCCTTTTCGCCGACGGCGGCCGCGGGTGGATTCGCCGGTGCGACCCTGATGCTGGGCATCCAGATGGGCGTGGCCCGGGGTATCTTCTCCAACGAGGCAGGGCTCGGCAGCGCGCCGATTGCACATGCGGCGGCACAGAGCAACGATCCGATCCAGCAAGGCACGGTCGCCATGCTCGGCACCTTCATCGACACCATCATCATCTGCACCATCACGGGGCTCGTGATTATGGTGACGGGCGAGTGGATGAGCGGCGAGACCGGGGCGGGCTTGTCCGCCGCAGCCTTCAGCGCCGGCCTGCCGTCGGTCGGCGGGTATATCGTCACCTTCGGGCTGGCGCTCTTTGCCTTCACCACCATCCTGGGCTGGAGCGTCTACGGCGAGCGCTGCATGGAATACCTGTTCGGCATCCATGCCATCGTTCCCTTTCGGTTGGTCTGGGTCGCGGTCATTCCGGTCGGGGCAACGCTTGAACTCGACTTCATCTGGCTGGTCGCCGACACACTCAACGCTCTGATGGCGATCCCCAATCTAGTCGCACTGCTCCTGCTCAGTCCGGTGGTCTTTCGGATGACGCACGACTATTTCGCGGATCCGATCAATCGGCGCGTTGTGACCTGAGTACCGGCGAAGGGCGCCGTTTCGGGTGGGCGGCCGACCTTGAATGGTCGGCCGCGTCCGAGTCACCACGGCGACCATCCAGGCACCGCGGCCGCTTGCCCGGAGTATACCGAGCGCAGGTTCAGCAGCCGTCATCTGACGTCACGGCTACGCCTGTCTTCGAGTCACGCGCTGTCTTGCCCGTTTCATCCGTCTTGATCGTGCCGATGAACATCATGTTCTCGACGCGACCGAATTGTTCGTCCATCGCCCGCTGGACGTCGATGTCGCGCAGCCCCTCGTAAATATAGATCTTGCCTTCGGCCTCGGCGGCACGCTCGCTGGTGCTCGGCTCGAACAGGCGACGCAGCTCGATGTCCGAAACGTCCGCAGCCGCTGCGGCGACACTCGCGCACGAGAAGGCGACGAGCAATGGGCGGGTCAACGCGCGAGCGTTGAAGAGGTTCGATGTCTTCATGTCGATCGACTCACATTCAGTCCTCAGGCCACTTCGCGGCAGGACCCTGCGAGAGCGTGCCTGATCCAATGCGGACCCGGGCGACATGCTTTTATTTTCGTTGTGCTGCCGCACGGGTGCTCGCCCCGAAGCCGGCAATCAGCAACAGCCTTGCTGACGCTGCGAACCCGAACCGACCTCAACTCATCCGGCTTGCCTTAAGCATGGCACAGGAGTTCACACTGCGTGCGCCAATAATATACTTTTTTTATCTGGTAATGGGGTTTTCAGGGGCCGGGCGCCTGATTCTGCGGTCAACCGGCTTTCGAGCCTCCCTGGCAGGGCGGTGACTCGGGTGCAACGCCGCCTTTGGCGAACCATTCGTCCGGGGTCCAAGTATGAAGGGCGATGGCATGGAGTCCGCCTTCGAGTTCGCCGCTGAGGGCGCGATTAAGGAGACGATGCCGGGCGACCAGGGTCTTGTCGGCAAAGGTCTCGCTGACCACCAGGATCTTGAAGTGGGATTCGGCACCGGCAGGGACCGAGTGCATGTGACTTTCGTCGACCACCTCGAGATGCATGGGGTCGAAGGTGTGTTTCAACGTGTCTTCGATACGGGCTTTTCTGTTCATCGGGGTGTTTCGGCTCGGCTTGCCCATCCGGGCATGTCTTTCGGAACTATGGGCCAACCCTTGTCTGCGCAAGCGCCGTGTCCGCTGCGATCAGCGATCACCGCAGGCGATGCAGGACGCGGCCTAGCGGCTCCGTTCGGCGAGCTGCTCCGCGACGGCCTCATATCCGGCCTCGCGGGCGTGGTCCTCGGCGGTGTTGCCCCCGAAGTCCTTCAGGGTCCGATCGGCACCCCGGCGCAGCAGAACCTCGACGGTCTCGGCGTGGCCTTTGCCGGCGGTCCAGAGCAAGGCCGTCCAGCCTTCGGTCTGCTCTTGGTGATCGATCATGGCGCCTTTGCTCAAGAGTCGATCCACGATCGTCGCGTGATTGTTCGAGGCCGCGAGCATCATGGCCGTATAACCGCCCTTGTCTTGGGCGTCGATGTCGGCACCGGCCTCGAGGAGGCGCTCCACGACATCGGCGTGCCCGTAGAGTGCGGCCTTCATGAGCGGCGTCCAGTCGCAGCTGTCGCGCACGTCGACCTTCGTCGACGGCTTCAAGAGTGCGTTCAGGGCGGAGAGGTCGCCTTGCTCGGCCACATCGAGGAGTGCTGTGCCCGTTGCGTCCGGCGTCGAGTCCGATCGGTGAATGACGGCGAAGGCGACGAGGATCGCGATCGCGACGAGGGCGAGGATACGGAGGAGGATATTCATGGCCGCCCATTCTCCGGACCCGGAACCGGTCGGCCAATGCGAATCGGCAACCCGAGAGACAGACTCGGGGATCGCGCCGGTCGGCGCGGTTGAATCGCACGGATGCGCGAGATGCGACGCAGTTAGGCGCCTTACAGGAAGGTGACCCCGACCTGGAACAGCCGCTCGACCTCCGGGATCCGCGCCTTGTCCTGAAGGAAGAGGATGACGTGGTCTTCCGCGGCGATGACGGTGTCGTGGTGCGCCATCAGCACCTCGTCGCCACGGACGATGGCGCCGATACTGGTACCCCGCGGGAGCCGGATGTTCTCGATGCTGCGCCCGATCACCTTGCTGGAGGACTCGTCGCCGTGGGCGATGGCCTCGATCGCCTCCGCCGCACCGCGCCGCAGAGAATGCACGACGACCACGTCGCCGCGCCGGATATGCTTGAGCAGGCTTCCGATGGTTGCCTGCTGCGGCGAGATGGCGATGTCGATGGCCCCGGATTGCACCAGTTCCACATAGGACGGCCGGTTGATCAAGGCCATGACCTTGCGGGCACCCAGCCGCTTTGCGAGCATCGCCGAGAGGATATTCGCCTCGTCGTCGTCGGTGACGGCGCAGAAGACATCGGTGTTCTCGATATTCTCTTCCAGGAGCAGATCGCGATCCGCCGCGTCGCCGTGCAGCACGATCGTCTTCTCGAGATTCTCCGCGATGCGCTTGCAGCGTTTCAGATCCCGCTCGATGATCTTCACCCGGTAGTTGAGCTCCAGCGCCTCGGCGAGCCGGGTGCCGATATTGCCGCCGCCGGCGATGATCAGGCGCTTGTAGGGGCGATCCAAACGCCGCAGCTCGCTCATGACCGAACGGATGTGCTTGGGGGCGGCGACGAAGAAGATCTCGTCGTCGGCCTCGATGACGGTATCGCCTTGGGGCTCGATGGCGCGATCCTGTCGGTAGATGGCCGCGACCCTGGCCTCGACCCTTGGCATGTGCTCGTGGAGTGTGCGCAGCTCGTGCCCGACCAAAGGCCCGCCGTAATAGGCCCTGACCGCGACCAGACGGATCCGCCCGCCGGCGAAGTCGAGCACCTGCAAGGTGCCCGGATTCTCGACCAGACGCAGGATGTACTCGGTGACCAATGCCTCCGGGCTGATCGGAAAATCGATCGGCAGGGCATCGGTCCCGAACAGCTTGGGTTGATCGAGAAAGCTCTGCGCCCGCACCCGCGCGATCTTGGTCGGCGTATGGAAGAGGGTGTAGGCGACCTGGCAGGCGACCATATTGGTCTCGTCGCTGTTGGTGACCGCGATGATCATGTCGGCGTCTTCCGCGCCCGCGCGACGCAGCACGTCGGGGTGCGCGCCGTGGCCGAGGATGGTGCGCAGATCGAAACGGTCCTGCAGCTCTCTGAGCAGATCCGGATTGTGATCGACGACGGTAATGTCGTTCGCCTCGCTGACCAGATTGGCGGCCACCGAGGTCCCGACTTGTCCGGCGCCTAAGATGATGATCTTCATTTAAACCGCGTCCGGAGTTTTCGGTGTTGTGGAGTGGGGGCTTGCGGTCTCGTCGCTCCACGCAGCGATTGGCGCGACGCGGTTTAAAATAATAAAAATTAAATACTTGAAGTGCGTCAGTGCCAAGGTCTGCAGGTACGCCGGATCGATGTTGCAGGTGCCGACCTCGACATGCCCCGCCTGACGCACTTCAACGCCGCTCCTTGATTTCGATCCCCAGCGAACGGAGCTTGCGGTACAGATGCGTGCGCTCCATCCCGGCCTCCTTCGCCATCTTGCTGACGTTGCCGGTGTGCTTTTCGAGCTGATAGTCGAGGTAGGCCTTTTCGAACTGCTCGCGCGCCTGACGCAGCGGCTGATCGAAGGAGACCAGCCCCTCCAGTGCCTGCCCTTGTGAAGGCGGCGGTGCGCCGAGTGCGGATTCGACCTCTTTCTGACTGATCTCGTCGCCGGCGCCCAAGATCAGCACCCGCTGAACCAGGTTCTTGAGCTCGCGCACGTTGCCGGGCCAGGTGTAGTTGCGCAGATAATTTTGCGCACCCACGCTGAAACGGCGGTAGGGCAGCTTCTCGTGGGTCGCAAAATAGTCGAGATAGAAGTTCAGCAGATCGGTGACATCCTCGGCGTGGTCGCGCAGCGGCGGGATGTTCAGCGGGACGACGTTCAGGTGGTAGAAGAGATCCTCGCGGAACCGCCCGGCACGCACCTCCTCTTCGAGATTGCGCTGGGTCGCGGCGATGATCCGCACGTCGATGCGCACCGGCTCGGCGCCGCCGACGCGGATGAAGGATCCGGTGTCGAGCGCACCGAGCAGCTTGGCTTGCGCATCCAGCTCCATGTCGGCGACCTCGTCGAGCAGCAAGGTCCCGCCCGCGGCCTTTTCCAGATTCCCGTAATGGGTGTGCTCGCCGTCTTCGGTCCCGAAGAGCTCGCGTGCGGCATTGCCCCCGGCGAGTGTGGAGACGCTCAGATCGACAAAGGGGCGCTCGCGGCGTGCGCTCTGTGAATGCAGATAACGCGCGAAGGTCTCCCGACCGCTGCCGGCGTCCCCGGTGATCAGCACCCAGGTGTCGTGCTGGGCGATGCGTTTGACCTGCTCGCGCAGCCGTTGCAGGGTCGCGCTGCGCCCGACCGGCTCGTGCACCTGGGGCGCGCGGCGTTTGAGACCGATGTTCTCCTTCTGGAGCTTGTCGGCCTCGAGTGCCCGCTCCACGGTGAGCAGCAGCTTGGCCATCGAGAGCGGTTTTTCGAGAAAGTCGTAGGCGCCGAGCCGGGTCGCCTCTACGGCCGTCTCCACGGTGCCGTGACCGGACATCATGATGACCGGGCAGGGCAGACCGTCTTCCTCCTCCGACCACTCGCGCAGCAGCGTGATGCCGTCCAGATCGGGCATCCAGATGTCGAGCAGGATCAGATCCGGACGGCGCTCGCGCAGCGCATGCCGGGCGGATTCGCCGTTCTCCGCGCTCGCCACCGCATAGCCCTCGTCCTCCAGGATCTCCTGCACGAGACCGCGGATGTCGGGCTCGTCGTCGACGACCAAGACGTGCGTTGCACTCATAGCTTTTCGTCCTGTTCTCGGCCTTGGGTCGCGTGCTTGGTCCCCTGCCGGATCGGCAGGCGGATCCGAATCAACGCGCCTTGACCTGTATTCTCGACCTTGATGATACCGCGGTGCTCTTCGACGATCTTCTTGACGATGGCCAAGCCGAGACCGGTTCCTTTTGATTTTGTGGTGACGTAGGGCTCGAAGAGGCGTTCGAAGAGGCGCTCCTCGAACCCGGGCCCGTTGTCGGCCACCTCCAACTCGACGAGCGGTGTGCCGTTCACGCGTACGACGCGCGTCGTCACGGCGATGCGTGCGTCGGGGCGTCCGTCCATCGCCTCCTGCGCGTTCTTGATCAGATTATGAACCACTTGACGCAAGCGCAACGGGTCGCCGCGGACCTCGACCCCCGGCGCACCCAAAGCGACCTCGAGCGCGCTCGTGCCGGCGCTGCGATACAGGTCGAGCACCTCTTGGGCGAGCCGGTCGAGCTCCAGGGGCTCGGCGCGGATATGCGGTGTCCGGGCATAGTCGGAGAAGTCGTTCACCATGGCCTTCATCGCCTCGACCTGCTGGACGATCGTCCGGGTCGAGCGATCGATGATCTTTGCATCCGCCTCGTCGGCCTTGGCGAGCAGCTTATGGCGCAGGCGCTCCGCAGAGAGCTGGATCGGCGTCAAGGGGTTCTTGATCTCGTGGGCCAGCCGCCGGGCCACCTCGCCCCAGGCCGCGTTGCGCTGTGCGGTGATCAGGGAGGTGATGTCGTCGAAGACCACCACGTGACCCCGCTGCTCGTTGTCCGAGAGCGGCAAGGGGCTGCCGCGGCACATCAGGGTCTGTCGCGTCTCGCCGCGATCGAGCTCGATCTCTGCGCGCCAATCCACCCCGGCGAGGATATGGCCGCGCACGGTCTCGGTCCAGGGTGTGAGCCAGGGCAGCTCGCGCTCCACGCGCGAGAGCTCCGGCTGCTCGTCCTCGGCGAAGGTGAGCGACAGGATCTGACGCGCCGCGGGGTTGGATGTCCGCAGCCGCTGATCGGCATCCAAGGCGATGACCCCGGACGACAGTCGCCCCAGGACCGTTTCCAGATAGTTGCGTTGGGTCTCCACCGCCTGTTGGCTGCGGTTCGCGGCATCCCGTGCCCGGGCGATCCGTCGCGTCATCGCATTGAAGGAGGCGACCAGGAAGGCGAGTTCGTCGTCGTGCTTGGGCAGCGGGAGCTGTTGCTCGTAGTCGCCCTCTGCGATCGCGCTGGTGCCGCGGGCGATGTCCGCCACCGGCGCGACGAGACGTCGAGCGATATGAAAGGCGGCGATCACCGCGGCCATCACGCCGAACAGGAGCACCAACGACAGGGTCAGGGAGAAGCTCAGCTTCAATGACTGGCGCAGATACGCCAGCTCTGTGTAGCGATTGTAGGCGTCCTCCAGGCGTTCGGACAGCTCGGTGATGCGCGCCGAGGTCGGGAAGATCGCCTGCATCTGCATCCCCCGTCCGCGCGGATCCTGCACCAATACCCGCACGATCAGCTCGCCGTTGAGGTCGCTTTCCAGACCGACATAGTTGTTGCCGGCGCGCACGCTTTGCTGGATCTCGCGCTCGGCCTGATTCGGAACCAACTGGGTCGGATCCTCGTTGGCGTTGCCGAGCACCTGACCGCCGTCGGCGTAGACGGTCAGCTCGATGGCACCGGCCTGACGCCGCAGATTGTTCAGACTGAGCGCGATGGCGGTCGAGGAGCGATCTTCGATCCCGGCGATGAGCTGCTCGGTGTACCGCGCAAGGACCCGCTGGTTGAGATCGAGCGAGGCCTGATTCAAGACCAGCGCGTCCTGCATGGCCTGGCCGATTTCCACGTCAAACCAGCTGTCGATCCCGCGCAGCAGGAACCCGAGGGAGAAGTAATAGACCACGCCCACGGGCAGCAGCGAGACCAGCACGAAGAGCACCAGGATCCGCCCGGTCAGGCGTGAGCCGGCGGCCTGCCGGCGATAGCGGCGAACCAGCTTCACGATGTTGACGATGACCAGGATGGCGAGCGCGCCCAGACCGGCCAACACCACCGAGAGCAGCGGCACGAAGGCGCGGCTCAGGGTCTCGGAGTTCTCCACCGCATCGCGCATCAGCACCAGAACGACGAAGAGCGCCAGGATCAATGCCGCGACCGGCAAGGTGCCGAGTCCGCGCAGACGTGCTAAGGCGTTAAAGGCCACTTGCTCCACCCGCTGGAGAGTTTCCAGGACGGTTTCAGGTAAGCCATCGGACGCAGCGGAAGCGGCAGCTCTTCGATGTCGAGCGAGGCCCGGATGTGGACCTCGTAGTGCGTGTCCTCGTCGAGACTCGACGCGCCGATCAACGACAGATCGGCGATCTCGCCGAGCGCGCGAATCGCCGCATCACGGCTGACGAAGCTGCGGCCCTCGGTGCCGGGCAGTCGGTAGACCTCGTAGCGCTCCGAGAGCGGCTTGTAGCGGATGGCGTAGCGCAGCTGCAGATCGACCCGGCTGTCCTCCCAGAGCCAGGCCCCGACCCGGCGGACCTGAATCTGCACCAGGATGGTCAGCGGCACGCCGTTCTCGAGCGCTTCGAGCGCCTCGGCGCTGAAACGGTAGTCCAGCAAGGCGTTCATGAAAAACATGTCGTCGACGAGTCGCGTCTCGACCTGCTCGACCTGCAGTCCGTCCTTGGCCGCGCCCGCCTCGACGCTCACCAGCAAGAGCACGGGCACGAGAAGCAACGCAGCCAGAAACAATCTCCCCGAGTGGTCAGCGGGCTGCCGGGTCATGACACCGGTCGTTCGATCAACGCGAAATAGAAGCCGTCGTTCGCCCCGTCCTGCGGAAGCAGCTGGACGCCGTGCGAGAGCGCGCGGCCCCGGGTCGCCGTGATCGCACACTCGCGCGCATCCGGATGGCGCTGCAGGAAGGCGGCGATGCGGTGCTGGTTCTCGTCCGCGATCAGGGAGCAGGTCGCATACAGCAGCCGCCCGCCCGGGGCGAGCAACGGCCAGGCTGCCTCCAGGATCCGATCCTGCAAGGCGCACAACGCCGGGATGTCCGCGTTGCGTCGCAGCCATTTGATGTCGGGATGGCGACGGATCACGCCGGTGGCCGAGCAGGGGACATCGAGCAGGATGCGATCGAAGGGCCGGGCGGTCCAACTGCCTCTGGGCTCGGCCGCGTCGCCGAGTGCGACCTCGGCGCTCAGGCCCAGGCGCGCGAGCGTGTCGCGGATCGGTTTGAGCCGTGTCGGGGCGTTGTCGATCGCCAGCAGATCGAGCCGGTTCTCGGCACGTTCCAGGATGCCGGCGGTCTTGCCGCCGGGTGCTGCGCAGGCGTCCAGGACGCGCTGTCCCGGCTGCGCATCCAGCAGATCGGCCGCCAGCTGGGCGCCGCCGTCCTGCACCGAAACCAGGCCTTCCGCGAAGCCGGGCAGCTCATGGGTCGGGCGCGGCTGATCGAGCGTCAGGCCCATGTCGCAGCCCGGGATGGGCCGCGCCGTGATGCCGGCGGCAGCGAGCGTGCCGAGATAGGCGCGCCGGTCGGTCCGGGTGCGGTTCACGCGCAGACTCATGGGCGCCCGGCCATTGCTGGTCCGCACGATCTGCTCCCAATCCTCCGGCCAGTTCTCGCGCAGGCGATCGAGCAGCCACTCGGGAAAGAGCCAACGCACGGCCGGCTCTTGATCGACCTCGGCCAGGAGGGTCTCGCGCTCGCGCAGAAAGCGACGCAGCAGTGCGTTCACCAAGGCCGCCTTGTCGGGCTTGCCGATGAGTCGACTGGCCTCGACCGTGGCGGCGACCGCGGCGTGGTCCGGCGTGTCCATCGCGATGAGCTGATACAGGCCGATCAGGATCAGCGATTCGAGATCCTTGTCCGCGGGCTTGACCGGGTGATTGAGCAGACGCGCGACCAGTGCCTCCAGGCGCGGCAGGGTGCGCAGCGCGCCGTAGACCATCTCTTGGGTGAGGGCGCGCTCGGCGGGCGCCTGCGAGGCGAGTCGGGTGTTCTCGAGCACGCGCGTGAGCGACTGACCACGACCGCGCACGCCGAAGAGTGCGAGTGCGGCGGCCGCACGGGATTCAGCGCCGACGGGATGTCTTGCCGGGCCTGTCGCGCCGGCGGGGGCCTGCGGCCGGCGCTCAGCCAAGCCGAACGCCGTCCATCGAACGTGCGTTGAGGAAATCGGCGGCCGCCATCGCCCGTTTGCCGGGTGGCTGGAGACGGACGATGCGTACGATCCCTCGGCCGGCGGCGACCTCGATGCCCGATTTGCCGGCGCCGATCACGCTCCCGGGCGCGGCCTGTGTTTCACGGTCGGGGTCGATCTCGGCGTCCCAGACCCGCAGGGTCTCGGTGTCGAGGCGCGTCTGCGCGACAGGCCAAGGGTTGTAGGCGCGGATCATGCGTCCGATGATCTCGGCGGGTTGGTGCCAGTCGATGATGGCCTCGTCCTTTGTCAGTTTGTGTGCGTAGGTGACCTCATCCTCGGCTTGCGGCTCGGGAATCAGCGATCCGTCGGCGATGCCGGGCAAGGCATCGATCAGCGCACCCGCGCCCAGCGCGGCGAGTCGCTCATGCAGATCCGCGCCGGTGTCGCGCGCTCCGATCGGTGTGGTCACGCGGTGATAGACGGGGCCGGTATCCAGCCCGGCCTCCATCTGCATGATGCAGACACCGGTCTCGGTGTCGCCGGCCAGCAACGCGCGCTGAATCGGCGCCGCGCCGCGCCAACGCGGCAGGAGCGAGGCATGGACGTTCACGCAGCCCAAGCGGGGTGCTTCCAACACGGACACCGGCAGAAGCAGCCCGTAGGCCACGACCACCATCAAATCGGCCTCGAAGGCGCCAAGACGCGCGACCGCGTCGGGATCCTTCTTGAGGCTCTCGGGCTGGATCACCGGCAGGCCGCGCTTCAGGGCGAGCGCCTTCACCGGGCTTGCCTGAAGCTGTCGACCACGTCCGGCCGGTCGGTCCGGTTGGGTGTAGACGGCAACGACCTCCAGCGGCGGGCGTCGCGGATCCGCAACCGGCGCGTCGAGGAGCGCGGCAAGGGTCGGAACGGCGAAGTCGGGCGTTCCTGCGAAGATGATGCTCAGGGGGGTCATCGCGCCCGATCGCCTTTCGGAGCGGCGGCCTGCGCCTTAAGACCGGACGGTCGGGTGGACGCGCTTGGTAGTGTGGACGCGCGAGAGCGCAGTCCACCGAATCCCGCGCCGACGGCGGTGGACTGCGCGTCGCTTGTCCACCCTACGGCGCTTGTCCAACCTGCGGCACTTGGCCCGGCTACCGTTGCGATCCGGGTCACAACACACCTCGACGTTGCTCGGGCGCGTCGCTTGCGGCTTGGCGCTGCTCCTTTTCGAGCTTGCGGCGAATGCGTTGGCGCTTGAGCATCGAGATGTGGTCGACGAAGAGCTTGCCGTCGAGATGATCGATCTCGTGTTGGATACAGACCGCAAGCAGGCCGTCGGCGTCGAGCGTGAAGGACTCGCCTTCGCGATTCAGCGCCTGGACCCGAACCCGCTCCGCGCGCTTGACCGTCTCGAAGAAGCCGGGCACGGAGAGGCAGCCTTCGTCCATCTGCTCTTCGCCCTCGCGCGCGAGGATCTCCGGATTGATCAAGCAGATCGGCGTATCGTGGTTCTCCGAGACGTCGATCACCACGACCCGGCGCGGCACATTGACCTGGATGGCGGCCAAGCCGATGCCGGGTGCGGCATACATGGTCTCGAGCATGTCGTCGACCAGCCGCACGATGTCGGCATCGACGCGTGCGACCGGAATCGCCTTGCGGCGGAGTCTTGGGTCCGGGAAGGTCAGGATATCGAGCTTTGCCATCGGGATGTCGTCTGGAAAATCTGTTCTCGGGGATCTCGGCTCTCGCCGGATCTCGACGTTGCGTGAATACGTCTCTCGTGGATTTCGGGGGATCTCGTCCCTCGAGCGACCGGCAAGAGAGGTGTCGAGTCGGGAGCCGAGTAGATGGGGTCGGGCCGCATGCGCTAGTATCCCATGAATACTACACCTCGAAATGGGGCCGGGTGAATCCGTTTCGAGCATCCGGGAGGTCCGATGCGTGTTTTGACCCTTCGCTATACCCTCGGAAACCTGTTTTTCGGCGTCCTGGTCGGTTTGGTCGCGATGACCCCGGCAACGGCCGTGCGTGCGCTCGAGCTTGCCGAGGGTGCACCCGAGGTCTACGAGGTGCGCCCCGGCGATACGCTCTGGTCGATCGCCGGGCGTTATCTGCGCGACCCCTGGCTTTGGCCCGAGATCTGGCAGGCCAACGACGATCAGGGCAATCCCGATCTCATCTACCCGGGAGAACGGCTGCGTCTGGTTCATGTCGACGGCCGGCCGCGGGTCGTGCGCGACACCGCCGCCGGCGCGAGCGGCGAGATGCGCGTCGTGCGTTTGAGTCCGCGGGTGCGGGTCAGCGCACTCGAGGCACCGGTGCCGATGATCCCCGTCGCCTCGATCGCGCCCTTCCTGACTCAGCCCTGGGTGGCGGAGTCCGACGCGATCAAACGCGCACCCTATGTCGTGGGTTTTGCCGACGATCGCACCGTCGCCGCGCCGTCGGACGACGTCTTCGTGCGTCGCATCGATACGACCGCGGTCAGCGAGTTCGAGATCCTGCGCCCCGGCGATGCGCTGCGCGACCCGGACACCAACCGCATCCTCGGCTACGAGGCCACCTTCGTGGCCAATGCCGTGCTCGAGCGCGTCGGGGATCCCGCGATCCTGCGGGTCATGCGATCCGACCGCGAGGTTGCGATCGGCGATCGCGTCATCCCGGCCTCGCTCGAGGCGCCTCTGGAGAACTTCTTCCCGCGTCCGGCGCCGGCCGGCATGCGCGGACAGATCCTCTCGGTGATGAACGGAATCTCCCAGATCGGTCAGTACGACATCGTGACCATCAACCGAGGATCGCACGACCGGCTGCAGCCCGGCCACGTCTTGGAGGTCTTTCGCGGCGGGGAGGAGGTGCGCGACAGGGTCCGCGACGGCGGCGTGAATTGGAACTGGAAGAGCGATGGACCCCTGACCGGTGCCTTCTGGCTCGGCAACGAGTATTCGGTGAAGGGCTGGAGCGAGAGTCCGACGGGCTCGAGCGCACCCATCCCTTTGCACGCAGACATCGGTCGCGATCGCGCGACCTATATCCGCCCGATGCAACGCGCCGGTCTGCTGATGGTCTTCCGAAGCTTCGATCGCGTGAGCTTCGCGCTCGTGCTCAATGCCGACCGGGCCATGAGCGTCGGCGATCGGGTCGCCCCTCCTCCAACCCGATGACGGGTTCGAGCGCCTCTTGACCGCCTCCTCGGACTCGGTTGCGGACTCGGTTGCGGACTGGATCGTCCTCATCTCCGCCCCGGGTATCGGATCGCGCACGGCGACCCGATTGCTCGAACGCTACGGCACGCCGCGGGCGGTCGCGGAGGCATCGCGACAGGATCTCGCTGCAGCCGGGATCGCGTCCGAGGCGATCGCCGCGCTCAAACAGCCCGACGTCGCGGCGCTCGAGCGCATCCTCGCCTGGGCCGAGCAACCCGACGCCTTCGTGCTGACGCGCGCCGATCCGCGCTATCCGTCTCTGCTCGCCGAGATCCCGGATCCCCCGCTGCTGCTGTACGTGCGCGGCGATCCCGAGCTGCTCGGCGAGCCGCAGATCGCGGTGGTCGGCAGCCGCAATCCAACCCCGTCGGGCCTCGAGATCACCCGCGACTTTGCCCGGCGGCTCGCCGCCGACGGCCTGCTGATCACCAGCGGCTTGGCGCTCGGTGTCGATGGTGCCGCGCACGCCGGCGCGCTGGAGACGGGACGGACCATCGCCGTTCTCGGCACGGGTCCGGATCTGGTCTACCCCGCGACCCATCGCGATCTGGCCCGACGCGTCGCCGAGCGCGGTGCGCTGGTCAGCGAGTTTCCGCCCGGTCAGGGGCCGTCGGCGCGGAATTTTCCGCGGCGCAACCGGATCATCAGCGGACTCTCCGTCGGTGTCCTGGTCACCGAGGCGGCGCTCAAGAGCGGCTCCTTGATCACGGCACGCTTCGCGCTCGAGCAAGGCCGCGACGTCTTCGCCGTACCCGGCTCCATCCGCAATCCCCTGTCGCGCGGCAGCCACGCCCTGATTCGCGACGGCGCCAAGCTGGTCGAGGATCCCGGCGAGATCCTCCTCGAGCTGGCCCCGATGCTGCGCAACCTGCTCGCGGCCTGGCCCGGCGAGGTGTCTGCGGCATCCGACGAGGCCTCCTCAGCGGCCGTTCGAGGCGGGGCCGCGGCGCTCGATGCGGACTATCGCGCCTTACTCGATGCGATGGGATTCGATCCCGTGGCGCCCGACGAGCTGATCGCCAGCAGCGGCCGCTCGGCCCGGGAGGTCTCGTCCATGTTGTTGGTCCTGGAGCTGGAGGGTCATGTATCATCGGCCCCTGGAGGCCGCTTTTGCCGGCTCGGTTCTTAAGCGGAGACGTCCGGGTGTCCCGAACGGAGCACAGGTGACGTCCGCTCCCGTCAGCTCTCGGGCTGACGCCGCCCACGAGGTTGGCTGATGTACGAAAACATGGTCGATGTGCTGATCTATCTCTACGAGAACTACATGGACGGCGAGGGTCAGCCCCCGGCCGATCAAGGTGCGCTGGAGGACGAGCTCGCTCAGGCCGGCTTCACCCCGACCGAGATCGAAAAGGCATTGCTGTGGCTCGACGAGCTGGCGGCGGGTGTGGATGTGCCGCAGTATCACGCCCATACCCTCGGCTCCATCCGTGTCTACAACGAGGTTGAGTCGAGCAAGCTGGATGTCGAGGCACGCGGCCTGCTGCTGTTTTTGGAGCAGAACGGGATTCTGGACCCCGTCAGCCGCGAGCTGGTGATCGACCGCCTGCTCGCGATCGATCACGCCTTGGTCGGGCTCGACGAGGTCAAGTGGGTCGTCCTGCTGGTCCTGATGAATCGCCCCGGTCGCGAAGATGCCTTCTCGCAGATGGAGGATCTGGTGTACAACGACGAGCCGGTCTACCTCCATTGAATCGCATCGAACCGCGTCAGGCATGACCTGCTGCCTTGTCGAGTCGGCGCGGCGTCTCACGATCAAGCAGGCGTTGGAGTCGACGCGTTTCAAGTTTTTATAAGACGATGATTTCTCAGTAACCCATCAGAAACGAAATCGAGCGCCGAATCCAATCGTTGTCGTTGTCGTTGTCGTTGTCGTAATCGACAACCATGGCAAAAAGCGCCGTGGCTGGTTGTGCCTCGCAAAGATCGGCACAACCTCCGTTGCCGAAATCATGTGGGACGGCCGCTCTCGGCGCCGACCATCTCTTCGACTCCCCTTGACGCGCCGATGCGAACCGGGTTTACCCTAGAGACCCCGAATCGTTCGCTTCCGTATCGCTTGCAGACATCATGAATCTCGTTATCGTCGAATCTCCGGCCAAGGCCAAGACCATCGAGAAGTACCTCGGACCCGACTTCGAGGTGATCGCCTCCTATGGCCATGTCCGTGACCTGGTGCCCAAGGAGGGCGCGGTCGATACCGAGAACGGCTTCGCGATGAAGTACCAGATCATCGATCGCAACGAGAAGCACGTTCAGGCGATCGCCAAGAAGCTCAAGGGGGCCGACGCACTCTATCTCGCGACCGACCCGGACCGCGAAGGCGAGGCGATCTCCTGGCATCTCTACGAGCTGCTGAAGAGCCGCCGCCAGATCGGCAAGCGCCCGGTGTTCCGGGTCGTCTTCAACGAGATCACCAAGCGGGCGGTGCAGGAGGCGGTCGCCAACCCGCGCGAGCTATCCTACGACTTGGTCAACGCCCAGCAGGCGCGTCGTGCGCTGGATTATCTGGTCGGCTTCAATCTCTCGCCGCTGCTGTGGAAGAAGATCCGGCGCGGTCTCTCCGCCGGGCGTGTGCAGAGCCCGGCCCTGCGTCTGATCTGCGAACGCGAGGACGAGATCGAGGCGTTCGTCCGCCAAGAGTATTGGTCGATCGAGGCGGATGCCGCCAAAGACGCACGTCGCTTCACCGCGAAGCTGGTCGAATTCGAAGGCGAAAAGGTCGAGCAGTTCACCGTCGTCGACGGAGAGCGCGCCGCGACCATTCACGAGACACTCGAGCGGGCCGCCGCCGGCACGCTCAAGGTGGAGGAGGTCGAGCGCAAGCAGCGCAAGCGCAACCCCGCGCCGCCTTTCATCACCTCCACACTCCAGCAGGAGGCCGCGCGCAAGCTCGGCTTCACGGCCCAGCGCACCATGCGCGTGGCCCAGCAGCTCTACGAGGGTGTGGATGTCGGCGGCGGGCCGATCGGGCTCATCAGCTACATGCGCACCGACTCGGTGAATCTCGCCCAAGAGGCGTTGGACGAGATTCGCGCCTATGTCACGGAACGCTACAGCGCCGATCATCTGCCCGAGCAACCGAGGTTCTACAAGACCAAGGCCAAGAACGCCCAAGAGGCCCACGAGGCGATTCGCCCCACCTCGGTCTATCAAGTCCCCAAGGAGATCCGCGCCCATCTCAGCGCCGATCAGTTCAAGCTCTACGAGCTGATCTGGAAGCGGACCCTGGCCTGCCAGATGGCCCATGCGCTCATCAACCAGGTCGCGATCTCGCTGAGCGCCGGAGAGGGCAATCTCTTCCGTGCGACCGGCTCCACGGTCGCCGAGCCAGGATTCATGAGCGTCTATCTGGAAGGGCGCGACGATGCCAAGAGCGCCGACGACGACGAGGAGCGCATGCTCCCCGAGATGCAGGCCGGAGATCGGGTGGAGCTGCTGGCCATCCGCCCCGAGCAGCATTTCACCGAGCCGCCGCCGCGTTACTCCGAGGCGTCCTTGGTTAAGGCGCTGGAGGAATACGGCATCGGCCGTCCGTCGACCTACGCCTCCATTATCTCCACGCTTCAGGATCGCGAATACGTCGTTCTGGAGACCAAGCGCTTCCTGCCGACCGACGTCGGGCGGGTGGTGAACCGGTTCCTGACCGAATACTTCACGTCCTACGTGGATTACGATTTCACCGCACGTCTCGAGGACGACCTGGATGCCGTCTCGCGCGGCGAGGGCGAGTGGATCCCCTTGCTCGAGCAATTCTGGAAGCCCTTCAAGGAGCGAGTCGATCACACCGAGGCGTCGGTCAAGCGCAGCGATGTCACCCAGGAGCGCATCGACGAGACCTGTCCCAAGTGCGGCGGTCAGTTGTCGATCCGGCTCGGTCGCAACGGGCGCTTCATCGGCTGCACCCACTATCCCGAGTGCGACTACACGCGCGATCTGAACCCCGACAAGGCCGAGGCGGATGCCCCGGAACTGATCGAGGGCCGCACCTGCCCGCTCTGCAACTCCGCGCTCGAGATCAAGCGCGGGCGTTACGGCAAGTTCATCGGCTGCAGCGCCTACCCGACCTGCAAACACATCGAGCCTCTGGAGAAGCCCGAGGATACGGGCGTCACCTGCCCGAAATGCACCAAGGGGACGCTGCAGAAGAAAAAGTCACGCAAGGGTAAGATCTTCTATTCCTGCTCGACCTATCCCAAGTGCGACTACGCCGTCTGGGACGAGCCGATCGCCGAGCCCTGCCCCAAGTGCGGCTGGGCGGTCTTGACGATCAAGACCACAAAGACCAAAGGCGCATCCAAGGTGTGCCCGCAAAAGGAGTGCGGTTTCCGCGAGGCGATTGTGGAGGATCCGGCCGAGGACACGGCCGAGTCGGCGTAGGGGGCGCCGAGCCGGAGCGAGGCACGACACACCGCCGGCGCAGTGTCGTGCGTCCTGTCGTCAGCACAACCCGCGGCGGTCTTGATCGGGCTTCGAGGCTGGTTCCGGGCGTTGCCTGCGCCGAGGCCGCTGGAGGCCGGCGCAGAACCTCATCCGCTGAACCATCCCTCCACCGTCTTGCGATCCGGAACCCCGCCGGCATGCACCACCTGGCCATCGATGACGACGCCGGGTGTCGACATGATCCCGTAGCCCATGATGCGGCCGAGATCCTCGACCTTCTCCAAGGCGATCTCGGCACCCTTCGCCTTCGCGGCCTCTTCGACCACCTTGTAGGTGGCTTTACAGTTCGCACAACCTGACCCCAAGATCTTGACTTCTTTCATATCGGCTCTCGTATAGCTTGGTCCCGATTCCGGGAAAAGTCCCTTCGCCACCCTTGTCGTTGTCGTTGTCGTTGTCGTTGTCGTAATCGTAATCGTAATCGAGACGTCGGTCATAAGCCTGCCCGGTAGGGTGGATGAGCGGGAGCGAAGTCCGCCGAATCCCGCGCCGACGCTGGTGGACTGCGCTGCGCTTGCCCACCCTACGGGGCTTGATCGAGCTACAGCGCTACAATTGTTGTCGATTACGACAACGACAACGACAACGACAACGGCAACGGCAACGGCAACGGCAACGGCAACGGCAACGGCAACGGCAACGGCAACGGCAACGGCAACGACAACGACAACGATTGGGTTCGGTGCTTGACTTATTTCCGACGCGTGACAAAGGTCATCGTGTCTCCATTCTACGCCAGCAGGTTGAAGCCGTAGCCCACCAGGATGAAGGCGACTGCCAGCACGCTCGCATAGAGTGCCAGTCCGGGCCAGCGGATCACCTTGCGCAGGATGATCATCTCGGGCAACGAGAGTGCGGCGATGCTCATCATGAAGGCCAGCGTGGTGCCGATCGCGACCCCTTTCCCAAGCATGGCCTCGGCCACCGGGATCACCCCGGTCGCGTTGGAATAGAGCGGGATGCCGAGCAGCACGGCCCCCGGGACCGCCAGCCAGTTGTCGGTGCCGCCCAGGTGCTCGACGACCCATTCCTCCGGGACATAGCCATGGAAGAGCGCGCCGACGCCGATGCCCAGCAGCACCCATTTCCAGAGACGCCGCAGGATCTCGCGGACCTCGCTCACGGCATAGCGATGGCGACCGATCAGTGAAGTGTCCGGCTCGGGCATCTTCAGCTCGCCCATGTGGATCTGCCAGACGTAGGGTTCGACCCAGCGCTCGGGCTTGAAGCGCTCCATGACGACACCGCCGACATAGGCGACCGTCAACCCGGCGGCGACATACATGAAGGTCAGCTCCCAACCCAGGAGCCCGAGCAAGATGACCACCGCGACCTCGTTGATCATCGGGCTGGCGATCAGGAACGAGAAGGTGACCCCGAGCGGGATGCCGGCCTCGACGAAGCCGATGAAGAGCGGAACCGAGGAGCAGGAGCAGAACGGCGTGACCGCGCCCAGACCGACCGCGGTCGAGCGCGCCGCCCATTTGGGTTTACCGCGCACATACGCGCGAACGCGCTCGGGCGAGAGGAGCGCCCGGAACAGCCCCATGACATAGATGATGATGACCAGCATGAAGAAGATCTTCGCCGTGTCCATGACGAAGAAGTGCAGCGCCGCCCCGAGATGGCTCGCCGGGTCGATGCCCAGCACACGGTAGACAACGAGATCGCCGAGTGTATCGAACACCTGAGTGCGCCTCCGCGGCCTTGATCAATGGCGCCTACTATATACGATCTTCCGTATATCTGAATTGCGCGATATCACAAGCCGCCGTAAAACAGCTCTCCGCATCGTGCCTCCGGGGTTCCAGCCTTCGTGATTCGGGCTCCGGAAATTACAGCTCTCCGGCCGCACCGCCCTCCATGATCGCCCGGATGGTGTCGCGGACCTTCAGCGAGGATGCCTTGAGCTCCTCGGGAAGCTCCCGGCCGCCGTGGATCATCATGTCGAGGTTCATGCTGTAGAGCGTCAGACGTCCCTCCTTGTCCTCGACCAGGGCGATGCGGCAGGGCATGAAGCCGCTGTACTCGTTGCGATACTCCAGCATCTGTCGACCGACCTGCGCATCGCAAAAGGAGATGAAGTTGACGTAGCGATAGGGCTCGCCCGTGATCGCCTCGATCTGCTTGTAGAAAGGCGATTCGCCGACAAAGAGCAGGTTGCGCGAGACCGCGATGCTCTTCATGGACTCGATGACGTCGTCCGGGCTCAGCCCGTCCTCGACCGGGATCGCCCACATCATGGCCACGCCGGGATCGCCGGTCGTGAGCAGGCGCGAGGCGAACTCGCCGTAGACGCCCGTAAACCCGGGGTCGAATTCGTCGAGGATCGGGGCGACCCGCCAATAGAGAACGCCGATGCCGAGAATGGTCAAGAAGCCGATGACGGCCAGCAGGTTGCGAACGATCTTCACGGCAAATCCCCCTGTGATGATGTCGGCCGCCTCTCGAGCGGCTCGATCCGTGATGTTGCGGCGCGGTTGCGCACGCCGTCGAGGCATGACTCGGGGATTGTACCCATCCCTTGCGTCTCGGGCGACGCCGCGATCCGCTCGCCGTCCGATCGCGGGCGATGTCAGCTCGGCACAGGCACCGCGCTGAGTTGGGCCGGTTCCCGCCCGGTCATCGGGTCGTCGAACACGAAGGCCGCCAGGCGATCCAGCGAGGGGATCAGAATCGTCCGTCGCTCGATCTCGACGAGACCGCGATGGGCCAGCTCATGAAGCTCGCGCGAGAAGGTCTCGGCGGTAATGTTGAGGTTGGAGGCAACCAGCGCCTTGGCCGCCGGCAGGACGACAACCGCGCGATCAACAGCGTCCGAGCTGCAGCGGCCCTGCTGGAGCAGGAAGTCCGCCAGACGCTGACGCGCGCTCATCAGGCAGCATGCCTCCAGGTCGTGGACGAGCCGATGGACATCCTCGGCAACCAGCTTGAGCATAACGGCCGCGACCTCGGGCCATTCGGCGATAGCCGCATGGATACGGTCGCGACCGACGACGAGAATCCGGCTGTCGCAGATCGACTCGGCGAAGACCGGGCAAGGCGCGTCGAGCAGGATGGCCGCGACTCCGAAGACGCGGCCGGGTTGGAGGATGTCCAGCACCCGCTCGGCCCCCAGCGGCGAGAGTGCGGCGAGCTTGATCCGCCCCTCCAGAAGACACTGGAAACCGCTCGGACGGCTACCCTTCTCGCAGACGATCTGGCCCCGTGTCGCCACGCGCAGTTGACTGCCGCCGGCGATGAAGCGGGCCGGCTCGTCGCCGAGTGCGGCAAAGGCAGGAACGTCGCGCAGGAACGGCAGGAAATTGAAGGCGCGGTCGATGTCGTTCATAGCTGAAGTCTATCGACCGAGGGATTCACAACAAGACGTGGAACTACTGACGGGTCTGCCCTGAAATACCTCCCGAGGGGTAGGGGTGGTAGCGTGTCAAGACATTGAGATTCCTTGTGGTTGTTCCGATCCGAGACCTTGCCGTGCCGGCTTCGAGTCGGTCCGGAGTCTTTGGAGGTATCCCCTTTCGCGGTGGGCGCGTCTGGGCTGGAATGCGGGGGTGATCGATATGAGTTCTTTTCTTCCGCGTTCGTTCCATCATTCGATCCTGCTCAGCGTGGGTCTGTTGATGGCGGTCGTCGTCGTTCTGGCGATCCTCAGCATGGTGCTCAGCGGCAGCGTGGGCCGGGCCACCGAGGGGCTTGCCGCGGCCGTGAACCAGTCCGGTTCGCTGCGCATGCAGTCGTATCGCATCGGGATGGCGTTGGCCGATGCGCGCGGCCCGGCCGATCTGCGCGCCGATCGGGTCGCGGCACTGGCCGAGGAACTCGAGCAGCGTCTGGCCAGTCCGCGCCTTGCCGATATTATCCCGCGGCGTGCCGGCGAGGAGATTCGCGCCGGCTACGAGCGTATCCGCTCCGATTGGAACGGGCGCATGCGCCCGCTGGTGTCGGCGGACATCGCGCGGTTGCGGGCGTTCGATCGGGGCGGCTCCGGGGATCCCCCGACGATGGCCTATCTGGCGGATGTCGACGGCTTCGTCGAGCAGATCGACGCGCTGGTCGGGGAGCTGGAACGGATCACGGAGGCGCGTTTGGCCATGCTGTGCGTCGTTCAGGCGGTCGCCTTGATCCTGACGGTGATCGTGGTGCTCGTGACCATGGTTCTGGTTATCGGCCGGGTGATCCAACCGCTCGCCGAGCTCCTGGAGTGTGCGGATCGGTCGCGGCGCGGCGATTTCACGCGACGCACCCGATTCACCGGCAGCGACGAGCTGGGTCGGCTCGGCGAGGCCATGAACCGCATGGCCGCAGACCTGTCGCATCTCTACGCGGATCTGGAAGGTCGGGTCGCCGAGAAGACGCGCGATCTCGAACGCACCAATCACACCCTGGAGCTGCTCTACGGCGTGGGCCAGGCGCTGCACGAGTCGTCGATCTCCACACCCACGTTCGAGCGCGTCCTGCAGGAGATCCGGGTCAAGCTGCGGCTTCGGGCCGTTACACTCTGCTTGGAGGACGCGCCGGATCTGCGCTCAGATCTCGATCCCCATCGAAAGGACGCCCCTGCCTGTATGACCGCGAGAGCAGAGGGCGAGCAACGCTTTGCCTGCTTGAGCGAGGCATGCACGGTCTGCCGCGAGGCCGAGCCCTATCATCCATTGCTGCGCACGCTCGGGCGAGGCGAGCGTCGGGCCCCGGTGTCCTTCACCGTGGCGGATCAGGATCGGCCCTTCGGTGTATTGGTCGTGGAGCTGGATCGCGATCAATCGCTCCCGCGCTGGCAAGGACGGCTCCTGTCCTCGCTCGCCACGCTGATCGGCACCGCACTCAGTCTGCATCGGCGCCAGCGCGACGCGAGGCGTCTCGCGCTGTTCGAGGAGCGCGGCGTCATCGCACGCGAGCTGCACGACTCCTTGGCGCAGTCGCTTTCCTACCTCAAGATCCAGGCGTCACGCTTGGATGCACTCCTCCGCGCCGGTGCGGAGCCCGAGCGCGCGCGTGACGTGCTCGCCGAGTTGCGCGAGGGCGCCAACAACGCCTATCGTCAGTTGCGCGAGCTTCTGACCACCTTTCGGCTCAAGATGGACGATCGCGGCCTCAATGCGGCGCTGGAGGCGACGGTGGCCGAGTTTCGCGAACACGGGACCACCGAGATTCGCCTGGACAACCGGCTCCCCGCCTTGTTGCTGAGTCCGAACGAGGAGGTTCATGTGCTGCAGATCGTCCGCGAGGCCCTGTCGAACGTTATCCGTCACGCCGGGGCGCCCCATGCCTTGCTGCGCTTGGCGGCCGGCGACGCCGGGATCCGCGTCACCCTCGACGACGACGGTCGCGGCATCGACCCGCACGCCGTCCCGCGCGGTCACTACGGCCTGAGCATCATGCGCGAGCGTGCCGCCGGCCTCGGCGGCGACATCGAGATCGCGCCAGGCCCGCACGGCGGGACACGCGTGCGTCTGACCTTCCCGAGTCGGCGAACCCGAGACACCGGCGCGATGCAGGTATCATCATGACCGACACCCGAACCGCCGTCGTCATCATCGACGACCATCCGCTTTTTCGAAAGGGCGTGTCCGACCTGATCGCGATGGCACCCGAGCTGATCCTGGTCGGGGAGGCCGGCGACGGGGAGGAGGGCATGCGCGTCGCCGTGGGGTGCCGCCCGGACCTCATCCTGCTCGACCTCAACATGAAGGGCATGAACGGCATCCAGACCCTGGAACGTCTGCGCCGCGCCGATCTGGATGCGCGGGTCGTGATGCTCACCGTCTCCGACAGCGAGGAAGATGTCGTCGCCGCCCTGCGGGCGGGTGCCGACGGCTATCTGCTCAAGGACATGGAGCCCGAGGATATCCTCGAGCAGCTCCTCGCCGCAGGCCGGGGTCGCCTGGTCATCAGCCAACGCCTGACCGAGTTGATTGCGCGGGCGCTCCGCGACGACAGCGGTCCGGTTCGGCCGGGCGACGCCGGCCTCACCCCGCGCGAGCGCCAAGTGCTCGCGCTGCTCGCCGAGGGATTCAGCAACAAGCTGATCGCCCGCGAGCTTGACCTGTCACTCGGGACCGTCAAGGTCCATGTCAAACACATTCTCAAGAAACTCAAGCTCAAAACCCGCGTCGAAGCCGCCGTCTGGGCCGTCCGACAAACCGCGCCCGACGATCTCTGAACCGCAACATCCAAAGGGCGGCTTCAGCCGCCCCGGGGCGTTTGGTCGACGGGGTGTGGGCGACTGAAGTCGCCCCTACGTCGCCCCTACGTCGCGTGCGGATCAGGGGCGCGTCAACCGCTCCTCGGCCTCGCGGTATTTGGCGGCGGTCCGGTCGATGATCTCCTGCGGCAGCATCGGCCCGGGCGGGGTCTTGTCCCAGTCGAGCGTTTCCAGATAATCGCGTACGAACTGCTTGTCGAAGCTCGGCGGGCTGGTGCCGGGCCGGTATTGATCGGCCGGCCAAAAACGCGAGGAGTCCGGTGTCAGCACCTCGTCGATCAGATGCAGCCGCCCCTCGCTGTCGAGGCCGAATTCGAATTTGGTGTCGGCGATGATGATCCCGCGTGCCAAGGCGTACTCCGCGCAATCCCGATACACGGCGATGCTGATGTCGCGCACCTGCGCCGCCAGCCCGGGGCCGAGCAACCGTTCGGTGTGGGCGAAGTCGACGTTCTCGTCATGTCCGCCGATCTCGGCCTTGGTCGACGGCGTGTAGATGGGCTCGGGCAGCCGGTCGGCCTGACGCAGACCGGGCGGGAGCGCGATGCCGCAGACCGCACCGCTTTGCCGATAGTCCTTCCAACCCGAGCCGATCAGATAGCCGCGCACGATCGCCTCGACCGGCAGCGGCGTCAGGCGGCGCACCACCATCGCCCGATCGCCGAGCTGCGCGAGTTCCTCGGGGTCCTCGACCACGGCAGAGACCGGGATCTCGGCGAGATGATTCGGCACCAGCTGCGCCGTGCGCGCGAACCAAAAGCGCGAGACCCGCGTCAAGACCTCGCCTTTGCCGGGGATCGGCTGCGGAAGCACCACGTCAAACGCGGAGAGACGGTCGCTCGCGACCATCAAGAGATGCTCGCTGTCGATCTCGTAGAGATCGCGGACCTTGCCGCGTCCGATCAGGCGCAGCTTGGCGAGGTTGGACTGATGGAGTGCGTTCATGGCGTGTGATCCGGAATTTCCAAGCGCGAGAGTATAGCCCGTTGCGCAAGGACGCATGCCAACCTGTCTGGGTGTGGGGACGACGGTGTTGTTTTGTCCGTGGTCGTGGTCGTGGTCGTGGTCGACCGGGATCCGATTACGATTACGATTACGACAACGACAACGACAAGGACAAGGACAACGAAAAATTCTGGGGCGGTGATCGCTCTCGGCCCGAGCTACGGCCTTCATCCGTGACCCGATCGTCTTGGCGTGAGACCCGTGCTGGATTAGGCTCATGCCGATGGCGTCGAATAACCATACGTAACGGAGTCACCACAGCATGGCAAAGAGCATCGTCAAGACCGATCAGGCCCCCGAGGCGATCGGGACTTACTCTCAAGCGGTTCGCGTCGGCAACACCGTCTATCTGTCCGGCCAGATCCCGCTCGTGCCCGAGACTATGGAGCTGGTCTCGGGCGACATCGAGGCGGAGATTCGGCGCGTCTTCGACAACCTTCGGGCGGTGGCGCATGCGGCGAACGGCAGTCTGGCGGATGTCGTGAAGCTCAACGTCTTTCTCACCGATCTGGCCCATTTCCCGTCGGTCAATCAGGTCATGGCCGGATACTTCGAGGAGCCCTATCCGGCGCGGGCGGCGATCGGCGTCGCGGCACTGCCCAAAGGGGCGCGAGTCGAGATGGACGCGATCATGGTCTTGGGTGATTAAACCGCGTCCAGAGCGAGATGCGCATTTTCGAGTGAGCTCGACGTGTGATGCATCTACGGCCCTTCGCGAGGACGCGGTTTAAAATGATAAATCTTTTAATCTCTTAAACCGCGCCGACTCCAGCGCTCGTCAAGTCTGCCGTGGACGACCCCATCCAAAAACATCGCAGACCGCACCGGGCGCGGTTTAACGACGCAATCGCGAGCCAAATTCATCGGTTGAATTGCTTTACTGAAAAACTGCTTTACTATAACCGTCATCGAATTTTTGCCCTGGATTGCCCATGCGTGTTGTTTGCTCGATCGCCGCCCTGCTGTGCTTGACCCTGGTTGCGGGCTGCGGCTCCCAGTCCACTCGCCCCGGCGAGATCGCGGAAGGATCCCCTTTTCCGACCTCCGGCTCCGCAACGGTAACCGGCGATTTCGCCGGGTATCCGGGTGTCGAGCCCTTCATCCGCAGCATGCAGCAACAGGGCTTTGCGCCGAATCAGGTCGCAGCCGTCCTCTCCGGCGCCAAGCGCGAGCAGTGGATCATCGACGCGATGAATCGCCAGGCCCCGCGCCCCAGCACCGGGCCGACCGGGGCCTGGACACGCTATCGTGCCAAGTTTCTGACCCCGGACAACATCGCCAACGGCGTGCGGTTCTGGCAGCAAAACGAGGCCGCGCTCAACCGGGCCAGCGCGCGTTACGGGGTTCCGCCCGAGTACATCGTCGCCATCATCGGGGTCGAGACCCGCTACGGCGGCTATCTGGGCAAGACCCGTATCGTCGACGCCTTGGCGACCCTGGCCTTCGCGTATCCGCGCCGCGCGGATTATTTCTCCGGCGAGCTGGCGTCCTTCCTGGTCATGACCAAGGAGGAGGGTATCGACCCCTTCGGTCCGCGCGGATCTTATGCCGGTGCGATGGGCCTCGGGCAGTTCATGCCCTCGAGCTTCCGTGACTATGCCGTGGACTTCGACGGCGACGGCGATCGCGATCTCTGGAATCCGACGGACGCCATCGGCAGCGTCGCCAACTACTTCAAAGCACACGGTTGGCAGTCCGGCGTGCCGGTGGCCGTGCGCGCGAACGTGCAAAACCCGGCGACTGCGCGCGCGATGAAGTCGGGCTTCGGTTCGCGTTACAGCTTAAGCGAGCTGGCAGGCCGTGGAATCACCCCGGCCGGCTCCCTCGGCGGCGCCTCCCAGGTGAGTTTGCTGGAGTTCGATGTCGGCACCGGCTACGCCTACTGGCTGGGGTCGCAGAATTTCTACACCATTACCCGCTACAACCACAGCAGCTACTACGCCATGGCCGTGCATCAGCTCGCCCGCGCAATCGCGGAGCGCAAGGGCAGGTAGCGCGGGATGTGCGGGCCTCGTCTCCCGGGTCTCGACTCGGCGTCACGGATCCAAAGCGCCTAAACCGCGTCCCGATCGGGATGCTGATTGTCGAGTGAGTGCCACGTGTGGTGCATCCACGGCCCTTAGCGGGGGCGCGGTTTAACCGGCCTCATTCGCCCTGAATGGTCAAGGTGATCCGGCGCCGATGGCCGTGCGTGCGGTGCTCGTAGAGATAGAGTCCTTGCCAGGTCCCGAGGTCGCAAACCCCTGCGCGGATCGGCAACGTCAGCTCGACCTGCGTGAGGATCGCCCGGATGTGGGCGGGCATATCGTCCGGACCCTCGTCGCTGTGCTCGAAGAGCCGATCGCCGTCCGGGACCAATCGGGCCATGAAGGCATCCAGGTCGCTTCGCACCGTCGGGTCCGCGTTCTCGCAGAGGATCAGCGACGCGCTGGTGTGATGGACGAAGACGTGACAGAGTCCGATCCGGACTCCGGAGGCCCGAACCTGCTGCTGGACGGTCCGGGTGATATCGTAGGTGCCGCGGCCTTGGGTGGTGACCGAAAGTGATTCTTGATGGATCATAGCGCCTCGTAGGACTTAAACCGCGCCCGGCGCGGTATGCGATGTTTTTGGATGGATCGGTCCCGGCAGACTTGACGGCCGCTAGAGCTGGCGCGGTTTAAATGCGCGCGAGAAGGGCATGACTGGCAGCGGACGTACTCGCACCCCGGAGGACACCCCCAAACCGTGACCGATACCCCCTCGGGATCCTCTGCGAATCCATCGCTTCCGACCCCTTCGCTCGACAGCATCCCCGTGGAGCGGCTCAAACGGGTCGGTCCGCGCGTGGCGGAGCGTCTCGGCAAGCTCGGTGTGCGCACGGTCCAGGATCTCCTCTTCCATCTGCCGCACCGCTATCAAGACCGCACGCGCTTGGTCCACATCAGCGGGCTGCGACCGGGCGACGAGGCCCTGATCGAGGGCGAGATCCAGGAGGTCGACCTCTCGGGCGGGCGACGCCGCTCTTTGAAGGTCTGGGTGTCGGACGGCACGTTCGGCGGGCTCCTGTTGCGCTTTTTCCACTACTCCCGGCAGCAGATCGACGCGCTCAAGCCCGGTGTTCGGCTGCGCTGTTACGGCGAGGTTCGCCAAGGACCAAGCGCCTTGGAGATGGTCCACCCCGAGTATCGCATCCAGTCCGAAGAGGCGGGCGCGATCGACGCGCGCTTGACCCCGCTTTATCCCTCGACCGAGGGCCTGCAGCAATCCTCTTGGCGCGGTCTGACCGATCAGGCGCTGGCGCTCTTGGCCGAACAGGCGCCGCGCGAGTGCCTGCCCGAGGAGGTCCTGCTCCCCCTGGGTCTGCCGAGCCTGGTCGAGGCGCTCGTCTATTTGCACCGTCCGCCGGTGGAGGCCGACCCCGACGATCTGATCGAGCGCCGTCATCCGGCCTTTCACCGCTTGGCCTTCGAGGAGCTGGTCGCCCATCAGGTCAGTCTGCGACGTCTGCGCGCCGCCCAGCGGGCGATCCTAGCGCCTGTACTCGCCGGCGACGGCACCCTGCGCCGGCAACTGCTCGACGCCCTGCCGTTTCGGATGACCGCGGCGCAGGAGCGCGTCGTCGCCGAGATCGCCGCCGATCTGCAGGGCGATCGCCCGATGCAGCGTCTGCTCCAGGGCGACGTGGGCGCCGGCAAGACCCTGGTCGCCGCACTGGCTGCGCTCCAAGCGATCGAGTCCGGTGCCCAGGTGGCCTTGATGGCGCCGACCGAGCTCTTGTCCGAGCAGCATCGACGCGGCTTCGCGGGTTGGCTCGCCCCGCTCGACATCGAGCCCGTCTGGCTGGTCGGGCGACACAAGGGCCGCGAGCGTGCCGGGTTGCTCAAGGCCATCGCCAGCGGCCGGGCGCGTATGGTGATGGGTACCCACGCGCTCTTTCAGGAGGATGTGGTCTTCTCCGAGCTGGGTCTCGTCATCATCGACGAGCAACACCGATTCGGCGTGCATCAGCGCATGCGCCTGCGTGCGAAGGGCGGCGGTGCCGGCGGTGTACCGCATCAGTTGATCATGACCGCTACGCCCATCCCGCGCTCGCTCGCCATGACCGTCTATGCGGATCTTGATCTGTCGGTCATCGACGAGCTTCCGCCCGGGCGCACGCCGATCGTCACGGTGGCGGTCCCCGACACCCGTCGCGAGGAGGTGATCGCGCGCGTGGAGCAGGCCTGTGCGCAGGGCCGACAAGCCTACTGGGTCTGCACCCTGATCGAGGAATCCGAGGCGTTGGAATGCCAGGCCGCCGAAGAGACGGCGCGTCAGTTGGCCGAGAGCCTTCCCGGCATCCGCATCGGTCTGGTGCACGGGCGCATCAAGGGGCCTGAGCGCGAGACGGTGATGGCCGCCTTCGCCTCGGGCGACCTAGACCTCTTGGTCGCAACCACGGTGGTGGAGGTCGGCGTCGATGTCCCGAACGCCAGCCTCATGATCATCGAGAACCCCGAGCGGCTCGGTCTTGCACAGCTGCATCAACTGCGTGGACGGGTCGGGCGCGGGTCCGTCCAGAGCCACTGCGTGCTGCTCTTCCATCCGCCCCTGTCGCTCGCGGCGCGCGAGCGTCTGGGCATCATCCGCGCCGCCGAGAGCGGCTTCGAGATCGCCGAGCGCGATTTGGCCATGCGCGGAGCGGGGGAGGTTCTGGGTACGCGCCAGACCGGCACCGTGCAATTTCGCGTCGCCGACCCCCTGCGCGACCAGCATCTGGTCGCCGACGCCCAACGGGCTGCCGACCTGATCCTGGCGCGCTATCCCGACCGTGTCGAGCCCCTGATCCAACGCTGGCTCGGATCCCGCGAGTTATACGGGAGCGTGTAAGCCCTCGGGCTCTCGGGAGCGCCTCAACCATCCGAAACAGGATCTCGAAGGGTCTCCCTCATCCCGCCGGCCACCCAACTCCACGGAAACGCGTGACACCGCTCCGCGGTGTCACGCATGCCCCTGGCGCACCGCGCCACGTGGCCCTGTGCCCGCAGTGACGACCAAGGCGCGCCATCGGTATATCATCGACGCTCCGAGATCATTCTAAGCCGGGGTGTTTCGATGTATCGCGAAGGTGAAAGCCAAGAGATTTGGGTCTTTTTGACCTTGGTGGTGGGGTTTGCCTTGTCGTTTTTGATCGCCGTGGTGCCTCACTTCAACGGCGCCTATCGGCTTGAGCCTTTGATGCTGGCCGCTTGGATGATCCCCTACCTCATCCTGTCGGTGATCGTGTGGTTTCTGCGTGGTCCGACACGGCTGCGCACCATCCTCGGGGTGGTCTGGATACAGCTGCTGACCGTTCTGATTCAGCGCGCCATTCTCGGCGATCCGGACGGCCTGTCGCTGTTTCTGATGCCGCTCGTGACAGCCGTCGGTCTGCTGCTTCTGACTCCCCAGTTGTGCGGCCGTATGGAGGAAGGGCCTCTGGGGCCGATCTGCGGGCGGTTCCTGAAGCGGATCTAAACTGCGTCCGGAACGAGATGCTCACTTTCGAGTGAGTGCGACGTTTAGTGCATCCGCGGCCGTTAGCGGGGACGCGGTCGTCGTCCCTTAAGCTGCAAGCCTTGAACAACCCGTCGCAAAATTTTTCGTTGTCGTTGTCGTTGTCGTTGTCGTTGTCGTAATCGGAATCGGAATCGGAATCGGATTCCGGACGACCACGACAACGAGAACGACAACGAGCAGCCCTTTCTCCCGGATTTCTTGGTTTCGGCTCCGCGCTGTCGTCAGACCAGCCGGTAATTGTTCTTCATGTCCTGATAGATCAGGTTCGACACGCGCCGGATGATGTCCCCCCGACTGCGGATCCAAGCGCCGTAGTTTTCGGCCCGGCTCGGTCGCTCGATGATCCCGACGACCGTGTAGGCGTGATTGCGACCGCGCTGATCCGGGATTTCGATCACGCCCATGTCCCCGCAGAGCATCGCCGTGGAGCCGGTCTTGTTGTAGACCTTAGCCGCCGGAGGTAAGCCGGCCACGCCCTTGGACAAGCGGTCGCCGCCCGGCAATGCCATCATGCGCAGCAGCTCTTTGCTGTTGGGCATGCGGCCTTCCCAGACCGAGATCAGAAACCGGCTGTAGTCGTGCGCCGATGCCTGGTTGCGATAGGTCTGGCCGGTCGTCGGGATCCTCTCGACGATGCGGGTCTCCTGGAAAATGGCGGGTGCGCGCTGTTTCAGAACCAGCTCGACATCCGGCGGGCCGCGGCGGGACTGGTGCTCGCTGACCAGATCCATGATCTTGTTGGTGTCCGGGTTGCTGCTGCGCTGGAGCATCCGCTCCATGGTCGTGCGCACCTCGTCGGTGTAGCGCACCTGGCTGCGGTTGCCGTCCATCTGGAAGAAATAGGCCTGCGCGACGAGCGGCTTGATCATGCTCGCGGCCTGTCGCGGCACGCCCTCGTTGATCGAGACGACCTTTTTGCGGGCGGTGAAATCGTACACCGACCAAGACGTCTTCTCGTTGGGCTGAAGCAGGCCCTGGCGGCGCATGCTCGTCACCATCTCGACGACTTGGCGCTGCAGGGATGATCGGTTCGAGGCCGCCTCGGCAAGGCCGGGCACCCCTCCGACCAAGAGTCCCGCAGAGGTCGCGGCAAGCGCCGCAAGAAAGTTGCGTCGATCGGGACGAAGCGGGTGCCCGTCTTCGGCGATCGGCTGTTCGTCGACGTGATTGCGCTCGTACATCATCGGTTCCCCCCCGTGATCCGGATTCGGCCTGCGGCCGCCCGCCGGTCCGGGTGAGCAGTGATTCGGAGCATCCCCGGCCGGCGTCGCGACGCGTCCGGAACACGCTTCAGCCTCGGACGTCCCCAAGCGAAAGGCGGTAGCAGTTCGAGCGCAAGGATAGGCGGGTCCTGCCGGATTGGCAAGAAAACGCCGACGAAAAGACCCGATATGTCAGACGGATTGCGCCCGTTATTGATGAGAGTTCGGATCGACTCCGTCGGCCTCTTTTGCGATGTCGGCCGGGCGACCGACACCGCAGCGGCAGGGCGCGAGCGCGCACCGCGATTCGAAAACCCCTGACTGGAGGCTCCTTACTGGACGCTTCCGAACGACTTGTCCACCGCGCCCGACGGGGCCTGGAGTCCGGCAAACCGACAGCCTTGCGCGACCGGGCCGCCCGGGAAGATCCCATAGAGGTACTTCAGGCCCCCGCGGCCATGGAACGCCTCTTCCAGCGCGTCGTGAAGATCCCGCACGTTGGGTTTCTCGTGACGCGCGAAATAGTCCTGCAACGCCTTGATCATGTCCCAGTGATCGTCGCTCAACGTCACCGCGTCGGTCTGAGCCGCAGCGATCGCCTGCTCGCGCGTCCAGTCGTCCGGGGCGTCCGGAAACTCCGCGTCGCGCACGACGGAGCCCGGATTCATGATCTCACCCATGCTTTGTGCCACGATCGTTACCTCCTGAGAATGAATGATCGATCGTCGTTGCAGCGCTGCAGCCGTCGGCAGCACTGTGCCCGATGCTGCGACCCGGGCAGCCGAGAGGCCGTTCCGATGTCGCGCACGGTAGGGCATGAGTGTCGAACCTGAGCGATGTTCCGTCAACCGCTTCTCCGGGGTGTCGGGGCGCGCAGGCAGGCGATTCGTCGATTCTCGGCTTACAAGACTGGTGAGTCGACCCACGACGGCGCTACCCTATGCACTCCCGAACACACAGCATGCACAACGGAGATCGGCGTGAGCGAGCAGGACAAGGTCGGGTCGGGGGTCTATGTCGCCGGACATCGCGGCATGGTGGGTGCCGCCATCGTGCGTCGGTTGGAGGCCGCGGGCGTCTCTGACATCCTCGCGCGCACCCACCGGGAGCTGGATCTGACGGATACCCGGGCGGTCGATGCCTTCTTTGCCGAGACGCGGCCGTCCCGGGTCTATCTGGCGGCGGCCAAGGTCGGCGGTATCCAGGCCAACAACAGCTTCCCGGCCGAGTTCATCCATCAAAATCTGATGATCGAGGCCAACATCATCCATGCCGCTTGGCGCAACGGTGTAGAGCGCCTGCTCTTTCTCGGCAGCTCCTGCATCTATCCGCGCCTCGCCCCGCAGCCGATCACCGAAGAGGCGCTCTTGACCGGGACGCTCGAGTCCACCAACGAGCCCTATGCCATCGCCAAGATCGCCGGGATCAAGCTCTGCGAGTCCTACAACCGGCAATACGGGACGGACTTCCGCAGTCTGATGCCGACCAACCTCTACGGCCCCGGCGACAACTTCGATCTGGAGAACAGCCACGTCATCCCGGCGTTGATGCGCAAGTTCCACGAGGCCAAGACCCAAGGCGCACCCGCGGTGACCGTCTGGGGCACCGGCACGCCGCGTCGGGAATTCCTGCATGTCGACGACCTCGCCGACGCCTGCATACACCTCATGGGGCTCGCGCCCGAGACCTACCGGGCGCACACCCGGCCCATGTGCTCCCATGTCAACGCAGGCGTGGGGGAAGACGTGAGCATCCGCGAGCTCGCCGAGACCATTCGCGACGTCGTCGGCTTCAGCGGCGAGATCCGCTTCGACACCGACAAACCCGACGGCACCCCGCGCAAGCTCCTCGACGTCGGCCGTCTCGCTGCACTCGGCTGGAGCGCGCGTACCCGTCTTCCGGATGGGTTGGCACAGACCTACGCTTGGTTCCTCGAGCATCTGGATGCGCTCAGGACTTAAACCGCGCCCAGAGCGGTATGCGATTTTTTTGAATGGGATCGGCCCCGGCAGACTTGACGACCGCTGGAGTCGGCGCGGTTTAAGATATTCAAAAAAGTGGACGAAAACTCTACTCGTTGTCGTTGTCGTTGTCGTTGTCGTGTTCGTCCGGAATCCGATTACGACAACGACAACGACAACGAAAATTCTGCGACGGTTTGCTCAAGACTTAGGGTGTAAGGAGCAAAATGCCTTTCAGGCATGCTCAGTCGGGATGCCTATTCTCGGAAATCGCCTTACGATCGGGCGGGGCCGATTGTTTCGGCGTGCATCGTCCAAGGCCGACGCAACGGCAACACAACAGATTGCATATCGACATCGGGGTAAGGACATGACCATCAAGAAGGCGCTGATTACCGGCATCACGGGACAGGACGGGGCCTACCTGGCGGAGCTGCTGCTCTCCAAGGGCTACGAGGTGCACGGCATCAAGCGGCGTACCTCGCTCTTCAATACGGATCGCATCGACCATCTCTATCAAGATCCGCAGCAGAGCGAACGGCGTTTCATCCTGCATCACGGCGACATGACCGACTCCTCGAGCCTGATCCGCATCATGCAGCAGGTCCAACCCGACGAGCTCTACAACCTCGCCGCACAGAGCCATGTCGCCGTCTCCTTCGAGGAGCCCGAGTACACCGCCGACTCCGACGGCATCGGAACCCTACGCCTGCTCGAGGCGATCCGCATCCTGGGCCTCGAGCGCAAGACCAGGTTTTACCAGGCATCCACCTCCGAGCTGTACGGTAAGGTCCAAGAGGTGCCCCAGAGCGAGACCACGCCCTTCTCCCCGCGCTCACCCTACGCCGTCGCCAAGCTCTACGCCTACTGGATCACCGTCAACTACCGCGAGGCCTACGGCATCTACGCCTGCAACGGCATCCTCTTCAACCACGAGAGCCCGCGGCGCGGCGAGACCTTCGTCACCCGCAAGATCACCCGTGGGCTCGCCCGCATCAAACTCGGCCTGCAGGATCGGATCTATCTCGGCAACCTGGATGCCCGGCGCGACTGGGGCCACGCCAAGGACTATGTCCGCATGCAATGGATGATGCTCCAGCAGGACGCCCCCGAGGACTTCGTGATCGCCACCGGTCATCAATACTCCGTGCGCGACTTCGTCGCCGCCGCCGCCGCCGAGGTCGGTATCCGGATGCGCTGGGAGGGCGCCGGCCAGCTCGAACAAGGCTTCGACGAGGCCACCGGCGCCTGCATCGTCGCCGTGGATCCGCGCTACTTCCGCCCGACCGAGGTCGAAACCCTCCTCGGCGACGCCACCAAGGCCCGCGAGCGCCTCGGCTGGTCCCCCGAGATCAGCTTCGAAGCCCTTGTCGCCGAGATGATGCGCGAAGACCTCAAAGAAGCCGAAAAAGACGCCCTGTGCCGACGCGAAGGCTTCAACGTGGCCGAACGGCACGAGTAAGTCCGCCCTCTCTCGCCCCCCGATCAATCCGAATGACTGACTCCGGCCTTCGCGACGACATCCTGTCGCGCTCGTGTCATCGCCGAAGCCTGCTCAGGGAATGCTGACCTCGGTCCCGGGAAAGCGCTGCAGCAATGCCTCTTGTAAAGCGGTCTTTGCACCCTGCTCGCCGTGGACCAGGATCACCTCCCGTGGTGGAGGGGACATGGCCCCGATGAAATCGAGCAGGTCGGCTTGATCGGCATGGGCGGAGTAGCCGCCGATGGTGTGGATGCGGGCGCGGATGTCGTAGCGGCGGCCGTCGAGCTGGACATAACCGCCGCGGGGTCCGTAGCGTTGGATGTCCCGGCCCGGTGTGCCGGCGGCCTGGTAGCCGACGAAGAGCACGTCGTGGCGCGGGTCGCCGAGCATGGCCTTGAGGTAATTGACGATCCGCCCGCCGGCGCACATGCCGCTCGCGGCGATCACGATGGCGGGACGATGCTCGCGGGCCAGATACTCGACCATGCGCAGATGTGCGGCGTGATCGTCGACCGTGAGCATCCGATCGAAGGCCAGCGGGTGGCGCCCGGACGCAAGGCGGGCCTTGGCCTCGCGGTCCCAGTGTGTGCGCAGCCGACGATAGCCGGCGGTCAGATCCGCCGCCAGCGGTGAGTCCAGCACCACCGCGAGATCCCCCCATTGCCACTTGTCTCCGGTACCTTTGGTGCCGCGGTTCTCGTGCACCAAGGTTTCCAGCTCGTAGAGCAGCTCTTGGGTGCGTCCGATGCTGAAGGCCGGGATCAAAAGGGTGCCGCCGTCTTCGAAGGCGTGCTCGACCATGGCCCGCAGGCGCTGATGACGTGAGCTGCGGTCCTCGTGGATGCGGTCGCCGTAGGTGCTCTCCAGCACGACGACATCGGCGGATTCCGGTGGGGTCGGATCCGGCAGAAGCGGGGTGTGCGGCGCACCGAGGTCTCCCGAGAAGAGCACGCGTGTGGTGGTCCCGGCGCGGGTCAGGTCGCATTCGACATAGGCGGAGCCGAGGATGTGACCGGCTTGCTGCAGACGGATGCGCAGCGCGGGATCGCCTGTGATCAAGGGGTGCCAGTCCCCGTACCGCAACGGGACCAGGCGTGCCCGCAGCCCGCGCAGGACGGCCTCGATGAGGGCGGCATCGCGGGTGACGCCGACCTTCAGTGCATCTTCCAAGACCAGCGGGAGAAGTTCCGCCGAGGCTTGGCTGCAGAGGATGGGTCCGCGAAAGCCGGCTGCCAGGAGGTGGGGCAGGCGCCCGACGTGGTCGATGTGCACGTGCGTCAGGATCAGCGCCTGGATCGGATCGACCGCGAAGCCGATGCTCGGGCGGTCGGCACCGGAGCCGTCGGAGGCGGTCTCCGCACCTTGGAAGAGCCCGCAGTCGATCAGGACCGAGCGGCCATCGCCGAGCATGAGCTCGTGGCAGGAGCCGGTGACGCCGTCGACGGCGCCGTGGTGTGCGATCGGTGTTGCGTTGGTCATGTCGTCTCCATCGTCCGTGTTGGGGCGTGAGCTCGCTCCCGTGCTTTGCGTGGGAGTGTGGTGTGGACGCTCCGCATCCGACGCGTCTTGAATGCGTGGGCGTCTCGATCGGATCCGGTTTCCCGGCCTGCGGGGTCGCGACGCGGAGCGTCGCGGCTACACTCCCACGCGGAGCGTGGGAGCGAGTAGCAACAAGTGTCGGTCCGCGAACACGGGGCGATTGAAATCGCCCCTACTGGCAGGCTTCGCACTCGGGGTCGAGGATGGAGCAGGCTGCGGGCGCGGCGGCGCCGTTGCCTTTTGCCTTGTCCATCGTGAGATAGTTGCCCCCGACCGCGCTGAGGCGGTTGGCCTTTGCGGCGTCGTCCATCGTGGATTTCTCCACGTGGGTCGCTCCCATGGAGCGCAGGTAGTAGGTCGTCTTCAGACCCCGCACCCAGGCCAGCTTGTAGAGGTTGTCGAGCTTCTTGCCGCTGGGCTCGCGCATATAAAGGTTGAGGCTTTGAGCCTGGTCGAGCCACTTCTGGCGGCGGCTGCCGGCCTCGACCAGCCAGCGGGCGTCGACCTCGAAGGCTGTGGCGTAGAGTTCCTTCAGATCGTCCGGAATGCGGTCGATCTGCTGGATCGAGCCGTCGTAGTATTTGAGATCATTGACCATCACCGAATCCCAAAGACCGCGTTCCTTCAGATCGACCACCAGGTAGGGATTGACGACGGTGAACTCGCCCGAGAGGTTGGATTTGACGAAGAGGTTCTGGTAGGTCGGCTCGATCGACTGGCTGACCCCGACGATGTTGCTGATGGTCGCGGTCGGTGCGATGGCCATGCAGTTGGAGTTGCGCATGCCGACGCTGCGTACGCGCTCGCGCAAGGCGTTCCAATCCAGCGTGGTGCCGGTGTCCATCTGCAGATAGCTGCCGCGCGCCTCGGCGAGCAGCTTGATGCTGTCCACCGGAAGGATCCCTCGGCTCCAGAGCGAGCCCGCGAAACTCTGATAACGCCCGCGCTCTTCGGCGAGATCCGTGCTGGCGCGGATCGCGTAATAGCTGAAGGCCTCCATGCTGTGGTCGGCGAACTGCACGGCCTCCAGGCTCGCGTAGGGGATGCGCAACTGATAAAGCGCATCTTGGAATCCCATGATGCCGAGTCCGACCGGACGGTGCCGCAGGTTGGAGTTGCGCGCCTGCGGGACGTTGTAGAAGTTGTAGTCGATCACGTTGTCGAGCATCCGCATGGCAGTGCTGACCGTCTTCTGCAGACGCTTGGTGTCGAGCCCCTTCTCGGTCACGTGCGCGGCCAGATTGACGCTGCCGAGATTGCAGACGGCGATCTCCAAGTCATTGGTGTGTAAAGTAATCTCCGTGCACAAGTTAGAGCTGTGCACGGTCCCGACATGCTGATTGGTGTAGCGCAGGTTGCACGGATCCTTGAAGGCGATCCAGGGGTGTCCGGTCTCGAAGAGCATGGCGAGCATCTTGCGCCAGAGATCCACGGCCTTGATCCGTTTGGAGACCTTGAGCTCGCCGCGCGCGGCACGCTCCTCGTAGCCGACATAGGCCTGCTCGAACGCCAGTCCGGTCAGGTCGTGCAGATCCGGTGTCTCGTCGGGCGAGAAGAGGGTCCAGTGCTGATCCTCGGCGACCCGTTTCATGAAGAGATCCGGCACCCAGTTGGCGGTGTTCATGTCGTGGGTGCGGCGGCGGTCGTCGCCGGTGTTCTTGCGCAGGTCGAGGAATTCTTCGATGTCGACGTGCCAGGTTTCGAGGTAGGCGCAGACGGCACCCTTGCGCTTCCCGCCGTTGTGGACCAGCGCTGCGGCGGTCATGTAGGTCTCGTCGCCCTCGACCTTGAGGTCGTGGACCTTGGCGACCGGCGCGATGGGCGTGACCGATTTGACCCGTGTAAAGATCCAGTTGCCCAAGCGGAACCAGTTCCGCTTGGTGAGTGCCGGGACGCCGACCAGCTCGGCGATCTCGGGCACGGCCGGTATACGCAGATCGAAGGCGCGGGTGATGCCGGTGAAGGAGACCACCGTGCCGTCACCGCGTGTGCCCGTGTGGGCATTGTCGCGCTCGCGATACTGACCGGCGCAAGGGATGCCGAGTCGCAGCAGCTGATAACGCAAGCCCTCGGCGAGCGCGGCGGAGGTGTTGGTGAAATAAATCTCTTTGCCGCGGCTCACCCCACCGTCGGTTTCCAGAAGTCCCCGGACGAGCGCCAGCGCCTGATCGTGCGGCAGGTGGCTGAAGCGTCGGGCGATGCGTTTTTTGGCGCTTGCGTCGTAGAGGTCTTCGTAGCTGAAGGGCAGATGAGCCGTGTCGAGTCCGACAAAGCGGCCGGTGGTCGCGCAGCGGGCCAGGCCCCGTCCGACAGCCCACTTAATCTGGATGTATTCATTGCCCCGCCCGTTCTCCCAAAAGTGGATGCCGCGCTCGGTGAGATAGTCGCGGACGAACCGGAGATGACCAGTATCCCGGCTCGGGTTGCCCGAGACACCGAATTCGCAGCCGCGGGTGAGGTGTCCGTCGCCGAGCAGAATGCCGTAGAACCGTGCATCCGCTTGGGTGAGCTCGGGGACCGGAACGACTTCGGCGGGGATGACCTGCGCCACATAGTCTCCGCGCGTCAGCTGGCCGGCCTCGACCCACGCGGGCCGGAAACGGGCCTGCTCGATCTGGCCGAGCGTGCGCTCGATGGACTGCTCCATCGGCACGCCCTGGATGGCCCAGAAGGGATGACCGGCAGTGACGTCCAGATCATTGACCGAATGCTTGACCGCCACCCGAACCATGGGAGCATCCTTCTGGTCGTAGACGAAGTGCTCCGTGACCTCGCGATAGCGTCCGCGCTGACCCAGCACCAGATCGCCGACCCGCACGTCCGCGATCGGCTTGGGGCCGTCGGCGGTGAAGACGGTGGTCTCCGGTGCGAAGCACTGGTTGACCGCCACCGCCGTATCGTTCGCCACCTTCAGAAAGGGCACCACGCCCTGGCTCTTGCCGTTGGTCCCCTTGATGTGCGCGCCCATGCCGCGCACGCGGGTCCAGTCGTTGCCCAGGCCGCCGGCGAATTTCGACAGGAGCGCGTTGTCCTTGATGGCACCGTAGATGCCGTCGAGATCATCCGGGACGGTGGTCAGGTAGCAGGAGCTGAGCTGGGGGCGCAGCGTGCCGGAGTTGAACAGCGTCGGGGTCGAGCTCATGAAGTCGAAGCTCGAGAGCAGTTCGTAGAACTCGATGGCGCGGGTCTCGCGGTCGATCTCGTTGATGGCGAGCCCCATGGCGACGCGCATGAAGAAGGCTTGAGGCAGCTCGAAGCGGATGCCGTCGGCGGTGTGGATGAAATAGCGGTCGTAGAGTGTCTGCAGGCCGAGATAGGTGAACTGCAGATCGCGCTCGGGTTTGAGTGCGGCGCCGAGGCGAACGAGGTCGTAGCGGGCGAGCTGCGGGTCGAGATGCTCCAGGTCAGCGGCGCGCTTGATGTAGGCCGCGAGATAGTCGCTGTAGCGCTCGGCCAGATCCGCCTGGGTTTCAACCCCGACGGCCAGCCCGAGGAAGCCCAACGCCTCGCGGCGCAGCACGTCGAGCAGCAGCCGGGCAGCGACCTGGCTGTACTGAGGATCCTTCTCGATCCTGGCGCGGGCGGACATCACCAGGGCCTGTCCGACGTCGGCCTCGCGCACGCCGTCGAAGAGGTTGCGCAGGGTGTCGGTCAGGATCGCCTGCGCATCGACGGCTTCGAGATCGCGACAGGCCTCGTCGAGCAGACGGGTCAGGCGCGCGACATCCAGCGGGCGGGTGCTGCCGTCGGGGAGGGTCACGGAGAGCGGGTGCGCGGCCTCGGCCGGCGCGCTCGCCGCCGCGCGCTCGGCACGCTCGCGGGCGCGGGCCTCGCGGTAAAGGACGTAGTCGCGTGCGACCTTGTGCTCGCCGGCCCGCATCAAGGCCAGCTCGACCTGATCCTGGATGTCTTCGATATGAACGGTGCCTCCGCCGGGCAGGCGCCGTGTGAGGGCGGAGCTGACCTGCTCGGCCAGCTCGCGCACCCGGTCGTGGACGCGGCTGGAGGCCGCCGCCGAACCGCCTTCCACGGCGAGGAAGGCCTTGGTCATGGCGACCATGATCTTGTTCGGGTCGAAGTGGGTGACCTTGCCGTTGCGCCGAATGACCTGGACCTTGCCCGGGGTGTGGGCGGTGATCTCGGGAGCCGAGTCGCTGTGCCGGGCCGGGCTCGGGGCCACCTTCGCGGCCTGTCCGGGGCGGGCGACGGCGTCTTCGACGGACGTGGATTCGACCAACGACGGGCTCTCGGTGGACATGGCTCCTCCTGGGATGCGGTGTGACGGCGGGAAGGTGTAGTGGATGGTCCCTGGTCTCGGCGGCCGAGCGGGCGCTAGCGGAGCGGTGCGGGCTCGACACATCTGCCGAGCTGCACTAGATAGCAGGCACAATATATGTTGTTTAGGAGATCCGTCAACCACAAGATCTTGTGTAAAAGCGGTGGATCAGGCTGTGGGCGACCTGTGGATAAAAGCGGTGGAGCCAAGCCTGACGGGGGTTCGGAGGAGGGCTGACGGGTGTCGGCGGAGGCTCGGCGGGGCGCGACGAGCGGACGTCACGGATGCTCGTCTATAATGCGCGGACGGCCGTTGCGAGACGTGCGCCTCTGTCTCGCGAATGCGGCCGACAACAACACAACGGAGGATGGCCTAGATGAAAGTCAAAGATGTGATGAGTCGATCGGTCCGCTCGGTGAATCCCGATACCCGGATCGTCGAGGTGGCGTCCTTGATGTGTCTCTATCGCTTTCACGGTCTGCCCGTGGTCGACGACAACGAGAAGTTGATCGGGATCATCGCCGAGAAGGATCTTCTGCATAGCCTCTTTCCGAAGCTCGACAAGCTCATCGCCGAGGGGATGCATTCGGTCGACCTCGACAAGGAGATGGCGCGCTACTCGGAGATCCTGGGCCTGAAGACCCGGGAGCTGATGACACCCAATCCGGTGACGGTCGATCCCGAGATGCACGTGCTGCGCGCGGCGACCGTGATGGTGAGGCATAACTTCCGGCGCATCCCGGTCGCGGACGAGGGGCGGCTGGTCGGTATGCTCAGCATCGGCGACGTGCACAAGGCCATCTTCCAGGCCAATGTGACGAGCGGGTTGAAAGGTCTCTGAGTCCCCGTCGATCGGGCATCGCCTTGCCGGACCGCGGTGGCGCGGTCCGTTTTTTCACTGCTCAGGCCGGGCTCGTGACGGTTTGCCGACCCCGTGGCGTGCGGAGCATCCCCGTCGCGCCACGGGGTCGGCAAACCAACGCTCGGATCCCGGCCCTGGTCTAGGATTGGAGGTCAAGATGTTTGGACCCGTATTTGCGATCGGTCTGTCAATCGCCCTGTCGGGCCTCGTCTCGACAGCGGCCTATGCCCAAGAACCCGCGCCGGCCGAAACCCCGGCCGAAACCGCTCGGCTCGAATACGAGCAGGTGATGACGCTGACGCCCGATCTGGAGAACGGGCGCAAGGTCTATCTGACCTGCGCGGTCTGTCATCGTCCGGAAGGCTGGGGCGCGCCCGACGGGACCTATCCGCAGATTGCCGGACAGCTGCGCACCGTCATCATCAAACAGCTCGCCGATATCCGGGCGCGCAATCGCGACAACCCGCTCATGTATCCCTTCTCGGTCCCGCGCATCCTCGGCGGTCCTCAGAGCGTCGCCGACGTGGCGGCCTATGTGGCGCAGCTTCCCATGACGCCCGACAATGGGGTCGGGTCGGGGGAGGATTTGGCGTTGGGACAGGAGGTCTACGCGGAGCACTGTACGAAATGCCACGGCGATCACGGGGAGGGCAACGAGGCGGAGCACATCCCCGCGATCGCGGGCCAGCACTACCTCTATCTGATGCGCCAGTTCGATGCGATCCGCATGGGGCGACGCAAGAACTCAGACCCCAAGATGGTCAAGCAGATCGACGGCTTCACGCCGCGTCACCAGGCGGCCGTGCTCGATTACACCGCGCGCCTACGTCCGCCCGAGAGCAAGCTGGCCGAGGCGGGCTGGACCAATCCGGATTTCCCGTCCTACGTGCGCGACCCGATGGGTGTGCCGCCCATGCCCCCGATGCCCGCGGGGTTGATGGACGCCCCCGCGTTGCCGGAGCCGCCCGCCTATCCCTCCGTCCCGCCCGCTCGGTAGGGGCGAATTGATTCGCCCACCCGGAGCCAAATCGTCGTCGTAATCGACAACGACAACGACAACGACAACGACAACGACAACGACAACGACAACGACAACGACAACGACAACGACAACGACAACGACAACGACAACGAGGCTTTGGTCATCCTCTCGTCCATGCCTCTTGGGTTCCCCGACCGGACGCAAGACTTCGGCCCCACACCCGGGTACGCCGACTTCAGTCGGCCCCCGGGGAGGCGGACTTCAGTCCGCCGTGCGGGCGTGCTCGGGGGGCCGACTAAAGTCGGCGTACCCAAGCGGCGACCTGGACACTGCCGATGTGGCCGAAACGATGATCGAGGCTGACAACGACAACGAGTAGAGCGTTCGACCACTTTTCCTGCTTGCGGCTCTGCCGGTAGATCCTTTTCCGGAAATCAACTTAAACCGCGTCCCCGCAAAGGATTGTGGATGCGCCAAATGTCGATCTCACTCGAAAACGAACATCTCACTCCGGACGCGGTTTAAGTTCTGCCGAGCCCGTCGTGGTCTCCTCCGTTGTCCGGGCTGCCAGGACCCGATAGACCACGGGCACCAGCACGAGCGAGACCAGTGTCGAGAAGGATAGCCCCGCGACGATGGTGACGGCGAGCGGTTGCAGCATCTCCGAGCCCTCCCCGAGCGCAAGCGCGAGCGGGAGCATGCCCACGACGGTGGTGAGCGTGGTCATGAGGATGGGGCGCAGACGCAGACGTGCCGCCTCCAGGATGGCCGTGCGCGCATCCAGACCGGCGCGGCGCTGCAGCTCGATGAACTCCACCAGCACGATCGCGTTGTTGACGACGATCCCGGCCAACATGATGAGCCCGAGCCAGACCGGCATGGAGACCGGCAGCCCGGTCCATTGCAGACCGAGCACCACGCCGATCAAGGCGAAGGGCACGGAGATCAGGATGATGACCGGATTGCGCACCGACTCGTATTGGACCGCCATCGCGACCAAGACCAGAAAGAGCGCAAGCCCGAGCAGGATCCGGCTCATGTCCTGACCCTGCTTGAGGGTCTCGAGCCCCCCGGCCTCGTAGAGGCGATACCCCGCGGGGAGCGGGACCTGCGCCGCCGCGGCGAGCGCCGACTCGATCGCCTCTTGAAGCGCCAGCCCCTCGCCGACCGAGGCGGTGATCTCGACGGTGCGTTGCTGGCGGTCGCGCAGGATGGTCGAGGGCTGGGCCAGGATCTCCACGGTCGCGACGTCGCCGAGTCGCAGGGGGCGTCGCGGCTCGGTCTTGCTGAAGAGCACGATGGAGTCCAGATCGCCCGGCGCGGCGATGTCCATGCGATCCAGTCGCAGCAGCAGATCGACCGCGCGGTCGCCGTCGATCAGCTCGGTGACGATGCGGCCCTCCAAGGCGAACCGCAGCACGGCACCGATGTCCTCGATGGCCAGACCGAAGCTTGCGGCGCGCTGCGGATCGAGCCGGATGGAGATCTCGCGCGTGACGTCCTGACTGCTGTGCTGGAGGTTGCCGAGACCCTCCACCGTGGCGAGCGCCTCGACGACCCGATCGGCAAGATCCGCGAGTGTGTCTAGGTTCTCGCCGGCGATGCGCAGACTGACGTCGTCGTCGCCTTGGCTGAACCGGATCCCGCGGATCCCGCGCGTGACGAGCGAGGCCCGCAAGCCCGGGATCTCGAGCGCGCGGATCAGCCCGCTCACGCGCGCGATCCACTCCCTGCTGCCGACATCGCGCTGCGCCGCCGGCTTGAGCAAGACCTGCAGGCTTGCGCGATTGGCGCTCTCGAAGGACGAGCGCCCGAACACGAAGCCGCCGACCGTGGTGAAGATCGCCTCGACCTCGGGCTGCTCGGAGACGAGCCCCTCGATCCGGCGGGTCAGGCGGTCCATCTCCTCGAGGTCGATGCCGGCGTCCGCGGTCAGGGTGATGCGCACGTCGCCCTCGTCGAGCGCGGGCAGAAACTCCTGCTTGGCGTTGATCAGCCAAGGCGCCGTCCAGACCAGCCCGGCGACGAACGCCAGGATGACCAGCCAGCGGAACCGCAGAAGCCGATCGAGCACCCGGGCATAGCCGTCCTGCAGGGCCTTCATCACGCGATTGACCAGTGCCCGCAACGCCCCCTCCCGGCCCGCCGGCACCCGGCCCGCGAGCGCCGGGACCAGGGTCAAGGCGACCACCATGGAGGCGAGGATGGCCGCCGAGATGGTGAAGATCAGCTCCTGAAAGAGCAGTCCGACGAGCCCGCCGATAAAGAGGAACGGCAGGACGGCGGCCAGGTTGGTCGAGGTCGAGGCAATGATGGCGCCCGTGACCTCGCGGCTGGCGGCGTCCGCCGCGACGACCGTGGTTTGGCCCATGCGCTGATGGCGATAGATGTTCTCGAGCATCACGATGGTGCTGTCCACCAGCATGCCGATCCCGAGCGCGAGCCCCCCGAGCGTCATGATGTTGAAGGTCAGACCGTTGGCGGCCATGAGGATGAAGGTCACCAGGACGGCGATCGGGATGGCCGCGCCGATGATCAGGGTCCGCCGCAGGCTCCCGAGAAAGATGTAGACCACGGCCATCGCAAGCAGGGCGCCGCTGAGTGCGGCGGTGACGGCATTGTTGAGCGAGTGACGGATATAGCGCGCCTGGTCGTCGACGCGCTGGATCTGAATGTCTTCGGGGAGCTGGCCCTGCGCCTTGAGACGCGCGAACTCCCGATCCACGGTATCGACCACGGCGACGGTGTTGGAGAGCGGCTGTTTTTGGATCGCGAGCTTGATCCCGGGCCGGTCGTCGAGGCGGATCCGCAGACGCTCCTCGCTCGCCCCGTCGATCACCTGCGCGATCTCGCCGATGCGCATCTGGGCCATGGGGTTGTCGCCGGCCTCGGGCTTGAGCGGCAGGTCGATGATCTCCTGGACGTTCCTGAAGCGTCCTTCGGTGCGGCCCCCGATCTCGCCGTCCGGCATGCGCAGCCGTCCGGCGGCGACATCCTGATTGGCCGAACGCAGGCGCGTCTCCAGATCCAGGATGTCGATCCCCAGTCCGGCCAACCGGAACTGGTTGGCCACCACCTGGACCTCGCGCTCGAGCCCGCCGCCGATCTCGACGGATGCCACGCCCGGGAGCGTCACCAGCGAGCGACCCAGGGTGTAGTCCGCCCAGGTACGCAGCTCTACGGGGTCGCGCAGGGTCGAGCCGACGACATACTCGGCGACGGGCAGCTGAAAGGGGTCGCGCTTGAAGATGATGGGAGGATCGTCGGTGTCCGGGAGGAAGCGCTTGGCGCGGTCTAGGCGGGAGCTGGCGTCGCGCAAGGCTTGATCGATGTCCTCGCCGTAGCGGAAGGACAGGTCGATCGCGCTGCGCCCCTCTGTGGTGCGCGACTGAATGGCGATGACACCTTCGGTGATCGCGAGCTGCTCCTCGAGCTCGCGGGTCACTTCGTTCTCCATGACCTCGGCGGGGACGCCGGGATCCAGCACGCGCACCTGGATGTCCGGGTAGATGATGCTCGGCAGCAGATCGATGTTGAGCCGGGTGAGTGAGACCCCGCCGAGCACCATCACCGCGAGCGTCAGCGCAACGACGCCGATGGGATGGCGGACCGACCAGGTGGAGATATTGGCGGACATAAGGTGATTTCCGGAAAACGCTACCCGCCGACGGTTGGTTGTGCTACAGCCCGTTGTCGTTGTCGTTGTCGTTGTCGATTAAGGCGATGTCCGGGAATCGACATCCCAACTGCGTAGACGATCGGCCGGAAGTGACGCCGACGTTGTTTCCGTCCGATCGGATGTGCTGCGCCATCAGTCTTGAGCAAACCGTTGCAGCATTTTTCGTTGTCGTCCGGAATCCGACAACGACAACGACAACGACAACGACAACGACAACGACAACGACAACGACAACGATTGGATTCGGTGCTCAACGTCTCTGACACGTGACTTATTCGCCCGTGAGCTCCGTGATCGCCGCTTCCACGACCTTGGTCTCGGTCAGCGGATACGGCGAGATGCGCAAGCGTTGCAGGCGTGCCTGGTAGGCGGTGCAGAAATCGTTGTGAAAGGTGAGGAAGAGCGGGTGAGCCGTGAGGTCGCGAATGTCGTCCATAAAGGCCAGATAGTGACGGGCCTGGCCCATGTGGTAGGGCGATGGCTCTTCTTCCAGGCGAAAGCGCTCGATGCGCTCATCCCAGATCGGGAAGACGCCGGGTGCGGCGAGGTGAAGCACCATCGAGGCCCCGACGACCGAGCTTAAGCTGGCGGCGATGGCGTCGATGCCGCGCTCTCGCAGGGCGGCGCGCTCGGCATCCGAGCCGGCCAGCGGGGCGGCGCGTGCGGCCTCGAAGGCATCGACGGCGGGGGCCAGATGGCTCTGTTCGATGCGCATCCGCTGGGGCATCCAGGCGTAGGCGAGACAGGCCGCACGCAGAAATGCCTCAGTCGGGCTCGCTGCCGGCGCGGCGGCGCTCGTCAGCATGATCGGGTAGGTGCGCAGACGTGTCGCCTCGCGCGGGTTCTCGCGATAACAGCCGCTGCGCACCAGCTCGACGGCCGTGTAGAGGTGTTCGAGATTCATTCCGGGACCACCTTGACTGTTTTACCCTCGGCCAGGCCGAGGAATCCACGCGTGATGATTTGATCGCCCGGTGCGAGACCCTCGAGGATCTCGATGCGATCGGCGATCTGCAGCCCGCTCCTGACCTTTCTGCGGGAGGCTTGGCCCTCGTCCGTGATCAGCCAGACGAGCTCGCCGTCGCGATCGCGTCGCAGGGCACGAAAGGGGATCAGCAGACGCTCCACCGCGGCGGTCTCGAGCGTGACCCGCACGAACTGTCCGGCCTTCACGCCGGGCGGCGGATCCTCGAGCGTCAGCTCCACGATGCCCTGTCGGCTGGTCTGCTCCAAACTCGGGTGAATGCGCAGAATCCGTGCCGGGAAACTCGCCACGCCGAGGGCGTCGATGCGCAATTGTGCCGGGTCGCCGACAGTCATCCGCGGCAGGATCAGCTCGGAGGCAAAGACCTCCGCAACCAAGGACTCCGGATCGGCAATCGTGAGAAGGTGGGTATTCCTCGAGACGAAATCACCCGGCTCGACCAGCCGTTCGGTCACGACGCCGTCGAACGGTGACGTCATCCGGGTAAAGTCCAGCCGGGTCTCGAGGAGTCGAACATCGCCTCGCGCCACGGCGACGGCGGTGCGGGCCTGCGACAGCTCGGCGTCCGAGGCGGCGCGCTTGCGGACGAGATCCTCGAGTCGCCCCACGTCGAGCTCGGCCTGCGCCAGGGTCGCACGCGCCTTGTCGAGCTCGGCCTGCAGGATGTCGTCTTCGAGCGCGATCAGGACCTCGCCCTCTCGGACCATGTCGCCCTCGAAGACGTCCAGCGCGGTGATGCGTCCTTCTTCTTGGCTGAAGAGGCGCACCTGGCGGCGATGACGCAGCGAGCCCGGACGCTCGTGGGTGCTGGTCGTCGCGGCGCGTTCCACGACGACCGTGGCCACCAGGTGATCGAGCGCACCGCGCTCGCGGCTCGCGCTCGACGGCGGGTCCCCCCCGGGGGAGCAGGCGATCAGGGTCGCAGCCAGGATTGCGATCGGCGCAGCAGCGAGCAAAAGCGGCATCCGCGGCCCCGCGCGGCGGGGGCGGACGGGCTCGGTTGTGTCGGGCGCGCCGGGGGCGCGAATCGGCTTGGGTACGGGGTCGTGGGTCATCACCGGCCGGTCAGATCCTTCATGGCCACCGTCGGGGAGGTCTCGGGCTCTTGGGAGTAGTCGTAGTGTTTGATCTTACGGCGGATGTTGCGTTGGATGATGACGCCCAGGACGTGCCAGTCCAGTCCGTTGAGATCGATGTCGGGATAGATGCGGTTCACCGCGACGAGCCGCTCGGTGCCGTTGTCCTCGCGGACATACTTGCGAAACCAGCGCACGCCCTCGACCTCGGCGAACACGAAGCTGTTGTTTTGACGGTTGTCCGTCGGCTCGACGATCACCACACAGCGATCGGGGAACTCCGGCTCCATCTGGTCGCCGAGCACCTGCAAGGCGTAGGGCTCGTGCATGCTGCAACCCGTGCTGTCCATCGTGGGATCTGCCATGATGCGTCCTCATTTCTATAGGTTGGTCGGGCGGCTCGTCGCGGCGAGCCGACCGGGTAACGATCGGGCGACACCTTTAAATCGCGTCCAGAGCGACATTGCATGAACCGAATCGCCGCCACCGAGCGCATCCATTCCGACCGACGCGATTGGCACAACCTCCGCGGAATGCTGCCTTATCTGTGGGAGTTCCGCGGGCGTGCCATGCTGGCGTTGGTGTGTCTGATCGCGGCGAAGGTGGCCAATGTCGGCGTCCCCTTGGTGCTGCGCGATATCGTGGATGCCTTCGAGGCCACGCCGCATCAGGTGCTGGTGTTGCCCGTCTCGCTTCTGGTCGTCTACGGGGCGCTCAAGCTCAGCTCCTCGCTCTTCAACGAGCTGCGCGACGTGGTCTTCGCCCGGGTGCGTTATCGCGCCATGCGCCGGCTCTCGACCAAGGTGCTCGACCATCTGCATCGGCTCTCGCTGCGCTATCACCTGGGGCGTCAGAGCGGCGCGATCAGCCGCGACCTCGAGCGCGGCACCCGATCGGTCTCGACCATTCTGAACTATGTCGCCTTCAGCGTCCTGCCGGTGCTGGTGGAGTTCACCCTGGTGGCGGTGATCCTCTTGAAGCAGTACAGCCCGGCCTTCGCCCTGGTCGTCTTCGGGACCGTCGCGGTCTACTTCACCTTCACCTTCGCCATCACCGAATGGCGTATGGACTACCGGCATCGCATGAACCGCTTGGACTCGGAGGCCAATAATCAGGCCTTCGACAGCCTCATCAACTACGAGACGGTCAAATATTTCGGCAACGAGCGCATGGAGCTCGACCGCTACGACGGCACCCTCGCGGAGTGGGAGGAGATGGCGGTCAAGAGTCAGACCTCCATGTCACTGCTGAATTTCGGTCAGGGCGCGATCATCGCGATCGGCGTCACCCTGATCATGGCCTTCGCGGCCAACGGTGTCGTGCAGGGCGAGATGAGTGTCGGCGACCTGGTCCTGGTCAACGCGTTGATGCTCCAGTTGTTCATCCCGCTGGGCTTCCTCGGGATCGTCTATCGGCAGATCAAGTATGCGCTCGCCGACATGGATCTGGTCTTCAAGCTGCTCGAGCGTCGACCCGAGATCCAGGACACCCCGGACACCAAGGCATTGCGCCTGCGCGAGGGCGAGATCCGCTTCGAGCACGTCGACTTTCACTATCAGCACGAACGGGCGATCCTGCGGGACGTCGATTTCCGGATCGCACCCGGCCAGACCCTCGCCGTCGTCGGTCACAGCGGCGCCGGCAAATCGACCCTGGCGCGTCTGCTGTTTCGCTTCTACGACGTCACGGGCGGGCGGATCCTGATCGACGGACAGGACCTGCGCGAGGTCACCCAGGAGAGCCTGCGCGCGGCGATCGGCATCGTCCCCCAGGACACCGTCCTGTTCAACGACACCATCTATTACAACCTGGCCTACGGACGGCCCGAGGCGACCCGCGCCGAGGTCGAGCGCTGCGCCGAGATGGCGCACATCCGGACCTTTATCGAGAGTCTGCCCGACGCTTGGGAGACCATGGTCGGGGAGCGCGGCCTGAAACTCTCGGGCGGGGAGAAGCAACGTGTGGCGATCGCGCGGGCGATCTTGAAGCAGCCGCGGATCCTGGTCTTCGACGAGGCGACCTCCTCGCTCGACAGCCACACCGAGCAGGCGATTCAGCAGACGCTGGCCGAGGTCGCGGAGAACCATACCACCCTGGTCATCGCCCATCGTCTGTCGACCGTCGTGGACGCGGACCTGATCCTCGTCTTGGAGCAGGGTCGCATCCGCGAGCAGGGCACGCATCGCGCGCTCCTGGAGGCCGGCGGGCACTATGCCGCCATGTGGGATCTGCAGCAGCGCGAGGGGCCGGATGCGCCGGTGCCGATCACGGGTCCGGACCCGGTCGATACGACGGACGTGCGCGTCGCGACGCCTCCGGCCCCGAAGGTGTCGCCGTGAGCCTGAGTCAAGCGCGGATCGTCGCCGAGCGGGGCGAGGAGATCGAGGCGTCGCGGGTTCGCGAGGTCCTGCGCGCGGCCGGGCTCGCCATGCCCTTGGTCGTGCTCGGGGCGGCGCTTGCCGCGGCAATCGCATTGTTGACCCTGCAGGGTGCGCGGCCGCATCTGGGCTGGACGGCACCGCTCGCGATGGCCGCGCTCGTCGGCGCCTCGCTCGCCGGCCTGTTCATTTGGAGCCGGTTGCGTAGCCAACTGCTGCTGCCTCTGGTGCGCCTGGAACACTCGCTCTCGCGGGTCTGTCAAGGCGAGCCGGGCGCGAGCGATGCGTTGGACGATGCCGGTGTTCTGGCTCAGGTGGCGCGCGACATCCGCAGCCTCAACGAGGAGCTCACCGACCTCTACGAGGAGATGGACAACCGCGTCGCACGCCAGACCATGCGGCTGGCCCAGAAGACGGCCTCGCTGAAGATCCTCTACGACGTGGCTGCAGGCATCCATCAGGCCGAGAGTGTCGACGAGCTTTTGCTGCGCTTCCTACGGGTCTTGAAGGAAATGATCAACGGCCGGGCCGCCACCGTGCGTCTGGTCATGCCCGACGGCTCGCGGCGTTTGGTCGGGGCGATCGGTCTGGACGACGACCTGGTGCGCGAGCAGGACATCGGCCCGGTGGATCTGTGTCTGTGCGGGAGCGTCCTCACACCGGGCGAGATCCTCTGCGGGAACGACGCGCGCTATTGCTCCAGGATTTACGGCCGGCGGATGTTCGCCAGCAGCGAGATGGAGGTCGTCACCGTGCCGTTGGAGCATCGCGACGAGCTGCTCGGCGTCTACACCGTCTTCGTCGACCGGCCCGGGCTGAAGGCCCGCGAGGACATTCTGGATCTGCTCGCCACCGTGGGGCATCACCTCGGGGTCGCCATCGCCAAGCTGCGCTCGGACGCCGACGCGCGGCGCCTTTCGATCGTCGAGGAGCGCAACTCCTTGGCGCACGAGCTGCACGACTCGCTCGCCCAGACCCTGGCGAGCCTGCGCTTTCAGTGCCGCATGCTGACCGACTCGCTGCGCGGCAGTGCGATCTCGCTCGAGGCGCGCAATGATCTGAGCCGCATCCGCAACGGGCTCGACGAGGCCCACACCGAGCTGCGCGAGCTGCTGGCGAGCTTCCGTGCCCCTTTGGACCGACGCGGTCTGGTGCCGGCGCTCGAGAAACTCACCCACCGATTCGGCCAGGAGACAGGCGCACACGTGCTCTTTCAGAACGACTGTCGTCCGTTCGAGCTCTCGGCCAGCGAGGAGCTGCAGATCTTGCGGATTGTCCAGGAATCGCTGGCCAATATCCGCAAACATTCCAAGGCGCACACCGTGAGGGTGATGCTGGCTCGGGAGTCCAACGGCCAACATGTGTTGTTGATCGAGGACGACGGGGTCGGCTTCAGCACCCCGGCGGCGGGATCCAATCCCGGCGAGCACATCGGCCTGACCATCATGGAGGAGCGTGCGCGGCGTATCGGTGCGGAGCTGCGCATCGAGAGCGAGGCGGGGGAGGGTACGCGGGTGGAGGTCATCTTCGACGGCAATCGGCGCACCACGCGCCAAGGATCGGTGGCGGCCTGATGCGCGTTCTGTTGATCGACGATCATGCCCTGTTCCGGTTCGGGCTTCAGGAGTTGTTGGAGCGCCGAGGCATCCAGGTGGTTGCGGCCGTGGGCGATACCGCGATGGGGCTGAAGCGGGTTGCCGAGACCCTGCCCGACGTGGTCTTGTTGGACATGCGCATGCCGCAGCTCGATGGCCTGGAGATGCTCCGCCGCTTGCGTGCGGCCCACCCGACCATGCCGATCGCGATGCTTACGACGAGCGCCGAGGAGCGCGACGTGATCGAGTCGCTGCAGAGCGGCGCGCAGGGTTATCTGCTCAAGGACATGGAGCCGGATGCGCTCATTGCGGCGCTGGGCGAGATCGTCCAAGGCCGTACGGTGGTGGCGCCCGAGCTGGCCATCGTCCTGGCCAAGGCCGTCCAAGGCGAGGCGGCGGGTACGGCGGCCGAGGGTCGGATCGCCGATCTGACGCCCCGCGAGCACGAGATCCTCTGTCATCTCGCCGAGGGTCAGAGCAACAAGGCGATCGCCCGTCGTCTGAATATTTCCGACGGGACGGTCAAACTCCATGTGAAGGCGATCCTGCGTAAGCTCGACGTGCACTCGCGCGTGGAGGCGGCCGTGATTGCAGTGGAGCGCGGTCTGTGCGAGCGCAGAGCGAGCCGCGATCTCGGATGAGTCCGAGGCGGGGGCCGTGGATGCGCCCAACGTCGAACCCACTCGAAAATGAGCATCTCGCTCTGTATATGGTTTAAAGCGATGAAGAACTTTTTAGAGCTCATCAAAGACTGTTTGAGCGATGTGAAGGAGATCATGCCCTGGGATCTCGAGGAGCGGCTTGCGGCGAACCCGGATCTGCTGCTGGTGGATGTGCGCGAGCCGGACGAGTTCGCGGCGATGCATATCGATGGGTCGCTCAACGTCCCGCGCGGTATCCTTGAGTCCGCCTGCGAATGGGACTACGAGGAGACCGTCCCGGAGCTGGTGCGTGCGCGCGACCGGGAGGTCGTGGTGGTCTGTCGCTCCGGATACCGCAGCATCATGGCCGCCCATGCGATGAATCTGCTCGGCTACCAAGAGGTTTCCTCGCTGCAGACGGGCCTGCGCGGATGGAAGGATTACGAGCAACCGCTGGTCGACGCGGCAGGGGAATCGGTCGACCTGGACGACGCAGATCGCTATTTTACACCGCGCCTCAGACCGGAGCAGATGCGGCCGGCAGATCGATGACTCTTTCGGAAAACCATGTCGAATGCTCAATAAAACCAAGCGCTTGTTGACTTCGCTTCTGCCGGTCGATCCCGATCGCACGGGCGCATGCAACCGTTGCGGCGCCTGCTGCAAGCTGCCCTATCCCTGTCCCTTCCTGCGCTTCGACGACCAAGGTCTGAGCCGCTGCGCGGTCTACGCGATGCGCCCGCCGAGCTGCCGGAAATATCCGAGGGTGGCCGCCGAACAGATGACGCCGCAGGAATGCGGCTATTCCTTCGCGACCGCCGACGCGCGCGTGACCGAGGCGATCGGGCGTGATCCCCTAACCGACCCCCTTTGATCGAGCTTTGCGTGCCTGCCGGACGTGTCGGGCGTGGGTCGTGCCTCGCCCGTCTCGGCAAAAGCGACAACCCTAATCGTTGTCGTTGTCGTTGTCGTAATCGTAATCGTAATCGTAATCGGATTCCGGACAACCACGAATACGACAACGACAACGACAACGACAACGAGAGCTGTTGTCAGTTGTGCCTCCGATCGTCACCACGACCTACGCGTCTACAGCCTGTAGAGGTTGTCGACTGAAGACTGTACGGCCTCTCGGTGCCAACCCGAGGGTCCGTGGACCAGCATCTCGCCTTGATCCGGGTGCCATTCGGCCAACACCGAGCGCACGGCCTCTCGGCCGTCGATCTGCAGGCGATGATCGCCCGGACGATGGGTGTGCCCGTGGATCAGGCGCGCGGCGCCGTAACGGCGCAGATAGTGTGCGACCGTCTCTTGGTTGACGTCCATGATGTCCAGGGCCTTCTCGGCGGTCGCGGCTCCGCTTTTGCGGCGGTAGTCGGCGGCGACCTGGCGACGCGCCGCGAGTGATCGCCAGAGGAAGAGGCGCTGCACCAGCGGGTTGCGGATGCGGCGCCGAAATCGCTGATAGGCGACGTCGTCGGTGCAGAGCAGATCGCCGTGCATGAGCAGCGTGGGCTCGCCGTCGAACCGGGCGAGGGTCGGGTCGCGCAGGAGCCGGCATCCGGTCTCGCGGCAGAAGGCCCGACCAATCAGGAAGTCGCGGTTGCCGTGCATCAGATGACAGCGGACCCCGGAGGCCGTGACGGCGGCGAGTGCGGCCTTCACCTCGGCGTTGGGCGTGCCGTCGTCGTCGTCGCCGATCCAGGCGTCGAAGATGTCGCCCAGGAGATAGAGTTGATCCGCCTCGCGGGCGCGCCCGGCGAGGAAGGCGATGAAGAGATCCACCGTCGCCGGTCGATCCGGCGACAGATGCAGGTCGGAGACGAAGACGCTGACGTCTTCGGTCGGCACGCGTGTCCCGCCTCGGCGCGTTAGTCGGCGACGACCGCCTGCTCGAGGACAACATCCTGCACCGGCACGTCCTGGTGCCCGTGACGGGAGCCGGTCTGAACGCCGCGGATGGCGTTCACGACATCCATCCCCTCGACGACGTATCCGAAGACACAGTATCCCCAGCCGTCCTGCCCCGGATAATCCAGGAAGCCGTTGTCCGCGACATTGATGAAGAACTGCGACGTGGCCGAGTGCGGGTCCATGGTGCGCGCCATGGCGAGCGTGCCGTTGAGGTTCTTCAGTCCGTTCTTCGCCTCGTTCTCCACCGGAGCGCGTGTCGGCTTGGGCGTGAAGTCCGGCGTCATGCCGCCGCCCTGGATCATGAAACCGTCGATGACGCGGTGAAACAGCGTTCCGTCGTAGTGACCGTCGCGGACGTACTGCTCGAAGTTCGCGCAGGTCTTGGGCGCCTTCTCGGCATCCAGCTGGATCAGGATGTCGCCGAGGGTGGTGGTGAGCTTGATCATCGGGGATCTCCGCAGGCTGTACTGGCGCGCCGGCGGCGCACGCGGGTTTAAACCGCGCCCGGCGCGGTATGCGTCGTTTGTTGGATTGGCTCGGCCGCGCCGGCTCCGACACATGTCGGAGCCGGCGCGGTTTAAGGTATTCAAAAAGATCAAATTTTAAACCGCGTTCCCACGAAGGGCCTGGACGCGCCAAACGTCGAGCTTACTCGAAAGTGCGCGTCTTGCTCCGGACGCGATCTAGGTTGAATGGTACGGCCTTTGCGCAGTCGGGGAAAGGCGGGTTCACGCCTGCATCCTCGGCTTTGTTACCATGCCGGGCTTGCCGGAACCCGGCTCCGGACCCCTTGCGGCCCGGACCAACCCACTCGCGAGTGCATTCCATGTTGCAGATCCACAATAGCCTCACCCGCCGCAAAGAGCCCTTTGAGCCGATCGAGCCCGGCAAGGTGCGCATGTATGTCTGCGGCATGACCGTGTACGACTACTGCCATCTGGGTCATGCGCGCGTGATGGTGGTTTTCGATGTCGTCTATCGCTATCTGCGCGCGCTCGGGTACGAGGTGACCTATATCCGCAACATCACGGACATCGACGACAAGATCATCCGTCGCGCGGCCGAGGCCGGCGAGCCGATGCAGGCGCTCACCGAGCGCTTCATCCAGGCCATGCACGAGGATTCCGATGCGCTCGGGATCCTGCCTCCGACCGACGAGCCGCGCGCCACGGCGCACATGGACGAGATCCTCGCCATGATCGGCACCCTGATCGAGAAGGGGCTCGCCTATGTCGCCGAGAACGGCGATGTCTACTACGCGGTGGCGCGCTTTGCGGGCTACGGGAAGCTCTCGGGGAAGGATCCACAGGATCTGCGCGCGGGCGCTCGGGTCGAGATCGACGAGGCCAAGCGCGACCCGCTGGACTTCGCGCTCTGGAAGTCCGCCAAGCCGGGCGAGCCGGCCTGGGACTCGCCCTGGGGACCGGGACGGCCCGGCTGGCATATCGAGTGCTCGGCCATGAGCACCTGCGCACTGGGCCATCATTTCGACATCCACGGCGGCGGGGCGGATCTGCAGTTCCCGCATCACGAGAACGAGATCGCCCAGTCCGAAGGGGCCACCGGCGAGACCTTCGTGAACGTCTGGATGCACAACGGGTTCGTGCGCGTGAACGAAGAGAAGATGTCCAAGTCGCTCGGCAACTTCTTCACCGTGCGCGAGATCCTGGAGCGCTTCCGTCCCGAGGAGGTGCGCTATTTCATCCTGACCAGCCAGTATCGCAGCCCGCTGAACTACGACGACGAGCACCTCGAGCAGGCCCGTGCGGCGCTGACCCGACTCTACACGGCGTTGCGCGGCGTGCCGGATGTCGCGTCCGAGACGCCGGATGCGTCCGTTGCCGCGCCCTTCGTCGAGCGCTTTCATGCCGCGATGGACGACGACTTCAACACGCCCGAGGCGCTCGCGGTGTTGTTCGATCTGGTGCGCGAGGTCAACCGCATCCGAGCGGATGATCCCGGCGCTGCCGCCGGTCCGGCGGCCGTGCTGCGACGGCTCGGCGGCGTACTCGGCATCCTGCAGGAGGATCCGGAGCTCTATCTTCGTGGCCGGGCCGACGACGGGGGGCTGTCGGATGAAGAGATCGAGAACCTGGTTCAGGCGCGAATCGCCGCCCGCGCCGCCAAGGATTGGGGCGAGGCCGATCGGCTGCGCACGCTGCTGACGGAGGCGGGTATCGGTCTCGAGGACGGACCGAGCGGGACGGCTTGGCGGCGCGGGGCTTGACGGGGGCGAATGGATCTTTGGTATCCGAGACCCTTTGTTTGCGGGCCGAATCGTTGCGCGCACGGGTGCGGGCGGGAGAGGATGGGTTTGGGCGTCGGAGCGGGGAGGATGGGTTTCGCTGCGCTTTACCCATCCTACGTTTTTTGCTTGTATTCGGGTGGTGCTGGTCCGCTTACGCCGCCAGTCTTGAATAAACCGTCGGGGAATTCGTCGTCGTCGTAATCGAATACCGGACGACAACGACAACGACAACGACAACGACAACGACAACGACAACGACAACGACAACGACAACGACAACGACAACGACAGCGACAACGACAACGACAACGACAACGAGCAGATCCTTCGACCCCGTTTACCGGTCCCGGCTCCACTGGTCTTGAGCGGTGCTGCGTGCGCGGCAGGCTTGCTCGCACTCGGTAGCGCGATTGGCGCAGTAGCCGAAGAGGTTCTCGGCGCAGGACCACCAGGGATAACCGCATTCGGAGCGCTCGAAAGCGGAGGCCAGACACCAGCGGTAGTCGACGAACGCCTCGCTGTAGCCTGCCTGGCATTGGCGATAGCTGTAGCGCGCATCGGCGTTGCATTGGTCTCGGACACCTTGGCATCCGCCGATACAGCTCAGCTCGGCGAGTTGTCCGGGCAAGCCCGGCGTTTGGGCACAGCCGGATGACAGGGCGGCGAGGAGCAGGCTCGAAAGGCCGAGTGCGAGGAGACGCGTGCTCCACCGCGCGACAAGCCGCGTCGTCTCGGGCAGCCCCTCGCCTGGCTTGGATCCGTGGATGAATGGCCTGGTTCGCATCCCTGAGTCGCTCCGTGTCGGGTTGATTCGAGATCGGGGTCGGTCGCTGCGCGTCTCGCCGTTCCGGGAACTGTAGTCCGAAAGCGCCCCGCTGTGCAGGGTGCGATGCATGGGTTTCATGCGCGCTCGGTCTTAAACCGCGCCGTCTCCAGCGGTCGTCAAGTCGACCGGGGCCGATCCCGTCCAAAAACATCGCATACCGCGCGGGGCGCGGTTTAATGCTCCCCGGCCGGCGCGATTGGGCCTAAACTGACCGCGTGCTCACCGGGCAAGGAGACGATCGAGGCGGTCTCGACCGGGACGATCACCGGTCCGGCTCACCCGTCCCGGCCGCTCGGTTTACCGGTCGTTGTGCGCGGAGAACGCTTATGACCCGCTTCCATGTCGCTGCCCTATTGTCGCTCCTGCTCGGGGCCTGCGGACTCGTGCCGCCGAATCATCTGGGCGGGATCAGCGCGAGCGTTTCGCCGATGGACTATGCTCGGCGTCTCTGCGCCCACCTTGATCCGGAGTCTTACTCCTCCTGCGTGAGCGAGGTCTTGGACGAGATCGACCGCGGCCAGCCGAATCGGTTGCCGCCGGGCTATTCAACCTCCGGTCCCTTCGCCGTCATCATGGGCGGCGAGGTCTACACCGGCGATTATCGCTCCTCGCCCTTCGCGGCCGATTTCCGCGTCTCCAACGGCCAAAACGCCTGCCGCGGCGGTTACAACGCCTTCACCGGCTCGGCCGACGCCGTCTTCGATGTCTATTGCGACGACGGTCGCAGCGGTTGGGCCGACATCATCCGCGCGAGCGACGGCCGCAACGGCATCGGCAAGATCGCCCTCGACGACGGGACCGAGGGCGACATCGTCTTCGGTCATTTGCCCCTCGGCGGTTTGGATCGAGGGCGGAACGACGCGCTTCGAGCTGAGTGGTGAGTGGTGAGTAGTGAGTAGTGAGTAGTGAGTGGTGAGTGGCGAAGCGATGCCTGCGATCGTCGCGAAGTGACGATGTCCCCGGGATCGACGACTTGCAGTCGTCTTCTTCCGCCGGCCAGGCGGCCCGCGGGATCGAATTCAATGCGCCGACGGTGGGTTGTGCCTCGCGCGGCTCGGCACAACCGACGATCACCGACCGACCCTCTCCGCCTCAGGCCAGGCTTCGCGCCTGCTCAACAGGGTTCTCCAGCGCCCCGATCGTCTCGATCTCGACCACCACCCGGTCGCCCGCGCTCAGGAACAGCGGCGGCGTGCGTGCGAAGCCGACGCCGGGCGGGGTGCCGGTGATGATCACCGTGCCGGGCAAGAGCCTGGTGTCGCGGCTGAGGAAGGCGATCAGCTCGGCGATGGTGAAGATCATGTCGCTGGTGTGGCCGGTCTGGACGCGCTCGCCGTTGAGCGTGCAGATGACGCTCAGCGCTTGCGGGTCCGGGATCTCGTCGGCGGTGACCAAGACCGGCCCGAGCGGGCAGAAGCTATCGAAGCTCTTGCCGCGAATCCATTGGCCGGCGCCGCCTTCCTTCTGCCAGCGTCGCGCGGAGATGTCGTTGGCGCAGGTGTACCCCAGCACGTAATCGAGCGCGGACGCCACCGGGACGTCGTGCGCGGTGCGGCCGATGACCACGGCGAGCTCGGCCTCGTAGTCGACCTCGGGTCCGTGCTCGCAGGCGTTCGGCAGGATGATGGGCGCGCCCGGATCCGTGATCGCCGTGGTGGGCTTCATGAAGACGACCGGGTTGGCCGGGATGGCGGCCCCGGTCTCCTCGGCATGGGCGCGATAGTTCAGGCCGATGCCGTAGACGTTGACCGGGACGATCGGCGCCAGCCAGCGCGCCACCGCGATCTCGTCGGCGGTCTCGGTCAGACCCTCGTAGAGGTGACCGCCGAGCCGGCGGGCATGCCCGGCGTCGATCGGGATGCCGTAGTGGACGGTGCAGTGGGTGTCGAGAAAGCGGGCGATCTTCATGTTCGTGGTCTCGTCGATAGCGGATGGATACGGGATTCAGCCGGCGCTGCGGGTTCGCAGCTGCTCGGTGAGTTTTTGGAATTCGCGCTGCATCTCCAGATTCTCGAAGGGGCGCAGGGTCGGGACTTGGCGATTCATCAGGCCGTCGAGCAGCTGTTGGCTCGATCGCACCAGGCTCACCAGCTCGCCGGACACCCGGACGGTCTCGTAGGTGTTCCAGGCGGCGGCGATATCCTTCTCGAGCTCGCGTCTTGCCTGCTTCACCTGCGCAGCCTGTTCCGCGAGGTAGCGGCGATAGATCTCGGCGGCCTGCACGGTCAACTGCTGTGCCTCCAGGTTGGCCGCGAGCACCTCCTGGCGTCCCGGCGACTCGCGCTGCAGGGCTCGGGTCTCGCCGGAGAGTTCTTGGGCACGCGCGATGATGGCGTCGATCTGCGGGACATACTGCTCCCCGATCGCCTCCTCGATCTGCAGGTGCATGCGGTTGAGCGCCTGCAGCAGGACGACATAGAGGCCGTAATAGCGTCGCGCGCTCTGTAGATCCTCGCCGCTTTGGGCGACCAGCACCTCGAGCTGGGCGGTGACCGCCTTGACGTTGTCGAACAAGATGCCCAGGTCGATCATATTGTCGCCGACGACGGTCGAGAGCAGCAGTTCGAGCTGATCGTCGGCCAGCTCCAGACCCATGCCGCGCAGCTCGCCGGCGAATTCCCGCTTCACCGCGGCCAGCTCGCCGTTCAGGCGGTCGATGTCGTCTTCCAGCGATCCAATCAGTCGATCGTAATCGGCGACGGTCCTTCTGAGCGTCGACTCCGCGGGGGCGGCGATCCGCTTCTGCCGGGCGTCGGCGATCCCGGCACGGGCCTTCTCGATCTGGGCTTGGAGGATCCGGATCCGCTCGCGGTAGTTTTGGATCGGCGAGGTCGAGAGGATCTGCACCGCCGTGTCGAGCAGGGCATTGATCTCCTCGCGATTGGAGCGCCGATCGGCCCCGAACCAGGTCTTCTCGGGCAGCTCGCCGTGGCGCTCTTCCAGGACCAATGCCGAGTCCAGCGTGGGGACGACCGAGCCCCAGACCCGGGCGAAATCCCGATCGTCGGCAAAGAGTCCTTTCGCATCGGCGACGGCCCGATCGGCAAAGTCGCGCGAGCGCTCCCACCACCCGGTGGCGGTCTCGAGGGTTCTGTTCCAGACATCCGGCTGGGTTTCGGAGGCTGAGACTGCAGGGGGCTCGGTCTCGGCGGCGAGATCGCCGACGCCGCCGATGACGAGCGTCCCGAGGACAAGGATGAGCGGGGCGATAGGACGCATGGGTAATGAGAATGCCTCGGCGGGTCTGTTTGCGCGGGTCCCGAGCCGGCGGGCTCGGCCGTGTCGGATGCTCGGCCCCGGCCACGGGTCGTCCGCGTGGAGTCTGCCACGCCCGGGCGGTCGGGTCGATTCGGGTGTCGGGCCATTGTCGAGCTAGTTTCGGGCCGATGTCGAGCCAGTGTCGAGCCAATGTCGAGCCAGCGAGCCGGCGTCGGGCGTTTGTCTTCGGTCGTGCGCTTTGTTAACCTTGCGCGTCGATTCGGGCCACGGCCCGCATGTCGATGTCATGGTGGCTTGCGCCGGTCCCCTCGCAACGCGAAACCGTGAACCCGGTCAGGCCCGGAAGGGAGCAGCCGCAGCGGTTGAAGCGTGTGCCGGGGTGTGGCTGGCGTCGGCCGCCGCCCCACCCGATCGGGTCGGGCGGGTGGGCGTCGTCTTCGTGGATTCGTTTCCAGCCAATCACCGTTCACCACGCGCCACTCTATCAGCCGCCCCACACGGAATTCCTCCGACTCGAACCACGCATGTCCTACCAGGTGCTCGCCCGCAAATGGCGCCCCAAGAGCTTCGATGATCTGGTCGGACAATCGCATGTCGTCCGCGCACTCTCCAACGCGCTCGATCGCGACCAGCTCCATCATGCCTATCTCTTTACCGGCACCCGCGGTGTCGGCAAGACCACGCTTGCCCGCATCCTCGCCAAGGCGCTGAACTGCGAGGAGGGTGTGAGTGCGCGCCCCTGCGGGGTCTGCGCGTCCTGTCGTGAGATCGACGGCGGGCGTTTCGTCGATCTGATCGAGGTGGATGCCGCCTCGCGCACCAAGGTCGACCAGACCCGCGAGCTTCTGGACAACGTCCCCTATGCCCCGGCCCGTGCACGCTATAAGGTCTATCTGATCGACGAGGTGCACATGTTCTCCAACCACAGCTTCAACGCCTTGTTGAAGACCTTGGAGGAGCCGCCGCCGCATGTGAAGTTCCTGCTCGCGACCACCGACCCGCAAAAGGTTCCGGTCACGGTGCTCTCGCGCTGTCTGCAGTTGAATCTGCGCCGTCTCTTGCCCGAGGAGATCCGTGCCCGGCTCCAGCATGTCCTGGAGGCCGAGGGACTTGAGTTTCAGGCCTCCGCGCTGCCCTTGCTGGCCCGCGGTGCCGACGGCAGCATGCGCGACGGCTTGAGTCTGCTCGATCAGGCGATCGCCTTCGGCGGCGGGCGGGTCGAGGAGTCGGGCGTGCGCACCATGCTCGGGACCCTGCCGGGTGATCTGACGCTGGATCTGCTCGACGCGTTGGCGGCGGGCGACGGCGCGCGCGTGCTGACCGAGGTCGAGCGCGTGGCCTCCCTCACGCCGGATTTCGAAGAGCTGCTGCGCGAGCTGATCACGCTGCTGCACCGCTTGGCACTGCTTCAGCAGGTGCCCGAGACACTGGCCCCGGACGATCCGGATGCCGCGCGTCTGAAGGCGCTGGCAGGCGCGCTCCCGGCCGAGGACCTACAGCTTTATTATCAGGTGGCGCTGACCGGGCAAGCCGACCTGCCGCTCGCCCCCGATCCGCGCGCCGGTTTCGAGATGGTCCTGCTGCGCGCCCTGGCGTTTCGGCCGGGTCCGCATCGGGACGAACCCACGCGAGCGCCGACGCGCCCCGCGCCCCTGCGCGAGACCGCGCCCGGCGGTGCGGCCAACTCGCCACTGTCCTCGCCAGCGTCCTCGCCAGTATCCTCACCGGTATCGATGCTCCGGCCGGTTGCCGAGCCGCGCGTCGCCGAGCCTGCGCCGGCGCAGCGTGCGGCTGCCGCAGTCTACGCGCCGACCGAGACTCCGGGCGCCGCGCGTGCAGTCGTGCTCACCTCGCACGCGGAATGGCTCGCGCTCGTGGATCGTCTGGAGCTGGGCGGGATCGCGAGCCAGATCGCCCATCATTGCGATCTGAAAGGCTGGGCGGACGGGCAACTCTCGCTCGGCTTGGATCCGGCCGCCGAGCATCTGCGCTCCCCGGGTGCGGAAGCGCGCCTGCACGCCGCGCTGGAAAAGACCATGGGGACGGCGGTTAAGCTCGACATCCAGGTCGCCCGGCCGCAGCGCGAGACCCTGGCCCAGCGACGCGAGCGCGAGACCGGCGAGCGTCGTCAGGCGGCGGTCTCCGCGATGGAGGAGGACCCGGTTGCGCGCGCGATGCAGGACGAACTCGACGCGAGCTGGATCGCCGGGAGTATCGAGCCGACCGATTGAAACCGGCGTGCCGGCACGCAAACGACGCGCCGGGCGTTTCTGTTGCGCCGAATCTCCGTGCGGAGGTTCGGGTGGACTGGGGTCGCACTGCGACGGATTCTTCCAACGAGATAGCCAACCGAGAAGAGAGGATGCGGGAGATGGACGGCGTTCGCCGCCGTGCGCTATCCCGCCTCGGCCCCGGGGCCGAGGTTTCCCGCGACAACGCATGATGAAAGGTGGAATCGGTAACCTGCTCAAGCAAGCGCAGAAGATGCAGGAAGACATGAAGCTGGCCCAAGAGCGGCTCGCCCTGGAAGAGGTCGTCGGCGAGTCCGGCGGCGGTATGGTCAAGGTGACCATGAACGGCCGCTATCAGGTCAGTCGGGTGGAGATCGACCCCGGCGTGATGGGCGACGACAAGGAGATGCTCGAGGATCTCATCACCGCCGCCGTCAACGGTGCAAGCCAGCGCGTGGCCGAGAAGGCGAAGGAGAACATGGCGGAGCTGACCGCCGGGTTGCCCTTGCCGCCCGGGATGAAGCTGCCCTTCTAGGCGCGGCCCGACGCCGTGTCCGAGCGCCCGCTTCTCGGTCAGTTGATCGATGCCCTGCGGTGCCTGCCCGGCGTCGGGCCCAAGTCGGCGCAGCGCATCGCCTTCCATCTGCTCGAGCGCGATCGCGAGGGCGGTGCCCGCTTGGCGCGGATCATGGCCGATGCCATGACCCGGATCCGGCGTTGTCGCCGCTGCCGGACCCTGACCGAGCAAGAGCTGTGCGCGCTCTGCACCAACCCGCATCGCGACGCCGGGCTCGTGTGCGTGGTCGAGCAGCCGTCCGAGATCCTGGCGATCGAGCAGGCGACGGACTTTCGCGGACTCTATTTCGTGCTCGGCGGGCGGCTCTCGCCGCTCGACGGGATCGGCCCGGAGGAGCTGGGCCTGGACCTGCTCGACGCGCGTCTATCGGGCGGGGAGGTGCGCGAGGTGATCCTCGCCATCAGCCCGACCGTGGAGGGGAGTGCGACAGCGCACTTCATCGCCGAGTCCGCCGATCGGCACGGGGTCAGCGCGACCCGCATCGCCCACGGTGTTCCGCTGGGCGGAGAGCTCGAATATCTGGACGGCGGCACGCTGGCGTTGGCCTTCAACGGTCGGCGCCGACTCTGACACCACTGGTCTCATAACGGAGCGGATCGCAACGATGTCTGATACCATTTTCGGCAAGATCGCCTCAGGCGAAGTCTCGGCCGACATCGTCTATGAAGACGACGACCTGGTCGCTTTCCGAGACCTTCACCCGCAAGCGCCGACACATATCCTGGTGATCCCGCGCAAGCCGATCCCAACCCTGAACGCGGTGCAGCCCGAGGACGCCGAGCTGATCGGCAAGCTGTTCCTGGCCGCGGCCAAGATCGCCGAGCAGGAGGGGATCGCCGCCAGCGGCTACCGGACCTTGATCAACTGCAACGCGGGCGCCGGGCAGACGGTGTATCACCTGCACCTGCACATCCTGGGCGGGCGTCCCATGCAGTGGCCGCCGGGCTGATCGATGTAGCAGGGCACGTCGCGTCACGGCGATTGGAGCTGAGCAAAGATCCCGAGTGATCATTTTCGTTGTCGTTGTCGTTGTCGTTGTCGTTGTCGTAATCGATGGTCGACAACGACAACGACAACGAATGGTCTCGACACATCGGCCGTGCTGCACTAGGACCCGGAACCGGACGTCGTCGATGAACGGCGGCCTTTTGATTCTTTTGATTCATTCCAGCGGAGATCGGCGGGCGTTTGCCCCGAAAGCAGCAAAATGGCAGGGTATCAACGCACGTCTGTCGGGGATCGCCCCGCCGTCTTCGAGCTCAAGGCGGCCGGTTTCACGCTGCCGATCATTCGTCTGCTCGAGGCCGACATCGAGGCGGTCGCCGCCGAACTCGGTGCCCGGGTCGAGCAGGCGCCGGAGTTTTTTCGCAATACGCCCGTCGTGATCGATCTGAGCGCCTTTCCCGAAGGGGGTGGCGAGGTCGAGTTTCCGCTCTTGGTCGGCCTGCTGCGCGGCTACGGGATGATTCCCTTCGGCGTACGTGGCGGCAACAAGGCCCAGAACGAGGCCGCGGAGGCGATGGAGCTGGCGATCCTCGGCGAGCACGAGACCCGTGCGACCCGCGCCGAGCGCAGCGTCGCGCCCGAGGAGCCCGCGCCGAGCGCGCCCGCCGCGGCTGCTCCGTCGGTGCAGCAGGCCGAGCCCGCGCCAACGCCGCGTGCAGGCGCCGGTGCAGCCTTCACCCTGGTGACCCGCCCGGTGCGCTCCGGGCAACGGGTCTACGCCGCCGGTGGGGATCTGTCCATCATCGCCGCGGTAAGCTCGGGTGCCGAGCTGATGGCCGACGGCAATATCCATGTCTACGGCCCGCTGCGCGGTCGTGCACTGGCCGGCATGAAAGGCAACACGGATGCGCGGATCTTTTGCCAGGATCTCCAGGCCGAGCTGGTCTCGGTTGCGGGGCATTACCGGGTGAGCGAGAACATCCCGATGGAATTGCGCGGCGTTCCCGTCCAGATCTATTTGGACCAGAAGATTCTCAGGATCGAAAAACTTTGACCCGACGCAGGGTTGGGCGACGGACCATCCCATTTTGGAGGCGGCTACTTTGGCGAGAATTATTGTGATCACCTCGGGCAAGGGCGGGGTCGGCAAAACGACCACGTCCGCCGCGTTGGCTATGGGATTAGCACAACGCGGTCATCGCACGGTTGTCATCGATTTCGATGTGGGCTTGCGCAACCTGGATCTCATCATGGGTTGCGAGCGCCGTGTCGTCTACGATTTCGTCAATGTCATCAATCAGGAGGCCAACCTCAACCAGGCCCTGATCCGCGACAAGCGTTGCGACAACCTCTATGTGCTGCCGGCCTCTCAGACGCGCGACAAGGATGCACTGACCAAGGAGGGCGTGGGCCGAGTGCTCGAGGAGCTGGCCCACGGTTACGACTTCATCGTCTGCGACTCGCCGGCCGGCATCGAGCACGGCGCCACCATGGCCATGTATTACGCCGACGATGCCATCGTGGTGACCAATCCCGAGGTGTCCTCGGTGCGTGACTCCGATCGCATGTTGGGTATCCTGTCGAGCAGATCGCGTCGAGCGGAGTCGAACGAAGAGCCGATCCGCGAGTTTCTGCTGCTCACGCGCTACGATCCGGCGCGGGTCGAGAAGGGCGAGATGTTGAGTGTGGACGACGTGCAGGAGATCCTGTCGCTGACCTTGATCGGCGTCATTCCGGAGTCGAAATCCGTCCTCACCGCATCCAACTCCGGCGTCCCCGTGGTCCTCGATCGGGAGAGCGATGCCGGCAAGGCGTATGCCGATACGGTTGCTCGCTATTTGGGCGACGAGGTGCCGCACCGTTTTCTCCACGTGGAGAAGAAGGGCTTCCTGAAGCGCTTTTTCAGAGGCTGACCTATGGGCTTACTCGACTACTTCCGCTCCTCGCGACCGAAGGGCTCTGCAAGTGTAGCCAAGGAGCGGCTGCAGATCCTGGTGGCCCACGATCGCACGCAACGTGGCCGACCCTCGTATCTTCCGCAGCTTCAGCAGGAGATCCTCGAGGTGATCCGCAAGTACGTGGAGGTCGACATGAACGCCGTCTCCGTCAAATACGAACAGGAGGACAGCCACGAGGTCCTAGAGCTGAATATCGTCCTGCCCGATACCGTCGAAGGACGGATCTAACGCGTAGGATGGGTAGAGCGCAGCGAAACCCATCCACCCCGCTCCAAAGGCATCGGACCGAAACAATACGGGACCGGGATGTTGGAGCGTTTAGGATGGGTTTCGCTTCGCTCTACCCATCCTACGTGCTTTGTTTTTTTGAATCGTTTTTGAGCTAAACCGCGTCCCCGCTAAGGGCCGTGGATGCACCAAACGCCGAACTCACTTGAAAATTCAGCATCTCGCTCTGGACGCGGTTTAAGGCAGGATCTTGATCGGCGTGCCGTCGCGCACCATCGCCCAGATCTCGTCCATCTCGTGGTTCTGTACGGCAATGCAGCCCTGGGTCCAGTCCCGGTTCGCGTATTGCTGGCGCAGTGCCTCGGACTGGATGTAATTGGGCAGTCCGTGAATCATGATCATCCCACCCGGATTGGAATAGCCGAGCGAGCGACTCACGAGCTTATCGCGCTCGCTCGGGTAGGAGATGTGGATCGATTTATAGAAATTGCTGTTCGGGTTGCGCCAGTTGAGCAGATAGTCGCCGATCGGGGTGCGCTGGTCTCCCTCGCGAAACTTGTGACCGTCCGGCGAGCCTCCGAGCGCGACCCGGTACTCGCGGATCACCCGCCCGTTGTTGTGCAGCTCCAGCTTGCGCTGCGATTTCTTCACGACCACCTTGTCTGCGTGGCTCGGCTCGACCGTCGCCATCTCCGGTGCGCTGCCGCAGCCGGCAAGTCCCAGAGCGCCTGCAACGGCGAGCGCCGTCAGCAGGTAACGGACCCGCTGCGCGCCCTGCTCGGGTCGGCGGGTCGGGTGCTCGGCGATGGCGGTCATAGGGTCTTTCGCGTCGGTGTGCATGGGTCTGATCCGGTGTCTGGAAGGGTGCCACGGCGTCGGCCGTGCTCATCAGCAACACGCGAAAGTGTAGGTAACCTCATGACAAAACGCCATCTTGTTTCGCGATTATTCGATCTGGAAAACCCGAGCCGAGCCCCGAGGAGCGCCGATCAGAATTCGGGAAGGACACGGAAAAAGAGCGTTTTGAGATAAGCGGTCTCCGGGATCGCGGGATGCACCGGATGATCCGGCCCCTGCTGACCGGTCTCCAACAACTGCAGGGTCCGCCCGGCGCGGCGTGCTGCTTGCTGGACGGTCCGAACGAAGACATCGCGACCCATGTGGAAGGAGCACGAGGAGGTCACCAGCAGACCGCCCGGCTCGAGCAGCTCCATCCCGAGTCGATTCAGCCGCAGATACGCTTGGAGCCCGTCCTTCTCATCCTTGCGTCGCTTAATGAAGGCGGGCGGATCGAGCAGTACGGTGTCGAAACGAGCGTCCTCTTCGCGCAGGGCGCGCAGCACCTCGAAGGCATCGCCGTGTCGGCCCTGGATGCGTTCGGACAACCGATTGCGCGCCGCATTGTCGGCGACCCGCTCGAGCGCCGGCAGCGAGCTGTCGACACACACCACCTGCTCGGCGCCCAGCGCTGCCGCACGCAGACCCCAAGCGCCGATGTAGCTGCACACATCCAGGACGCGCCGCCCGACGCCGTAGCGGGCGAGACGCGTGCGATTCTCGGCCTGATCGAAGAACCAACCGGTCTTCTGCCCGGTCAGGGGCGAGACGAGAAACTCCAGGTCGTTCTCGATCAGAGGCAGGGCGTCCTCGGGCGAACCCAGGATCACCTCGACGCCCTGAGTCAGACCCTCCATCTCGCGCACCGAGGTGTCGTTGCGCAGCACGATCGCCTTGGGGCGCAGCACCTGCTCGAGCGCGGCCAAGATCTCGCCCTGCACCCGTTCCATGCCCGCGGTGGTGATCTGCACGGCGAGCAGATCCCAGTAGCGGTCGACGACCAGGCCCGGCATCCCGTCGCTTTCCCCGAAGATGAGCCGATAGAAGGGGCGGGTGTAGAGCCGCTCGCGCAGGGCGAGCGCGTCGTGGATGCGCTTGAGCCAAAGGGTCGGACTCAGCGGCTGGGTGGGATCGCGGCTGACCACGCGGGCGCAGATCAAGGAGTGCGGGTTGGCATAGCCGTGGCCGATCCAGCGATCGTGATCGCTGCGGATCGCGACCGGCTGACCCGGCTGGAAGTCTTTCAGCGGCGTGGCCTTGGTATCGACCTCGTTGCTGTAGATCCAGCAGTGTCCGGCGATGAGGCGGCGTTCCTGGTCTTTGCTCAGGATGAGGGGTTGGGTCTTCATGATCGGGTGTCCTGTGGTGTCGGGGCGCTCGTCGTCTCGCGCGGTCACAGACTATCAGAACCGGGCGAGGTCGGGCGGGGATGGAAAGGGATTCGGTGGGACCCACGTTCTCGTGAGAGCCGTCAGCCGCCGGTGATCAGCGGGTAGGGTGGACGAGCGAGAGCGAAGTCCACCCGGTCCTGCACCGGCGTCGGTGGACTGCGCTTCGCTTGTCCACCCTACCGCTCCTGACGCCAACGCCTAGAGGACCAGCCATGTCGAACGCCCATCCGTCCCCGACCGGCCACGCCAACCGTCTGGCTGCGACCACCAGTCCCTACCTCCAACAGCACGCGCACAACCCCGTGGATTGGTGGCCGTGGTGCGAGGAGGCGCTCGCGCTGGCGCGCGAGACGGATCGGCCGATCCTGCTCTCGATCGGCTACTCGGCCTGCCACTGGTGTCATGTGATGGCCCACGAGTCCTTCGAGGACGTCGGCACCGCGGAGCTGATGAACCGGCTCTTCGTCAACATCAAGGTGGACCGTGAGGAGCGACCCGACCTCGACAAGATCTATCAAACCGCGCACCAGCTCCTTGCGCGCCGCGCCGGGGGTTGGCCGCTCACCCTGTTCCTGATGCCGGCCGATCAACGACCCTTCTTCGCCGGGACCTATTTCCCGCGCGAGCCGCGTCATGGTCTGCCCGCGTTCAAGCAGCTGATGCAAAGCGTCGAGCGGGCCTACCGTGAGCAGAAGACCGCGATCGAGTCGCAAAACGAGAGCCTGATGGCGGCCCTTGCCGAGCTCGAGCCGCGCGCGTCGGACGCACTGCCCGAGCGCGCGGCGATCGATGCGGCCCTGCAGCAGCTCGACGAGAGCTTCGATCCGGAGCACGGCGGATTCGGCGATGCACCCAAGTTCCCGCACCCGACCAACCTCGAGCTTCTGTTCCGGCACGCGGCGGACGCCTCTCTTGCCGGCGCCCCCGATCGGTCGGCACTCGAGAAGGTCGTTTGGACGCTCGAGCGCATGGTGCGCGGCGGGCTGACGGATCAGCTCGGCGGCGGTTTCTATCGCTACTCCGTCGACGTGCGTTGGATGATCCCGCACTTCGAGAAGATGCTCTACGACAACGGCCCGCTCCTCGCACTCTGCTGCGATGCCTTTGCCGTGACCGAAAACCCCTTGTTCCGAGACGCCGCCGTGATGACCGCGGACTGGGTGCTGCGCGAGATGCAGTCCCCGCAGGGCGGCTACTTCTCCAGTCTGGACGCCGACAGCGAGGGCGAGGAAGGCCGGTTCTATGTCTGGGATCGCGACGCGATTCAGGCACTGCTCGCACCGGCCGAATATGCGCCCTTCGCCGCCGTCTACGGTCTGGATCGCCCCGCCAATTTCGAAGGCCGCTGGCATCTGCACGGGTATCGCACGCCCGAGGCCGTCGCCACCGACCTCGGGCTGGAGCCGACGCAGGTGCATGCCCTGCTCGCCGCCGCCCGCGCGACCCTCTACGTCGCGCGCGAGCGGCGCGTTCGCCCGGGTCGGGACGAGAAGGTCCTAACCGCCTCGAACGCCCTCATGATCAAAGGCATGGCCCGTGCCGCGCGCACCTTCGATCGGCCCGATTATCTGGAGTCCGCCGAACAGGCGCTCGCCTTCATCCGCGGCACGCTCTGGCGCGAGGGTCGGCTGCTCGCGACCTACAAAGACGGCACCGCCCATCTGAACGCCTATCTCGACGACTATGCCAACCTGCTCGATGCCCTGCTTGAGCTCCTGCAGACACGTTGGTCGCGGGCGGATCTCGACTTCGCCATCGCGCTGGCCGAGGTGCTCCTGGATCAGTTTCAGGATCCGATCGACGGCGGCTTCTGGTTCACCGGGCGCGATCACGAGACCCTGATTCACCGCACCAAACCGCTCGGCGACGAGGCCCTCCCGTCCGGCAACGGGATCGCCGCCATGGCACTGCAGCGCCTCGGCCATCTCCTCGGCGAGCCGCGCTATCTCGCCGCGGCCGAACGGACCCTGAAGCTGGCGGCCGAGTCGATCGGCCGCATGCCCTATGCCCACGCCACACTCCTGTTCGCGCTCGACGAGTGGCTCGAACCGCCCGAGACCCTGGTCATCCGCGCCGGCGACGAGCGCCTCGACGCCTGGTGCAGAGAGGCCCAGCGTGGTTACCGACCGCGTCGCTTCGTCCTCGGCATCCCGGCCGACGAGAGCCATCTCCCCGGCACGCTCGCCGCCATGGTGCCCGGAGAGCGCCCGCGCATCTACCGCTGCCGCGGCACCCATTGCGAGCCGCCGACCGAATCGCTCGGCGATGTTTTGAATCCAACCCCGTAGTTGTGCCTCGCACGGCTCGGCACAATCCACGGGGCGAATCGTTGTCGTTGTCGTAATCGACAACGACAACGACAACGACAACGACAACGAGACCGCGGGCAGCCACGCCGCCCGGCGAACCTCACCCACCACGCAGGCCATCCTCGATGCCGACTTCCCGGCCGTTTCGACGGCATCTCGCCTATCTCGATTGGCTCTACAACCCCTTCAGGTCATGGGACGTGACCCGCGTCTACGACCTCCTGTCGACGGACGTTGCCACCGAAAACGGGCTCTATCTCAACCTGGGCTACTGGAGCGCGGAGCAGACGCTGGACGAGGCCTGCCAAGCGCTCGCCGCCTTGGTCGCGGAGCGCGCAGGCATGGGGCCGGGCGACCGGGTGCTGGACGTCGGCTTCGGTTTCGCCGACCAGGACATCTATTGGCTTCGGACCTACGGGCCGGATCACATCCAGGGCCTCAATATCACGGCCTCTCAGGTGGCCGTCGCGCGCGAGCGGGTCAAAGACCTCGGGCTCGAAGACCGTATCGACCTGCGCGAAGGCTCCGCGACCGAGATGCCGCTGCCGTCGCATTCGGTCGACACCGTCGTCGCCCTCGAATGCGCCTTCCACTTCAAGACCCGCGAACGCTTTTTCGAGGAGGCCCTCCGCGTCCTGCGCCCGGGCGGTCGATTGGTGACGGCCGACATCATTCCTATGCCGCTGTCGGAGGACTGGCGGACCCGCCTCAAACAGCGCTGGTCCTGGAAGATGGTCGCGAGCAAGTTCGTGATCCCGACAGAGAATGTCTACACCCGCGAGAACTACGCTGAAAAGCTCCAAGCCTGCGGGTTCGGCAACGTCGAGGTCGCCTCCATCCGCGATCGCGTCTACACCCCCCTGCACGACTATCTCTCGAGACACCCGGAGACCCTCGACCGACTCCATCCCGCAACCCGACTCCCGGCCCGACTCGCACTCGGCATGAGCGCCGAGAGTGTCTACGGGGGTTTGGATTATGTGCTCGCCTATGCCTCTAAACCGCTTTAAACCGCTTTAAACCGCGCCTCTGTGTGACATGCGAGGTCTTGACGGGGGATCACCCTCACGACGACCAAGCGGCTTATCTCCGGCGCGGTTTAAAAAACTGAAAAACATAAACTCTTTTCGTTTCCTAAACCGCGTCGACTCAAACGGTCTTGGAGTTATCCAAAGCCGACCTCGGGCGACGAGCAAGCAAAAAAGCTCGGACGCGGTTTAGTGCTAGTAAAGAAAGGGGACGAGCTTCTTCACCCCCCTCGCGTACTCCGCATACTCCGGATGGCGTTCGGTCAACCAGCCTTCTTCCTTGCTTGCCTTGTAATCGAAGAAGAAGAAACCGACGACCAGGATCGCAAGGTGCGGGATGCTCAGCGTGAAGAGCACCCAGCCCGCCGCCGCGAAGAGCTGGCTGCTGTAGAGCGGATGACGAACCCGCGCGTAGACGCCGTGCTTGACCAACTGGCTGTGATCGACCGGATAGGGCAGTGGAGTCAAATACTTCCGGATATGGATCGAGCCGAACCCGCCGAGGACGAGGGCCGCCGCCCAGAAGGCGATCAGTACCGGCCAGCGCACGGGCGCGAGGGTATCCATCAGCGCCGGGGTTGCGAGCGGATTCCACGCGGGGGTGAAGATAAACGCGAAGAAGAGCACGAACTGCAGCACGACGAGGTATTCGCCGCGGTGGCCCTTCAGGAAGGAGAAACGGGTCATGTCGAGGTCCTTGTCGTTAATTGAGCGCCGTCAACCGTCGGTCGGATCGTGAAGACCGGCATCGTCTGATACCGGCGTAGGTTGTGCCGAGCATCGCGAGGCACAACCAATCGGGTTCCTCAACCGGACGCGAGATTCCGGCCCCACGCCCGGGTACGCCGACTTTAGTCGGCCCGGGGAGGCGGACTTCAGTCCGCCGCGAGGGCGCGCCCGGGCCGACTAAAGTCGGCGTACCCGGGGCCGACTGAAGTCGGCGTACCGGGGGCGACTGAAGTCGGCGTGCCTGGGTGGTTGCGGTCGGCGGTCTGGAGACTACGGATGTGGTCGAGGCGATGATCCTTCGATGCAGGGTGCCCGCTCAGGTGCTTTCCGGTACACTCCCGCGGTTTGAGTCAAGTCCAAACATGCGGTCCATGCCGTGCCGACAGCGAGCGATCCCCGGTTGTTGACCTTCACCTGGCCGGTACGCGTCTACTACGAAGATACCGACGCGGGCGGGGTGGTCTTCTACGCCAACTATCTCAAGTTCATGGAGCGGGCGCGCACGGAGTGGCTGCGCGCCGTCGGCTACGAGCAGGATGTCTTGCGCGAGCGTCGGGGGATCCTCTTCGCCGTGCGCCGCGTGACCATCGATTATCTGGCGCCCGCGCGTCTGGATGACTGCTTGAGCGTGACCTCCAGGTTGGTGCGGGCGGGTGGTGCGAGTCTGGAGTTCGACCAGCAGGTGATGCGCGACAGCGACGCTTCCTGCTGCTGCCGAGGCGCCGTGAAGATCGCCTGCCTGCATGCCGATACCCTGCGTCCGGCGCGCCTGCCCGGCGATCTCTTGTCCGAGTTGTTGCCTTTCGCGAGCGGCCCAGCGGAGCCTCTGTCATGACGTCCGATCTGTCCTTGTTTAACCTGATCCTCCAGGCCAGCCTGGTGGTTCAGTTGGTTCTGGTGGTGCTGGTGATCGCCTCCGTGACATCTTGGACCATGATCCTGGACCGCGGACGCGTGCTCTCCAATGCCCGCAAGAGCGCCAACGCCTTCGAGGAACGCTTCTGGTCCGGCGGCGATCTCAGTACGCTTTACAAAGACTTGAGCGAGAATCGCAAGGGCGACCACGGACTGCCGTCCATTTTCCGGGCCGGTTTCAAGGAGTATGTCCGGCTGCGCAAGATCGAGGGCAATGACCTGATGGCCGTCCTGCAGGGCAGCGAGCGCTCGATGCGCGTCGCCCTCAGTCGCGAGATGGACCGCTTGGAGACCAGCCTCACCTTCCTGGCGACGGTCGGCTCCACCAGCCCCTACATCGGGCTCTTCGGCACCGTCTGGGGCATCATGCATGCCTTCCAAGCACTCGGAAACGTCGAGCAGGCCACCCTCGCGCTGGTTGCGCCGGGCATCTCCGAGGCACTGGTCGCCACCGCGATCGGTCTCTTTGCGGCCATCCCCGCCGTCATCGCCTACAACCGGTATTCCTATCAGGTCGAGCGTCTGAACAGTCGCTACGAGGAGTTCATGGAAGAGTTCTCGACCCTGTTGCAACGCCAAGGCCGCAACTGAGCGCTCGAGGAATCCGATAGATGCTCAAGCGCACCCGTTCCAGGCAGCGTCGCCGGCCGATGGCCGAGATCAATGTCGTGCCCTACATCGACGTGATGCTGGTGCTGCTCGTCATCTTCATGGTGACGGCGCCCTTGATCACGCAGGGTGTGAAGGTGGCGTTGCCTCAGGAGACGGCAGGACCTGTCTCGAATACGCCGGCCGAATCGGTGGTCATCACGGTTGATCAGTTCGGTGATTTCTACATCGACGTCGGGACCGACAAGGGCGTCCCGGCAAGTGACGAGATCCTGACGAATCGAATTCGGGTCGTGCTCGAATATAGGCCTGAGACGCCCGTCCTTATCCGAGCGGATCTTGGGGTCGAGTACGGTCGCGTGGTGAGGGCGATGGTCCGAGCTCAAAAAGCGGGCGCTCGGGAGGTCGGGCTCATTGTGGTGCCCCCGGAGCGCCGCGAGCGCTGACGCTGCGGCACGAGCCCGGACATGTGGCACATCCTGAGGCATAACCCGCGGGCCTTCTATTGGTCGCTGGGTCTGCATGTCTTTTTCGCCCTGCTCTTCTTCGTGGGCGTGAAGATCGATCGGCCCATCACGGAGGCCGGCAGCAAGCCGCGGGTGGTGCAGGCGACCATCGTCGGCGATGCCGCGCTCGAAGCCATGGTGGCGGAGTTTCAGGCCGAGCAGGCGCGGCGTCCGGCCGGACCGGAGATCAGCCCCGAGATCAGTGGCGAGATCAGACCCGGAGTCGAGGTGCCGCCGGACGTAGTGGCCCCGCCGGAGTCGAACCAGGACGACTTGAGCGCGGCCGAGGCCGCACGGCTCGAGGCCGAGCGGCTCGAGGCCGAGGCCGCCGATGCGGAACGTCTGGCCGACGCCGAGCGCGAGGAGGCGCAGCGTCTCGAGGAGGCCGCTCGTGCCGCTGCCGAGGCCGAGCGCCTGGCCGCGGAGGCCGAAGCAGCGGCAGCCGAGGCCGAGGCCCGCCGTCAGCTCGACATCGCGCGTAGGGCCGAGGCTCAACGCCGAGCGCAGGCCGAACGAGAGGCCGAGGAGGCCGCTGCGAGGGCCGAAGCCGAACGCCGTGCAGAAGCCGAGCGCCGTGCAGAGGCCGCTCGACGCGCCGAGGCCGAGCGTCTTGCCGCCGAGGCCGCAGCCGCCAAGGCCGAGGCCGAGCGTCTGGCCGAAGAGAAGCGACTTGCCGCGGAGGCCGCAGCCCGTGCCGAGGCGCAACGCCGATCCGAGGCGGTCCGTGCCGAAGACGAACGCCGCGCCCGCGCCGAGGCCGAGCGACGTGCCGAGATCGAACGCCGTGCGGAGGCGCAGCGCCAAGCCGACGCCGAGGCCGTCCTCGCGCGGCAGCGGCAGCTCGAAGAGGAGGCCCGCCTGATGGCCGATTTCGAGGAGCGCCGTCTCGTCGAGGAGCTCGCGCAGGAGCGCATCGAGCAGGAGGCCAGGCGGCTCGCCGAGGAGGACAGGCAGCGCGGGCTCGCCGCGGAAGAGGCGCAGCGTACGCGTGAGGCCGACCCGAGCTCGTCGTTGGCGACCGCGCAACTCGCGCGCGAGGCCGATCGCTACGTCCCAGTGATCCGCGATCGGGTGCGTCAGTTTTGGGTCCGGCCGCCGGCGACCGGTCGCGATCTCGCGACCGTCGTCTCGGTGCGGCTCATCCCGGGCGGCGACGTGGTGCCCAACAGTGTTCGGGTGGTTCAGAGCAGCGGCAACACCGCCTTCGATCAATCGGTCGTTGCCGCGGTCAATCAGGCATCGCCCTTGCCCGTGCCGTCAGGTCCCGTCTTCGAGCGCTTTCGCGAGTTCGATTTCACCTTCAAGCCCTAGCCAGGACAGACCCCTATGCCCCGACACCAGCGCCGCCCCTCGATCCTCATGGCCTTTGCCGTCGTCCTCTTCGGAATCGGGCTCGGATTCGGGACCGGGCCGGCACAGGCGCGTCTGAACATCGAGGTCACGGGCGGTGTCGAGGCAGCCCAACCGATCGCCGTCGTCCCTTTCGGCGTGAGCGACGGGCTCATCCCTCCGGTGGATATCGCCGCAGTCATCAGCGCGGATCTCGCGCGCACCGGCCGTTTTCGTGCGATGCCGACGCGCGACATGCTCGACATGCCGGCGCGTCACGAGGACGTGGATCTGCGCGATTGGCGCCTGCTCGGGATGAACAACCTGGTCATCGGCCGGGTCGAGGCCGACGGCGCCGGCTACCGGGTCAGCTTCATCCTCTACGACGTCTTCCGCGGCGATCAGCTCGCCAGCAGCACGCTCGTCTCCACCAAGGACGGCATGCGCAACACGGCGCACCGCATCGCCGACATCATCTATCAGAAGCTCACCGGCCAGCGCGGCGTGGCGGCGACCCGCATCGCCTACGTCACCGCCACCGGCCAGGGCGAGGGCCAGACCGTGACCCTGCGCGTCGCGGACGCCGACGGCTACAACCCCCAGACCATCGTCTCCTCGGGCGAGCCCATCATGTCGCCCGCCTGGTCTCCCGACGGACGCCGCATCGCCTACGTCTCCTTCGAGAACAAGCGCGCCGCCATCTACATCCAGGAGCTCGCCAGCGGGCGTCGCGAGCTGGTCGCGAGCCATCCCGGCATCAACGGCTCGCCGGCCTTCTCCCCGGACGGGCGCAAGCTCGCGATGACGCTCTCCAAGGACGGCAATCCGGACATCTATGTCCTGGATCTCACCAGCCGCGAGCTGGTGCGCCTCACCGACCATTTCGCCATCGACACCGAGCCCTCTTGGTCGCCGGACGGTCAACAGATCATCTTCACCTCCGATCGCGGCGGCAGCCCGCAGATCTACCGCATGGGCTCGGGCGGCGGACCTGCCCAGCGGATCAGCTCCGAGGGCGACTACAACGCGCGTGCATCCTATTCGCCCGACGGGCGCTCCATCGTCTTGGTGTCGCGTGCCAACGGGCGGTTTCGCATCGGCGTGATCGATCTGGACCGCGGCTTCATGCGGGTCTTGAGCAACGGCAGCCTGGACGAGTCGCCGAGTTTCGCGCCGAACGGCAGCATGGTAATTTACGCGACCATCCACGGCGGCCGAGGCGTCTTGGCGGCAGCCTCGATCGACGGCGGCGGCAACCAGCGCCTCTCTCAGGATTCCGGCGAGGTCCGCGAGCCAGCCTGGTCGCCGTTCATCAAATGACCCGACCTTTCCGGATCAACGTCCAATCCCCGAGGCAGGGGTGAAGGAGTCTGTGATGACAACCAACCGCAAGGGCATCCGGGCGCCCGCGCTCGCCCTCACTGCCGTCGTGCTCGCCTCTGTCTTGGCCGTCGGCTGCACCAGCGCGCCGAAGCAGTCGACCGAGCAGGTCGCGCCTCAGCCGATGCCGACGGCACCGACCACGACCGCCCCGCTTGAAACCACGCGCCCGGTCTATGCCGGTCCCTGGGAGGACCCGAGCAACCCGCTGTACCAGCGGACCATCTATTTCGACTACGACACGGCCGAGATCAAACCCGAGTTTCTCCCTCTGCTGCGCACCCACGCGCGTTACCTGGGTACCAATACAGGGGTGAAGGCGACACTCGAAGGCCACACCGACGAGCGCGGCACACGCGAGTACAACCTCGCACTGGGCGACCAGCGTGCCGAGTCGGTGCGGCGGCTCATGGTCGCCGACGGTGTGCCGCCGAACCAGTTGTCCACGCTCAGCTACGGCGAAGAACGCCCGGCCAATCCCGGTCACAGCGAGCAGGCGTGGCGGTTGAATCGGCGTGTCGTGATCCAGTATTGAATCGCGTCTCGTGTGACGTGCGGGCTTTTCCGGTGGGATCGGGTTCCGGCGGGTGTCTGCGGGCGTCGGCGTCGACGCGACTCAAGTCTTTTTGGAAATTTCAATTTAAACCCTGATTTCCCTGGTGTTTGAGGTTGTTTGTCGACCGCCGAGCGAGAAGGTCTCGGGTGTCGCCGGGAGCAGGGTTTAGGAGTGCACTCAATGGGTATCCGACCGATTGTCTTGATTGTGGCTGCGGCGCTGGTCGCTGCGGCCCTGCCGGCGACGAGCATTGCAAACCCCGCCCTCGAAGCACGGCTCGCCCGCATGGAGCGCATCCTCGAGAATCAGGCGGGCTCGGAGCTCCTGCTCCAGATGCAGCAGTTCCAGATGGAGATGCAGGAGTTGCGCGGTCTGGTCGAGATGCAGCAGTTCGAGATCCAAAAGCTGCAGCGCCAGCAGCGCGATCAATTTCTCGACATCGACTCTCGTCTCGGTTCCGATCGCGGCGATCCCGCGGGTTCCGCCGCCCCGGGCGACCCCAACGGCGGCCTCGGAACCGGATCCATCGACGTCAGCGGAAGCGATCTCGACGCCCCCGCGGGGACCCCCGAGCCGCCGCCCCCGATGGCCGCGCCGGTCCCCTCCTCGAGCGGTGCCGCCGGCATCCCCTCCTTGCCCTCGCCCGAGACGACCGGCGGCAGCGAGCGCGATGCCTACGCCGCCGCCTTCGAGCTCCTCAAAGAGCGCAAGTACGACGAGGCCCAGGCCGGCTTCAACGACCTGCTCCGGCGCTATCCGCAGGGCCAGTTCACCGACAACGCCCGCTACTGGCTCGGCGAGACCTACTATGTCCAGCGCAACTACCCAGCCGCCTTGGCCGAGCTCGATCGTCTGGTGCAACTGAGCCCCGACAGCCCGAAGGTCCCCGGCGCCATGCTCAAGATCGGCTACATCCAATTCGAGCAAAAGGCGTTCGACCAGGCGCGCGCCACGCTCGAACAGGTCGTCAGCCGCTACCCCGCCAGCACCGAGGCACGCCTCGCAAGAAGCCGTCTGGAGCGGATCGGCCAAGAGTTGCGCTGAGCGATCCGGGCCGGCGCACGGCCGCGACGACACCCGTTTCGACGGGCGTACGTCGTAGCCCTTCAAAAAGACCGCGCGCCGCATTATACTGACCGGCTTTCGCGCCCTTAGCTCAGTTGGTAGAGCATCTGACTTTTAATCAGGTGGTCGCAGGTTCGAGCCCTGCAGGGCGCACCATAAAAACAACGAACAAGGCCACTTCGGTGGCCTTGTTCGTTTCCGGAGTGTGCCGGAAAAATGTGCGCACAGGCTCCCACGCTCCCCGTGAACTCACTCCCACGCGGAGCCTGGGAGTGAGCCAGTAGCCGGTAGAGTGGACGATCGAGAGCAAAGACAGGTGACACCTTCGTGAACGCGTAGGATGGGTAGAGCGGCAGCGAAACCCATCCTCCAAACCACCGCGTTGCAGGGTTTCGGTCCGATGCCCTTGGCGCGGGCTGGATGGGTTTCGCTTCGCTCTGCGGCCTATCGCTACTTCAGTGCATCCTGTACTGCTTGGCGCGGGGTAGATGGGTTTCGCTTCGCTCTACCCATCCTACGTGTTTCGGTTGTTTTTGAATGGTTCGTTAGAGGCGCCCGTCGGAGCCGTTATCCGGGAGCTCGCGGCCGGTCCCACGGACAACGCCGTCGGCTCCAGCGCCTTCCCAAAGGGCTGTTTGAGCAGACACTTTGCACGGAAACGGAAATCAGGTACGCGTCCATGACATCCGAACCGGGTATCGATGTTCGCTGGAAGCAACGCTTTGCCAATTACCGGCGCGCCTTTCTGCAACTGAGCGATGCCGTGAGCCTTGCCGCGGAACGATCCTTGAGCCCGCTCGAGCAACAAGGGCTCATCAAGGCGTTCGAGTTCACCCATGAGCTCGCCTGGAATGTCATGAAGGATTACTTCGAGTACCAAGGCAACACCGCGATCACCGGATCGCGCGACGCCATTCGGGAAGCCTTCCGCCGCGGTCTTGTCACCGACGGCGAGACCTGGATGGAGACCATCAAGAGCAGAAACCGCTCCTCGCACACCTATGACGAGAATACCGCGAAGCAACTGATCGAGATCATCGGCACACGTTACATGAGCCTGTTCGACGCCTTCCAAACCCGCATGCAAGGGCTGGCCGACGATGCCGTTGGATGACATCACCCCGGACACCTGCGGATTGTCCGAATCGGTGATCGACCGGATTCGCACCCTGCTCGACGCCTGTCCCGCGGTCGAGCGGGCACTGCTTTACGGATCCAGAGCCAAGGGGAACTACCGCCGTGGCTCGGATATCGACCTTGTCCTGGAGGGAGAGCAACTCGACGACATCCAAGTGTTGACACTGGAAACCCAGCTCGACGACTTGCTGCTGCCCTACCAGATCGACCTTTCACGCCTTGCCGCGATCGAAAATGCAGCGCTTCTGGAGCACATTCGGCGTGTGGGTCGGGTGTTTTACCAACGATGATCGCACCCACCCGGGGCTTTGCTCATCCTCTCGTCCATGCCTCTTGGGTTCCCCAACCGGACGCGAGACCCCGGCCCCACCCCGGGTACGCCGACTTCAGTCGGCCCCCGGGGAGGCGGACTTCAGTCCGCCGCGCGGTCGCGCTCGGCCGACTGAAGTCGGCGTACCCGGGCGGTCGGCGATCTGGACACTGCCGATGTGGACGAAACGATGATCGAGGCTGGGCGAATTAAGGCCATATTCTCGAGCGGGGTTCGGTGGACTTCGCGCTCGCTCGTCCACCCTACCGGCTCGCTCCCACGCTCCGCGCTTACTCGCTCCCACGCTCCGCGTGGGAGTGTCGCCGGGACGCTCCGCGTCCCTGCCGCGATGCCGACGCGCACCCCCGGCGCTGCGACCCGTGTCGGCACGTGACCGCGCCGCCACGCGACGCAGAGCGTCGGGACTACACTCCCACGCGGAGCGTGGGAGCGAGTTGGCTGGATGAGCGTGGGAGCGAGTTGCCCTACTGGCTCGCTCCCACGCTCCGCGTGGGAGTGTCGTCGGGACGCTCCGCGTCCCTGCCGCCATGCCGACGCGCCCCTCCGCCGGTGCGTCCCGCGCCATGCACGGCCGCGCCCCCCGCGGCCTTCCCCGGCGCGCTTACTCGCTCCCACGCTCCGCGTGGGAGTGTCGCCGGGACGCTCCGCGTCCCTGCCGCCATGCCGACGCGCACCCCCGGCGCTGCGACCCGTGTCGGCACGCGACCGCGCCGCCACGCGACGCAGAGCGTCGGAGCGAGTTGGCTGGAGGGGCGTGGGAGCGAGTTGCCCTACCGGCTCGCTCCCACGCTCCGCGTGGGAGTGTCGCCGGGACGCTCCGCGTCCCTGCCGCCATGCCGACGCGCCCCCCCGCCGGTGCGTCCCGCGCCGATGCACGGCCGCGCCCCCCGCGGCCTTCCCCGGCGCGTGAATCCGACCACCGGACGAGCCGACCGATGACCGATGCCTCGCGTGACGACTACGACAGTCCCTGGAAAGAAGCGCTGGAGCGCTACTTCCCGCACTTTCTCGCGCTCTTGTTCCCGCGGATCCATACTGCGATCGACTGGTCGAAAGGCCATGAATTTCTCGACAAGGAGCTGCAACAGGTGGTGCGCGATGCCGAGACCGGCCGGCGCCATGCCGACAAGTTGGCCAGAGTCTTCACACGCGAGGGTGCCGAGACCTGGGTGCTGGTCCACGTCGAGGTTCAGGGCGATGCCGAGGCGGGCTTTGCCGAGCGCATGTACGTCTACAATTACCGCATCTTCGACAAGTACCGGACCGACATCGTCAGCCTCGCCGTGCTGGCCGACGCCACCGTGCGCTTCCGCCCGAGCGCCTACGCCCGCGAGCGCTGGGGCTGCGCGTTGGACTTTGACTCGCTCCCACGCTGACTCTGACTCGCTCCCACGCTCCGCGTGGTAGTGTAGCCCCGACGCTCCGCGTCCTTTCCCGGAAATGACCTGAGGTGATTTCCGGGAATAGTCATCCCGACAGCGAGTGCCTGGAAGGCATCGAGTCCTTGATGCCGTCAGTCTTGAGCAAAGCGTCGCAGAATTTTTCGTTGTCGTTGTCGGATTCCGGACGAACACGACAACGACAACGACAACGACAACGAGGCTTTGGTCATCCTCTCGTCCATGCCTCTTGGGTTCCCCAACCGGACGCGAGACTTCGGCCCCACACCCAGGTACGCCGACTTCAGTCGGCCCCCGGGGAGGCGGACTTCAGCCCGCCGTGCGGGCATGCTCGGGGGGCCGACTAAAGTCGGCGTACCCAAGCGGCGACCTGGACACTGCCGATGTGGCCGAAACGATGATCGAGGCCAGCCTACCCAAGGGGAAGATCGTGATGAAGCTCAACGAAGCACGGTATCTCGGCGCCGGACGCATCGCAGTGCTCTTTTCCGATGGCAGTCAGGGCATATTCGATGCGAGGGCCAGGACAACGCCTGCCCACTTGCCCCGCCGCGCCCGACCCGTTACCCTACCGCTGCCGTACAACGCCTGAACATATCGCCCCCACGCCCATACCCCGAAAACGACAGGGTAGGGCGGTAGCGTCTCCGAAGCGCTGCCGCAAGCCCGCCTCGGACGACCAGGCAAGGCCCTCGCAGGTGTGGATCTGACTCCCACCCTCCGCGACCGGGCACTGAATCCCACGCTCCGAGACTGGGCACTCGCCCCGACGCTCCGCGTCGCGAACCCCGACGCCCGACACCACCGGTCGCCCCCCGGCACCCTCGACGCACACCGCCATGACCGACGACCTTCACTACCGCGTCCTCAAACACCTCGAGACGCATCCCGAAGCCACCCAGCGCGACCTGGCGAAGGCCCTCGGCATCAGCCTGGGCAGCACCAACTTCTGCGTGCGCGCCGTGATCGACCAAGGGTGGGTGAAGGTCCAGAACTTTCGCAGGAGCGACAACAAGCTCGCCTACGCCTACCTGCTGACCCCGCAGGGCATCGAGGCCAAGACCCGCATCACCGCGCGCTTCCTGCAACGCAAACGCGCCGAATACGAAGCCCTCAAGGCCGAGATCGAGCAGCTCGCAGAAGAGGTCGGATCCAACCCGAACGGGTAGGGGCGACTTGAGTCGCCCCGAGACACGCAGAGCGTGGGAGCGAGTTGGCGCCCCCGGCCGGCGAGGTGGTCGGGTTGACTGAAGTCGCCCCCGTAACTCGCTCCCACGCTCCGCGTGGGAGTGTCGCCGGGACGCTCCGCGTCCCTGCAGCCAGGTCGATGCGCACCCCCGGCGGTGCATCCCTCACCGGCGCCCGGCCGCACTGACCCGCGACGCAGAGCGTCGCATCGACACTCCCACGCAGAGCGTGGGAGCGAGTTGGCGCCCCCGGCCGGCGAGGTGGTCGGGTTGACTGAAGTCGCCCCCGTAACTCGCTCCCACGCTCCGCGTGGGAGTGTCGCCGGGACGCTCCGCGTCCCTGCAGCCAGGTGGATGCGCACCTCCGGCGGTGCATCCCTCACCGGCGCCCGGTCGCACTGACCCGCGACGCAGAGCGTCGCATCGACACTCCCACGCAGAGCGTGGGAGCGAGTTGGAACGCAGAGCGTCGCATCGACACTCCCACGCAGAGCGTGGGAGCGAGTTGGCGCCCCCCGGCCGGCGAGGTGGTCGGGTTGACTGAAGTCGCCCCGTAACTCGCTCCCACGCTCCGCGTGGGAGTGTCGCCGGGACGCTCCGCGTCCCTGCAGCCAGGTCGATGCGCACCCCCGGCGGTGCATCCCTCACCGGCGCCCGGCCGCACTGACCCGCGACGCAGAGCGTCGCATCGACACTCCCACGCAGAGCGTGGGAGCGAGTTGGCGCCCCCCGGCCGGCGAGGTGGTCGGGTTGACTGAAGTCGCCCCCGTAACTCGCTCCCACGCTCCGCGTGGGAGTGTCGCCGGGACGCTCCGCGTCCCTGCAGCCAGGTGGATGCGCACCTCCGGCGGTGCATCCCTCACCGGCGCTCGGCCGCACTGCCCCGCGACGCAGAGCGTCGCATCGACACTCCCACGCAGAGCGTGGGAGCGAGTTGGCGCCCCCCGGCCGGCGAGGTGGTCGGGTTGCCTGAAGTCGCCCCCGTAACTCGCTCCCACGCTCCGCGTGGGAGTGTCGCCGGGACGCTCCGCGTCCCTGCAGCCAGGTGGATGCGCACCCCCGGCGGTGCATCGCTCACCGGCGCCCGGCCTTACTGACCCGCGACGCAGAGCGTCGCATCGACACTCCCACGCGGAGCGTGGGAGCGAGTTGGAACGCAGAGCGTCGCATCGACACTCCCACGCAGAGCGTGGGAGCGAGTTGGCGCCCCCGGCCGGCGAGGTGGTCGGGTTGACTGAAGTCGCCCCGTAACTCGCTCCCACGCTCCGCGTGGGAGTGTAGCCCCGACGCTCCGCGTCACGAGCCCGAACCCCGAACCCCGAACCCGCACCCACAGCCAGACCCCCGAGCTCAAATGGACCAAGCCCTCGCCCATCTCAAGGACCCCGACACCCCCATCGCCATCATCGGCCTGGGCTACGTCGGCCTGCCGCTCGCCGTGGAATTCGCCAAACACCGCCCCGTGGTCGGCTTCGACATCAACCAAACCCGCATCGCCGAGCTCAAAGCAGGTCGCGACACCACCCGCGAGACCAGCCCCGAAGACCTCGCCGCCGCCCGACACCTGACCTACACCAGCGACCTCGGCGCTCTGTGCCGCTGCCGCATCTTCATCGTCACCGTGCCCACCCCGGTCGACGACTACAAGCGCCCCGACCTCACGCCCCTGATCAAAGCCTCCGAGACCGTCGGCAAGGTGCTCAAACCCGGCGACCTGGTCATCTACGAATCCACCGTCTACCCCGGCTGCACCGAGGAAGACTGCGTCCCCGTGCTCGCCCGCGCCTCCGGTCTGACTTACCTCCACACCGACCGCCGCACCGCAGCACCCGAGACACCCCCCAACCCCGACCGCCGAGCATCCGCCTCAGCCGCAGGTCGGATGAGCGCCGGCGACATCCGACACCCCGCCGAGGCCACGGACGAAGCCCCAACCCCACCCGACCACAACGGCTTCTACTGCGGCTACTCCCCCGAGCGCATCAACCCCGGCGACCAGGAACACCGCCTCACCAACATCAAAAAGGTCACCAGCGGCTCCACCCCCGAGATCGCCGCCGTCGTCGATGCCCTCTACAACGAGATCATTACCGCCGGCACCCACCCGGCCAGCAGCATCCGCGTCGCCGAAGCCGCCAAGGTCATCGAGAACACCCAGCGCGATCTCAACATCGCCCTCATGAACGAGCTGGCCCTGATCTTCGACAAGCTCGGCATCGACACCCTCGAGGTGCTGGAAGCCGCCGGGAGCAAATGGAACTTCCTCCCCTTCCGCCCCGGCCTGGTCGGCGGACACTGCATCGGTGTCGACCCCTACTATCTGACCCACAAAGCCGTCGCCATCGGCTACCACCCCGAGATCATTCTCGCCGGGCGACGCATCAACGACCGCATGGGCGCCCATGTCGCCGAGGCCGTGGTGAAGCTCATGCTCAAGAGCGGCATCGATGTCTGCGAAAGCCGCATCCTGGTCTTGGGACTCGCCTTCAAAGAGAACTGCCCGGACCTGCGCAACACCCGCGTCATCGACATCATCCTGGCCCTGCGCGACTACAACATCGCCGTGGACTGCTACGACCCCTGGATCGACCGCGCCGAGGCCAAACACGAATACGGCCTCGACTGTCTACCCGAGGCCCCGGCGCCCGGAAGCTACGACGCCGTCATCCTCGCCGTCGCGCACCGCGATTTGGTCGAGTCGGGCGCGACCGGGATCCGCCGCTGGGCCAAACCCAAGGCGATCCTCTACGACGTTAAATCCGTTCTTCCGGTCAATACGGTGGACGGCCGGCTCTAGGCAACGCCCGGAGAGGCTCTCGCCATGTTGGGCACTGGTATGACAACTGAAACCGAAATCCGCTTACGGGGTATGCGAGCCCTCATTGAAGCGCTCGGTCTGGTCGAAGCCGAGCGATTCGTGGTCTCCATCAACCGAGAACGGTTCGATTACACGACGTGGCGCCAAAAAGGCTTGCCCGATTTAAGCATCGAGCAAATCGCAGCCTGTGCGAACCAACTGTCGGCCGACCTCGACACCAAGCCGAGCGCCTGACGGTCACCGCCGGCACCCACCCGGCCAGCAGCATCCGCGTCGCCGAAGCCGCCAAGGTCATCGAGAACACCCAGCCCGTTCTCAACATCGCCCTCATGAACAAGCTGGCCCTGATCTTCGACAAGCTCGGCATCGACACCCTCGAAGTGCTGGAAGCCGCCGGGAGCAAATGGAACGTCCTCCCCTTCCGCCCCGGCCTGGTCGGCGACCACTGCATCGGAGTAGTAGAACTCGCTCCCACGCTCCGCGTGGGAGTGTCGCCGGGACGCTCCGCGTCCCTGCTACCAGGTCAATGCGCACCCCCCGACGGTGCAGGCCTCACCAGCGCCCGGGCGCACTGCCCCGCGACGCAGAGCGTCGGGCCTACACTCCCACGCAGAGCGTGGGAGCGAGTTGGTGTGGGGCGTGGGAGCGAGTTGGTGTAGGGCGTGGGAGCGAGTTGGCGCAGGGCGTGGAAGCGAGTTGGCAGAGCACCAGCCACCTCGTGTTCGAACGCGCTCCCACGCGCCGAGATTGTGCAGAAACTCGCTCCCACGCTCCGCGTGGGAGTGTCGCCGGGACGCTCCGCGTCCCTGCCACCAAGTCGACGCGCCCCGCCAGCCATGCGTCGTGCGGCGCGGAACGTCGGGCCTACACGCCTACGCGAACGAACGTTGGGAACGAGAACGCGCTCATCCTCGCCGGGCGACGCATCAACGACCGTATGGGCGCCCATGTCGCCGGGACGGTGGTCAAGCTCATGCTCAATAACAGCATCGGTGTCTGCAACAGCCGCATCCTGGGCCTCGGCCTCGCCTTCAAGGAGAACTGCCCGGACCTGCGCAACACCCGCGTCATCGCCATCATCCCTGACGATCAAAGGGCTGGAGCGGCGCTTGGACGGGATTTTCGAGCCCGACGGGCACGATGGGCCGGTCTACGTGGTCGAATTCCAGGGTCAGCACTCGGAGAAGGCTTGGTACAATCTGGTGACCAAGATCGGTCTGTACGGCGAGGAGCATCCGCATCGGGACGTCATCGGCATTGGGATCTTTCTGCGCGAGCAAGACCGTCCGCGCTTTCCGCGCTGAGCGATGACCATCGCACCCTCACGGCCCAACCTAGGACCGGCATGGCAATCTCGATCGTCGGAGAAACCACACGATGAACCTCACCGTCCCCATCCCTGATCGGGCCGCCACGGCGCTAGCCGGACTGGCCAGGGCCCGCGGCCAGACTCCTGAACACGTCATCGCCACCCTGGTGGAGCAGCGGCCTCAACGATTCAACGATCCGACACGCGCTAGCGCAAACTGCGCAATGCTTCTAGGATCCCGTTGATTCACGGGGCCAAAGGGCAGATTGGCATCACCGATGATCAGGACCAAGAGCATAACCGGGAGTGGGCCATGACCGACACCATCGAAGGCCTCGTACTTGAGAACCTACGCGCGATTCGTGGGACACAGGACAAACATACCGAGCGCTTTGCCCGAATCGAATCGCGCATGGGCAACTTGGAACTGACGGTTGCCGGTATGCGGCGTGATTTGGCGCACATGTATGGCGAAATCGTCGAGCAGCACACACACACCGACCAACTCGTCGCCCGAATCGAACGCATCGAGCGTCGTCTGGAATTGCAGGACGGATGAACACTTAGAGTCAGCGGCAAACAGCGAACTCGTGGCATCGAACTTAGCCTCAGGTTTGTAGTCTTAACGTGACTACAATAGAGCCTCGCACACTGAGGAGAGCAAGCCATGGCAACTGCCAACACCTATGTTCGCGCCCGCATTGATGCCGATACCAAGGAACGCGCTGCGGCTGCGCTCGATGCGATGGGCTTGTCGGTATCTGATGCCATTCGCCTCTTGATGCTGCGCGTGGCCCAAGATCGCTGCCTTCCGTTCGAAGTGAAAGCTCCTAGCGCCAGTAGCCGTCAGGCTCTGGCCGAGATCGACGCTGGTGAGGCCGAACGCTTTGCGACCGTGGACGATCTGATGGCTGATCTGCATGCGGACGATTGACCGCCCCAGGTCCTTCAAACGCGATTACAAGCGCGAAGCGAAAGGTAAGCACGGCGTAACGCTCGACAGAGACTTGGTGCCGGTGCTGAAGGCACTGGTGGCGGACCAGGCACTGGAGCCGCGTTACCGCGACCATGACTTGAGCGGCGATTGGGTCGGCTACCGCGAATGCCACATCAAGCCAGATCTGCTGTTGATCTACAGCAAGTCTGGCGAAGACTTACTCATTCTCGCCCGTCTCGGTTCGCACAGCGAGCTCTTCGGCTGAACGCAGATTCCCGTCCGACTTCCTCGATCGTTGCACGGCGTCTGCGGGACTGGACCAGCCATAGCGCGGGGGACTGCCATGACCCCTGGATCGACCGCACCGAGGCCAAGCACGAATACGGCCTCGACTGTCTGCCCGAGGCGCCGGCGCCCGGCACCTACGACGCCGTCATCCTCGCCGTCGCCCACCGCGACTTCATCGCGATGGGCGCGACCGGGATCCGCCGCTGGGCCAAGCCCACGTCGATCCTCTACGACGTGAAGTCCGTTCTGCCGGTCGATGTCGTCGACGGTCGTCTCTAAGTGCAAAGGTCGGGTCGACGCCGTAGGTCGGGTTAGCGCAGCGTAACCCGACATCCCGGCTCAGCGTCGCTGCCGCCGCAAAGCGGGCCATCACCGAGCATCAAGATCAAGCACACGGCCGGGTGCGGGCCATGCCTGACGACAGCGAACACCGTCATCGCGCAGCGGAGCACGACGATCACCAACCAAGACCGTCCGCGCTTTCCGCGCTGGGCGAACCAGGCCGAAGCACCGTTGCTGCAGGTTGCGCTGCGGCGCGTCTTGCCGGACTGGCTGGCGCGCGAGCCGGACAACCCCTATGTGGCGGTCTTCGCGCCGCTGCTGATCGAGGACGACGACGACCTGCGTGCCCGTGCGCAGGGCTTATGGCGCACCGTTCAGGACGTGTCGCTTGCCCCCGAGGTGCGTGAGATTCTGGGGCAGGTGTTGGAGTTTTGGTTTTTCGAGCGATTTCGCGGACTGACTGCGAAGGAGATCTGGGCGATGCTGAATTTAGTGACCCCGATTCAGGAGACAAAGGCGTATCAATCGATCTTTGCCGAGGGCGAGGCGAAGGGCGAGGCCAAGGGCAAGGCCAAGGGCAAGGCCAAAGGCAAGGCCGAGGGTAAGGCCGAAAGCCTCAAGCGTCTGCTCACGCGCCGCTTCGGCCCATTACCCGCAGTGGCGGAGCAGCGGATCGACACGGCGCCGGTCGCGCAACTGGATGCCTGGCTCGACGGCATCTTCGATGCCGCCAGCCTGGAGGACCTGATCGGACACGACGCGGGGTGACCCCCGCGATCGCCGCCACCGTCGACGCCCTCGATAACGCGATCATCGCCGCCGGCCCCCACCCGGCCGGCAGCAACCGCCTCGCCGAGCTCATCGCGGGCCGTAGGCCGTAGCCGTAGGTCGGATTAGCGACAGCGTAATCCGACACCCCCCGGCAGCCACTCCAGACGGATGCGCGACAAAGGCCCACCGGCCATCTGCGACAAAACCCGAGGTCATCCTCGCCGGGCGACGCATCAACGACCGCATGGGCGCCCATGTGGCCGAAACCGTCGTCAAATTCATGCTCCAAAACGGCATCGGTGTCTGCAACAGCCGTATCCTGGGCTTCGCCTTCAAGGAAAACTGCCCGGACCTGCGCAACACCCGCGTCATCGAAATCATCCTGGCCCTGCGCGAACACACCATCGCGGTGGACTGTAGAACTCGCTCCCACGCTCCGCGTGGGAGTGTCGCCGGGGCGCTCCGCGTCCCTGCCACCAAGTCGACGCGCCCCGCCAGCCATGCGTCGTGCGGCGCGGAACGTCGGGCCTACACGCCTACGCGAACGAACGTTGGGAACGAGAACGCGCTCATCCTCGCCGGGCGACGCATCAACGACCGCATGGGCGCCCATGTCGCCGAGACCGTCGTTAAGCTCATGCTCAATAACAGCATCGGCGTCTGCAACAGCCGCGTGCTGGTCCTGGGCTTCGCTTTCAAAGAAAACTGCCCCGACCTGCGCAACACCCGCGTCATCGACATCATCCAGGCCCTGCGCGAATACAACATCGCCGTGGACTGCTACGACCCCTGGATCGACCGCACCGAGGCCAAGCAAGAATACGGCCTCGACTGTCTCCCCGAGGCCCCGGCGCCCGGCAGCTACGACGCCGTCATCCTCGCCGTCGCCCACCGCGACTTCATCGCGATGGGCGCGACCGGGATCCGCAACTGGGCCAAGCCCACGTCGATCCTCTACGACGTGAAGTCCGTTCTTCCGGTCGGTTCGGTCGACGGGCGCCTTTAAAAAACCGGGACGCAAGCCTGAAGCGACCGGTACGCTCCGCCTCTCCGTGCGTGGCGCTGTACAAGAGACTGCCGCAAGAGCCACAGGCGATTGCCGCAAAACAGCAACACCCCCCGGGATCGACGACTTGCAGTCGTCCTCTTCCGCTGCCCTGACGGCCGGCGGGGTCGAGCTCAACTCCGCGATCCCAGGCACCGCGCTGAACATGCTGAAGCCGGACGAAACGAACAAGGCCGGCTCGAGCTCACTCCCACGCGGACCGAATAACCTCGCGGTCTTCCCCTGTGCGTGAATCCGACCACCGGACGCCCCGCTCGATGACCGACGCCTCGCGCGACGACGACGACAGCCCCTGGAAGGAAGCGCTGGAGCGCGACTTCCCGGACTTTCTTACGCTCCTCTTTCCGCGGATCCATACCGCGATCGACTGGTCGAGAGGCCATGAGTCTCTCGACAAGGAGCTGCAGCGGGTCGAACGCGATGCCGAGTCCGGCCGGCGCCATGCCGACACGCTGGCCAAGGTTTGCATACCGTGCGCACGTTAACTCGCTCCCACGCTCCGCGTGGGAGCGAGTTGGCGCCCCCGGCGAGGTGGTCGGATTGACTGAAGTCGCCCCGTAACTCGCTCCCACGCTCCGCGTGGGAGTGTAGCCCCGACGCTCCGCGTCAAGAGCCCGAACCCTGACGCAAACCCACAGCCAAACCCCCGAGCCCAAATGGACCAAGCCCTCGCCCATCTGACGGACCCCGACACCCCCATCGCCATCATCGGCCTGGGCTACGTCGGCTTGCCGCTCGCCGTGGAGTTCGCCAAACACCGCCCCGTGGTCGGCTACGACATCAACCAAACCCGCATCGCCGAACTCGAGGCCGGTCGCGACAGCACCCGCGAGACCAGCCCCGAACACCTCGCCGCCGCCCGCCACCTGACCTACAGCAGCGATCTGGAAGCCCTGCGCCCCTGCCGCATCTTCATCGTCACCGTGCCCACCCCGGTCGATGCGTACAAGCGGCCCGATCTGACGCCCCTGATCAAGGCCTCCGAGACCGTCGGCAAGGTGCTCAAACTCGGCGACCTGGTCATCTACGAATCCACCGTCTACCCCGGCTGCACCGAGGAAGACTGCGTCCCCGTCCTGGAACGAATCTCGGGCTTGAGCTACCGTGCGTCCAACCAGCCGCAAGCCCCCACTCACCACTCACCACTTCTTCCTGGGCTACTCCCCCGAGCGCATCAACCCCGGCGACCACGAACACCGCCTCACCACCATCAAAAAAGTCACCAGCGGCTCCACCCCCCGCGATCGCCGCCATCGTCGATGCCCTCTACACCGAGATCATCACCGCCGGCACCCACCCGGCCAGCAGCATCCGTGTTGCCGAAGCCGCCAAGGTCATCGAGAACACCCAGCGCGATCTCAACATCGCCCTCATGAACGAGCTGGCCCTGATCTTCGACAAGCTCGGCATCGACACCCTCGAAGTGCTGGAAGCCGCCGGGAGCAAATGGAACTTCCTCCCTTTCCGCCCCGGCCTGGTCGGCGGCCACTGCATCGGAGTAGAACTCGCTCCCACGCTCCGCGTGGGAGTGTCGCCGGGACGCTCCGCGTCCCTGCCACCACGTCGACGCGCTCCCCCAGCCATGCGTCGTACGGCGCGGAACGTCGGGCCTACACGCCTACGCGAACGAACGTTGGGAACGAGAACGCGCTCATCCTCGCCGGGCGACGCATCAACGACCGCATGGGCGCCCATGTCGCCGAGACCGTCGTCAAACTCATGCTCCAAAACGGCATCGGTGTCTGCAACAGCCGCATCCTGGTCCTCGGCTTCGCCTTCAAGGAGAACTGCCCCGATCTGCGCAACACCCGCGTCATCGACATCATCCTGGCCCTACGCGAATACAACATCGCGGTGGACTGCTACGACCCCTGGATCGACCGCACCGAGGCCAAGCACGAATACGGCCTCGACTGCCTCGCCGAGCCCCCGGCCGAGGGCACCTACGACGCCGTCATCCTCTCCGTCGCCCACCGTGACTTCGTCGAGACCGGCGCGACCGGGATCCGCCGCTGGGCCAAACCCAAGGCGATCCTCTACGACGTTAAATCCGTTCTTCCGGTCAATACGGTGGACGGCCGGCTCTAGGCAACGCCCGGAGAGGCTCTCGCCATGTTGGAGCACTGGTATGACAACTGAAACTGAAATCCGCTTACGGGGTATGCGAGCCCTCATTGAAGCGCTCGGTCTGGTCGAAGCAGAGCGATTCGTGGTCTCCATCAACCGAGAAAGGTTCGATTACACGACGTGGCGCCAAAAAGGCTTGCCCGATTTGAGCATCGAGCAAATCGCAGCATGTGCGAACCAACTGTCGGCCGATCTCGACACGAAGCCGAGCGCCTAACGGTCACCGCCGGCACCCACCCGGCCAGCAGCATCCGCGTTGCCGAAGCCGCCAAGGTCATCGAGAACACCCAGCGCGATCTCAACATCGCCCTCATGAACGAGCTGGCCCTGATCTTCGACAAGCTCGGCATCGACACCCACGAAGTGCTGGAAGCCGCCGGGAGCAAATGGAACGTCCTCCCCTTCCGCCCCGGCCTGGTCGGCGGACACTGCATCGGAGTAGAACTCGCTCCCACGCTCCGCGTGGGAGTGTCGCCGGGACGCTCCGCGTCCCTGCCACCACGTCGACGCGCCCCGCCAGCCATGCGTCGTGCGGCGCGGAACGTCGGGCCTACACGCCGACGCGAACGAACGTTGGGAACGAGAACGCGCTCATCCTCGCCGGGCAACGTATCAACGACCGCATGGGCGCCCATGTCGCCGAGACCGTGGTCAAACTCATGCTCAATAACAGCGTCGGCGTCTGCAACAGCCGCATCCTGGTCCTCGGCTTCGCCTTCAAGGAAAACTGCCCGGACCTGCGCAACACCCGCGTCATCGACATCGTCCTGGCCCTGCGCGACTAAAAAATCGCGGTGGACTGCTACGACCCTTGGATCGACCGAGCCGAGGCCAAACACGATTACGGCCTCGACCGTCTGCCCGAGGCCCCGGCGCCCGGCAGCTACGATGCTGTCATCCTCGCCGTCGCGCACCGCGACTTCATCGCGATGGGGGCGACCGGGATCCGCCGTTGGGCCAAACCCAAGTCGATCCTCTATGACGTGAAATCTGTTCTATCGTCGATACGGTCGACGGGCGCCTCTAAAGTCAGTTCCGAGAATCGTCACCCCGACTGCTACGACCCCTGGATCGACCGCGCCGAGGCCAAGCACGAATACGGCCTTGAGTGTCTACCCGAGGCTCCGGCGCCCGGCAGTTACGACGCCGTTATCTTCGCCGTCGCCCATCGCGATCTCATCGAAATGGGCGTGATCGGGATCCGATGATGGGCCAAACCCGAGTCGATCCTCTACGATCTGAATCCGTTCTGCCGGTTAAACGCGTTGAAGGCCGTCTCTACGCGAATTCAAGTTGAACGAATCAGGTTTGATGATGATGAAATCGAATATCGCCAGCTCACTGAAACCCTAAGGCTGTAACTAGAAAAACGCGTAATGCACCAAAATCCTCTCCGCGACATCCCCCACTACTTAAGTACTTTCCAGACCTATTTGGGCCCCCGGATATACTTGGTCTTTGGGCTCACCCTTATGGCGGCCCTCGCCGAAGGCGTCGGCATTCTCATGCTGCTTCCGCTGTTGCAGGGGCTGGATACCGGTACCGCCGCAGAGCCCACAACCGGTGCCGCCAAGCTACTGCACGATTTGCTCGCCAGCCTGGGGTTGGCAAACTCCACCGTTGTGATCCTACTCGTCATCACCGTTGCCTTTATCGCCAAGGGCGCACTCACCTTCGGTGCATTGGGCTTCAACGCTTATTTGCGTGGGCAACTGCTGCGCGAGCTGAAAGTTCGTCTATTCGACGACTACAGCCGCATGAGCTATGGCTACTACGCCCATAATGATACCGGCCATTTCATAAACCTGATCAACGAGCAGATCACTCAGACGCTGCAGTCATTCCAGTTTCTAACCCAACTAGGCTCGCAGTTGATCAATAGCATTATCTATGCTGCCTTGGCTTTCATTGTTGCGTGGCGCTTTGGTTTGATGGCGCTGATCCTCGGCTTAATGTTACTCTTTTTATTTCGTTGGATCAATATCTACGTCCGCCAGGTCTCGCGACTAGCCGCGGTTGAAAACGGCAACCTGGCTAAGCTACTCATTCAGTTTCTACACGCCTTCAAATACCTAACCTCAACTGATCAGGTCGGTCCAATACGTAGCAAAATTAAAATATCTGTTGTCCGCCTCACCGGCTATCAGATACGTACTGGCGTCGCGGCTAGTTTCACCCAGGCGGTGCGCGAACCGATCGTGGTGATCTTCATCATGCTTCTCGTACTAATACAGCTTGTCCTCCTTCAGCAGCCCCTAGCGCCGATCCTGGTCTCTTTAGTTTTATTTTACCGATCCCTCAGCGCCACCGTTGCATTGCAGGGAAATTGGCAGCAGACACTTAATCTGATTGGTTGCTTGGAACTGGTTCGTGATGAGTTTATCGCCCAGGACAAGCATCGCGTCTCCGACGGCACCCAGTTCGCAGAGCCTCTTAGGCAAGGTATGAGCTTGTGTGATGTGTACTTCAGTTATGAGTCATCTCTTGGCGACGTGCTTAAAGGCATTAGTCTCGATATTCCGGTGCGTACATCCGTCGCGCTCGTCGGCGAGTCCGGTGCCGGTAAGTCCACCATCGTTGACTTGCTCACCCTTATACTCAAGCCGCAACGCGGGCAGGTCCTAATTGATGGCGTTCCCGGCGATCAAATCCAACTGGCTAGTTGGCGCCGGCAGATCGGCTATGTTTCCCAAGAGACTGTCGTTTTTGACGACAACATCGCCAACAACATCTGCATGTGGGCAGGCGACATCAGCAAAGACCAGTGTCTAATGGACAGTGTCCGCGAGGCCGCGCGCCAGGCACATATCGACCATTTCATCGAGACCTTGCCGGAAGGCTACCAGACCCTGGTCGGCGACCGCGGTGTGCGTCTTTCCGGTGGTCAGCGACAGCGCCTCTTCATAGCCCGCGAATTGTTTCGCAAACCGAACTTACTGATCCTGGACGAGGCGACCAGCGCGCTCGACTCAGAGTCCGAACTCTTCATCCAGAAAAGCATCGACGCCCTCAAGGGTCGCATTACCGTTGTCATCATTGCCCATCGCATTTCCACCATCCGCAATGTTGACCACGTCTACGTCTTCGACCAGGGCCGACTGGTGGAGCATGGGCCTTACGAGGAATTGCGCGATTCAAATGACTCCCGATTCGGCAAGCTGGTGGCCATGCAGGCTCTGTGACCCACAAACCAAAGATAAACGTCATGAAAGAAACGCAATCCATCCTCATAACCGGCGGTACCGGCTCCTTCGGCAAGGCATTCGTCAAGACCGTACTCGAGCGCCACCCCGATATCAAGCGACTGGTCATCTTCAGCCGCGACGAGCTCAAGCAATTCGAGATGTCGCAGGTCTTCGACCCCAAGACCTACCCCGGCATCCGCTATTTCATCGGCGACGTGCGCGACTACAACCGCCTCAAGCGCGCCCTGGAAGGCATCGACACCGTCATCCATGCCGCCGCGCTCAAACAGGTCCCGGCGGCCGAATACAACCCCTTCGAATTCATCAAGACCAACATCCTCGGCGCCCAAAACCTCGTCGACGCCTGTCTGGACAGCGGTGTGAAGCGGGTCATCGCGCTCTCCACCGACAAGGCCGCCGCGCCCATCAACCTCTACGGCGCCACCAAGCTCTGCTCGGACAAGCTCTTCACCGCCGCCAACAACGTTCGCGGGCATCGCGATATCCGCTTCGCCGTCGTGCGCTACGGCAACGTCATGGGCAGTCGAGGCTCGGTCATCCCCTTTTTCCTGGAGCGGCGCAAGACCGGCATCCTGCCCATCACCGACCCGGAGATGACACGCTTCAACATCAGCCTTCAGGACGGTGTCGACATGGTCCTCTGGGCGCTGGAAAACGCCCACGGCGGCGAGATCTTCGTCCCCAAGATCCCCAGCTATCGCATCATGGACGTCGCCGAGGCCATCGGTCCGGAGTGCGAGCGTCCGATCATCGGCATCCGGCCGGGTGAAAAGATCCACGAAGAGATGATCACCGCCAGCGATAGCTTCAACACCGTCGACCTCGGCCGCTACTTTGCCATCCTGCCGCAGTCGGCCAAGTACAGTCGTGAGCAATACTGCGACCTCAACGGGTGTAAGCCGGTGCAGGAAGGCTATGCGTACAACAGCGGTACCAACCCGGATTTCCTCACGGTCGGTCAAATCCGTGATCTGATCCGCGAACATGTCGATCCGGACTTCACGGCCTAATCCATGATTCCATATGGTCGCCAAGACATCACCGAATCGGATATCGCCGCAGTCACAGATGTTCTACGCTCGGATTACCTGACCCAGGGGCCTGCTGTTCCTCGCTTCGAGCAAGCCGTGGCGGATTACTGTGGTGCGGCCTATGGCGTCGCCGTCAATAGCGCCACCAGCGCATTGCACATCGCCTGCCTGGCACTGGATCTCGGACCCGGCGAGCGGCTCTGGACCTCCCCCAACACCTTTGTTGCTTCGGCCAACTGCGCACGCTATTGCGGCGCCGAAGTCGATTTCGTCGATATCGACCCGCGCACCTACAACCTCAGCGTCGAGGCCCTAGCCGCCAAACTGGAACAGGCCGAGCACGATGGCCGGCTGCCTAAGATCGTAATCCCGGTACATTTCGCCGGCCAACCCTGCGACATGCCCTCCATCCACGCCCTCGGCCAGCACTACGGTTTCCACGTCATCGAAGACGCCTCGCACGCCATCGGTGGCAAATATAAGGGCGAGTCCATCGGCAATGGCCGCTACAGCGATATCACGGTGTTCAGCTTCCACCCGGTCAAGATCATCACCACCGCCGAAGGCGGCATGGGGCTGACCAACGACGCCGAACTCGCAAACAAAATGGCCCTGCTGCGCAGCCACGGCATCACCCGCGACCCAGCGCAGATGACGCGCGCGCCTGACGGCCCCTGGTATTACCAGCAGATAGAGCTCGGATTCAACTACCGCATGACCGATCTGCAGGCCGCGCTCGGCGTCAGCCAGATGGCGCGCCTTGACCACTACGTCGCCCGCAGGCACAAACTGGCCGCACGCTACGACGCGTTGCTCGTAGACCTGCCGGTCACCCGCCCCTGGCAGCATCCCGACAGCTACTCCGGCCTGCACCTCTATGTCATCCGGCTGCAACTCGACCAGATCCGCAAAACGCGCCGGGAGGTGTTCGACGCGCTGCGAGAGCAGGGGATCGGCGTGAACCTGCACTACATCCCCGTGCATACCCAGCATTATTACCAGCAAATGGGTTTCAAGGCGGGGGACTTCCCGGAGGCAGAACGCTATTACGCCGAGGCGATCAGCCTGCCGATGTTTCCAACGATGACTGAGGCCGAGCAGGATCAGGTGATTGCAGTTCTCGAATCGGTGTTGACATGAAGGTCGCGATCATTCCCGCCCGCGGCGGCAGCAAGCGCATCCCGCGTAAAAACATCAAGTCCTTCTGCGGTAAGCCAATGATCGCCTGGTCGATCCAGGCCGCCCAGGTCAGCGACTGCTTCGACCAGGTCATCGTTTCGACCGACGACGATGAGATCGCAGAAGTCGCGCGCGCCTGCGGCGCCGATGTTCCGTTCAAGCGCCCGGCCGAGCTCTCGGACGACTACACCGGTACCATCCCCGTTGTCGCCCACGCCATCGACTGGATGAGCACGAACATCACGCCCGTCGAACACGCCTGCTGCCTCTACGCTACCGCCCCCTTCCTCCAGGCCGAAGACCTGCGTCGTGGGTTCGACGTGCTGGAGCAAAGCGGCGCCGATTACGCCTTCTCCGTCACCAGCTACGCTTCTCCCATCCAGCGCGCCATCCGCATCACCGCCGACCAGCGCGTGGAAATGTTCAACCCCGAGCGCTTCAACACCCGCTCGCAGGACCTGGAAGAAGCCTTTCACGACGCCGGACAGTTCTACTGGGGCCGCGCCACAGCCTGGCTGGCGGCCAAACCGCTGTTCTCCCACGACGCCGTCCCGGTACTGCTGCCGAGCCATCGGGTGCAGGATATCGACACTGAGGAAGACTGGGTACGTGCGGAATTAATGTTCAAGGTTATCAATCAATCGCGAGGAAAATAGCCATGAGCTTCAAAACAACGCAGGAAACGTTTTGGGCCGGAAATTTCGGCACCGAGTACATCCAGCGCAACCAGGGCGATGGCCTGCTAGCATCCAACCTCGCCTTCTTTTCCAACGCGCTACACCAAGCTCACGGCATTCAGAGCTGCATCGAGTTCGGCGCCAACATCGGGATGAACCTCAAGGCACTCAAGCTGCTGTACCCTGGGATTGACGCCCACGCCATCGAAATCAATGCCGAAGCCGCGAAACACCTGGGCGAGGTGATCCCCCCCCCAACACGTGCACAACAGCTCCATTCTCGATTTCGTTCCATCACGGCAGTGGGACCTGACCCTGATCAAGGGTGTGCTCATCCACATCAACCCTGAGGCGCTACCCCAAGTCTACGACAAGCTCTTCGCGGCGTGCGGGAGCTACCTGATGGTGACGGAGTACTACAACCCGGTGCCGGTGGCTATTCCCTATCGCGGCCACACCGACCGTCTCTTTAAGCGCGATTTTGCCGGCGAGGTCATGGACCGCCACCCGCAGCTGCAACTTGTGGACTATGGCTTCGTTTACCACCGCGACCCCAACTTCCCGCAAGATGACATCACTTTTTTCCTGATGAAAAAGCAGTGATCGTAGCCTTTCGCACTGACGCATCGCTCGACATCGGCACCGGACATGTCATGCGCTGCCTGACGCTGGCCGACGCCCTGCGCGAACGCGGTGCCGCTTGCCGGTTCATCTGCCGCGCCCATCCGGGCAACCTAATCGATCTCGTCCGTGACCGCGGCCACACCGTTGTCGACCTGCCTGCCGCATCCTATGACCTGCCGCCTGCCTCCGTCACCGCCAGCGCACCCGCCCACGCCCGGTGGCTCGGCACCGACTGGGCCACCGACGCCCGCCAGACCGCCAATGCGCTCGCCGATGCGCCGTTCGACTGGATCATCGTCGACCACTACGCCCTCGACGCCCGCTGGGAACACCTACTGCGCCCGGCCTGTCAACGCCTGATGGTCATCGATGACCTGGCCGACCGCCCCCACGACTGCGATCTGCTGCTCGACCAGAACCTCGGCCGCAACGCGGGCGATTACGCATCGCAGGTCCCGCGTGACTGCACCCTACTCATCGGCCCGCGCTACGCCTTGCTTCGGCCCGAGTTCGCCGCTCTGCGCGCGCAAAGCCTTGCGCGCAGGGAGAAGCCCCAATTCAAGCGCTTGTTGATCACGATGGGCGGCGTGGATAAGGACAATGCAACGGGCCAGGTACTCGACGCCCTGAAGGACTGCGCACTCCCGGCAGGCTGCGAGATTACGGTGGTGATGGGGCCGCACGCACCGTGGCTCGAAAAGATCAAGGCACAAGGTCACGGCATGCCTTGGTCGACCACTGTCTTGACCAATGTAGCCGACATGGCACGCCTGATGACCGAAAGCGATCTTGTAATTGGCGCGGCTGGTAGTAGCTCATGGGAGCGATGCTGCCTCGCTCTTCCCTCAATGATCCTCGTCCTTGCAGACAATCAACGAGTCATTGCACACGCCTTGCAAGCCAATGGCGCAGCCCGACTGGCTGAACTCAGCACGTTACGCAGGGAGCTTTCCGCTTTCATCCAGGAATTGACCAGTATCGAAGCGACGCTTACCAATGTGCGCACTGGCGCCCCTGCCATTACCGATGGTCTGGGTGCTTTGCGAGTTACGGCCCAAATCATGGAGCAGCGTTGTCAGTGAGAATTTCCCTTTTGTGTAGCGATGCAGCGCATCCGGTCAATGCCCATCTCGAACGATGGATGCGCGAAAACGCAGCACGTCACGAAATCGAACTTGCGCGCTGCAAGGCAAACCTCCAAGGCGGCGATATCTTGTTCCTGATTTCCTGCTCGGAGATCATTCGTGCAAGCGATCGTGGTGCATACCGTGCATGCCTCGTGCTACACGCCAGTGATTTGCCACGTGGTCGTGGCTGGAGTCCACATATCTGGGAAATCACGCAGGGCGCAGATATCATCACACTGACTTTGCTTGAGGCAGCAGACAGGGTCGACAGCGGTAGGATCTGGCATAAGGTTCGAATCCCCATTCCCAAGGATGCCTTGTGGGACGAAATCAACGAGGCACTTTTCAACGCTGAAATTGGTTTGATTAGTTATGCAGTCGACAACTTTGCCCACGTCGATCCTCAGCCGCAGGACACAACGATCGAATCAACGTATTACCGGCGCCGCACCCCAAACGACAGTCGGATCGATCCGATGATAAGCGTCGCCGAGCAGTTCGATTGTATTCGCGTCTGCGACCCAAATCGTTTCCCTGCGTTCTTTGACCTCAACGGTCATCGCTACAAGTTAATCTTGGAAAAACTTGATGAGTAAACAGATCGCCATTGAAAAGCGTCCGATTGGGCTAGCGTGCCCGCCTTACGTCATCGCCGAAATGTCCGCCAATCATAACGGAAACCTCGATACTGCCTTCAAGATTATCGAAGCTGCAAAGGCTGCTGGTGCCGACGCCGTTAAGATTCAGACGTACCGGCCCGACACCATTACTCTCAAATCGGATCTGCCTGATTTCCAGATCACGGATGGCTTGTGGGCCGGAAGGACCCTCTTCGACCTGTATGAGTGGGCACACACCCCCTGGGAATGGCACAAGCCCCTCTTCGAGCACGCACGCAAGCTCGGAATCACGATCTTCAGCTCGCCCTTCGACAGCACTGCGGTCGACCTGCTCGAAGACCTCAACGCCCCGGCCTACAAGATTGCATCCTTCGAAGCGATCGACCTGCCACTGATCAGGTACGTCGCCAGTACTGGCAAGCCCATGATCATCTCAACCGGCATGGCCGACGCCGAGGAGATTAAGGAAGCCATCGATGCCGCCCACGCCGGCGGCTGCAAGGAGCTTGCCATCCTCCACTGCGTCAGCGGCTACCCGGCCCCGGCGGAAGACTACAACCTGCGCACCATTCCCGACATGATCGAGCGCTTCGGCTTGGTCACCGGCCTGTCCGACCACACCCTCGACAACACCACAGCGATCGCTAGTATCACCATGGGAGCCTCGATCATCGAGAAGCACTTCACCCTCGACCGCACGGGTGGTGGCCCTGATGACAGCTTTTCCCAGGAACCGGCCGAACTCGCAGCACTCTGTCGCGACACCAAGACAGCCTGGGCTGCGCTTGGCGACGTGGATTACGGGCGCAAGTCGAGCGAGCAGGGGAACGTGAAGTTTCGACGGTCACTCTATTTCGTGAAGGATTTGAAGGCGGGAGACTTGATCACGGCCGATGCAGTGAGGAGCGTGAGGCCGGGATTTGGCCTGCCGCCAAAATGTCTGGAATCGGTTGTGGGTCGACGGCTGTCGGCCAATGTGGGTTGTAATACGCCCGTGACTACAGATGTTCTTGTCTGTGTATGGAATGAGTTCCTACACCCCGGACACGATGACACTTAGATCCGATAGCATTGACTTCTTCATCAGTGATCCGATTTCCTTATAGGTGGGGCCCTCCATGCACAAGCTCTACCAGCAGGCCCACACACCCTTGGAGTGGCATAGCCCCATTAGGGAACGGGCGCGAACCGGTCCGGCGCCACCGTTCCCCGCGACTGGATCGGCACCGTTTTTCGTTACACCTCCAAGGTAAGCCGAAGGGTTCTGCGCTTCTCATTTAAAACCGTATCTTAAACCGGCGTCCCTGGTGCCCTATGAACGTGAACTGCCACTTATGCTGATGGCGTATCTGTTAATTGCTAAGCTGTAAACCGTTGTCCGCTGATTAGCCCGTTTCGTGATAAACCGGTAACTACTCGGTGCACTCCTACAGGAAAGCAATCTATCAGCAGATTCATAACTTGAGCTCAAAGCATTTCTGTCCAGCGATTGAGTGATGAATGATGAAATTCCTTAACCCCGAGATTTACCTGCAAATATTGCAGACGCTGGAGATTAAGTCTGCTGAATCACCCCATTTGGATAATCCGTCATTTGGAGAAATGTTGCGACGGCTTGTCAAGTCCCTACTAGTTAAGACAATAAAGCCTGAAGAATCAGGGCCTGTCGTTGTGATTTACATTGGGGAAAGGCGAAAGACATCCGACTATTTAAAGGCAGTACAAATGGCACTCGGCGCGAATGTTAAGTCTATCATATTCGACGACGCTGACCTTACAGCTGAAAGGCCGTCGTTGGCAAGTTTATTACGGCTAGTGAAGCGGTTGCGGATAATCTTCCACATTCTCTCTCTTTACGACCCAGTCTCGTTTGAATCAGGCAGAGATGTATGTTCGCCAGTCACTGAATATTTTCTAAGGTTCGAGAAGACCTCTAAAATCATCGGGCTAATCGAATTCGTACGAGCATTGGATGCGGCTGAATTCCACTCACTCATACCTCTGACCGATACATCGATCATCCTAAATTGCTACTTTATTAACAGCCGCCTGCCTACCTATAACTACGATTGGGGAGTATCGATAGAGGCATTCCCCGAGCTTATGCGGAAAAGCACATCGTTCGCTAAAAGCCGATCACTTTGTCTTAATAAAAGTTCGACTGAACGTATTATAGGTAATCCCATTGAAACCTGGCGAGGGAATCGATTAAACGCTTCGGGAAGAATTAGTAGCCTGGTAATATTGGACTGGGGCTTGTCTAAATCCATCAGCTATGAACTGTATTGCACTATGATCTCTCTGAGCATCGAAGTGTACGAAATTTTGAACCAAAAACTCCAAGGCTCCGTAAAGCTTTCCTTTAAGAAAAGGGGTAATAGTCTTTCCGATTCAGATTTGAGAAAACTTCTTCCTGGGGAAGTTGAAATAATCCCAGTCGAAAAGCGGCTAGGAGACATTTTCACTACAACCTCCATTGTTGGAATGCACTACGCTTCGACAGCAAAGTTCGAAATGGCCGCTAATCGAGTTCCGCAAATTGATCTTGTGCTTCTGTTTGCAGCATGTAGCGCGAAGCCGTCTGTTGAAAAGCGCGTTATATCCCCGTATTGCGAACTCGAGATTGGACTGCGGCCTCAGTCGCTGGATGAAATCCGACGCTCCGACATCTCTTCGTTAGTTGGACTTATGCTTCAAGATAAATCTGAAATCACCTATGATATTAATGAGTGTGCAGAAATGATCCGAATTGCGCTGCCATCGAGATAGCTCGCTCAGCAGCTCAAACTGTGACCGTAAGTGTTAAGTGTCGACTGGTGGAGCATATGGGCAAAAGCGTCGTTTATCTTCCTGCATCTGACATAAACGCTACTCGCAACTTGCGTCAAAGAAACGGCGGAATTCGGCGCACTCAACAGATTGAAAGCCTACTACGATACGATGTAATGCTTGCTCCACCATGCTCTGACGCTACGAGTTGGTGGAGTCATCTTTTGAGCTTTCTGAGTGGCATGCGTAATGCTCCTATTAGTGGCTTCGGAAAGTCATTTGTAATGTCAGCCATTTACGTCGGATGGTTTAATCGAGCACTCGGTAAAGCGAAAATTTCGCTAGAAAACACAGTTTTCTTGCTTGAGACAGCATCGGGTGCGTCTACTCATATCGCAGCCTATCTCGCAGAAGCGAAAGCAGATTACTATTTGTTCCCACACAATATCGAGTCCCTCGTTTATCGAGGTATGAATTCTTACATAAAAGCAGTAAATCAGTTTTCGCTTGACATCCGGAGCAGTCGAGGAGCGAAGGCATGCTTTACAATCAGTCCATTAGACACCTTCATCTTGTCGGCACTATCAGCCAAGGCTGTCACGCTACCTTATTATCCTGTCTCACAGGATGTGATGAAGTGCCAAAGTATCTACTCGAAGCGACTTGGCAGGCAAGCAACTAACCGGCTGCTTTTTTTAGGTTCAGTGGTGAATTTTCCTACCAGGGAGGGAACTATAAAGCTTATTAGTCAGTTCAAAGAACATTTAGCGACTAAGTACCTTCTTGATGTTGTGGGGTACGGTACGGAACAATTGCGGAATATGGCGACACCAAGAATCAAAGTTCATGGGACGCTTAGTGACGAAATGCTTCATGATCTTTTGGTAGAGATTGACGCCGTTGTCCTATATCAGCCTCCGACTACTGGATTTCTGACCCGTATCGTCGAGTTAAATCTATCAGGGGTACCTGTTTTCTTGAATATTGAGTATATAGCAGGTTGCTCTTTGGAAAATTACGGTGTCAATATTTATCGGAAGCTAACGGACATTGACGGGATGTTGTTCCCTCAAAGTACTACTGGTACGGTATTCTCGCCCCCTAACCTGGGAGGTGAGTATCCTTTTCTGCGCATTTGAACGGAACCGTTCACCTGGATTTCCAACCACGCATGGTGGCTCGGCGCTTGCTCCCCGTCGACCGAGCCGACCTCGCTCGATACCATGGTGCGGTTCGTCGCCGGCCTCGGCGGTTTCCTTAACCGCAGAGGCGACCGCTTCTGGGTGCTGCAAACGATTGGGATCGGCTTGCAACGCTCCGCTGATATCGTTATCGCGCTACAGGCGCAGAGCGACACCAACGGAAGTCATCGGTAATAGCGTCGGTGCTAGTAGTGTGTCGCCGCTGTCAGTGGTGCAACCGCATACCGAGGCGTTGCGACAGTCTGAGCAAGCTAGACCGAGCAAGGCGACGATTGGCAAAAGTGCTGGCGCGATGACACCGCCGACTGCATCCGATACCCATATTATTTGTAGGCCGCGTGCGCCCTTTAGATGCCATGATGTTAGCCCTGCGCCCCAAGAATGGTACAGAAAAAGGACATCTTGCCGATCACGCACGAGTCGGCCCGCCATAGTGTTCCCTATGAGCGCCCAATCGATGACGGCGCAACTTCGGCACCCGAACCTAAAGGCCCGCTCGCCCCGTAACCTGACATCCAAAAGTGCACAACCGGAAATTCGGGGACGACGACGCTGAAGATCGTACTTGTAAATGTGAAAAATCACCGCGACTACGCTGAATTAACCCATCAATCCGCCGGATGTTATTCGTTCGACAAATGGTAGTAAACAACCAAAAGCTGCTTTTGTGGTTGGGGTTCGCATCCATCATTCTTTTGCCCAATCACGATATTTTTAACTACCTTTTCAAAGGTACTCCTCTATTTATCTGGAAGCAGGCTTTAGCGTTCATGCTGCTCGTCACGTCAATTCAATATGCGAGCAGAATGGCAAATTCGCTAATTGGAAGTTCCAGTGTAAGAAAGCTAGGAAGCATTCTTATTTATCTTATCGTTTTTGCAGCCTTGCTCGGGTTAGCGAATGGCCTTTCATTGATTCGCGTTGCATATGGTTCTATCGCATACGTTGGCTTTATGGGAATGATGGTCTTTGCGAGCTTAGTTGTGCAACGCAAGATGCTCCATACTGTACTAAATACATTTGTCTTTTTGGGCTTATTTATTGGCTGCGGTCTCATTTTTGACTATTTTACCTCCTATCTGTCGTTTCTGCCGAGGGCGGCAGACCTAAGTATTACGGAGCAGTTAGATGGCGGGCATTTGCGTCGTGTAGGATTTTTTCTCGGGTCCGTTAATGTCGGTTTCCCTTTTTTGAGCTTTTGTCTCGTTGCAGCGGCACTCGTTCTGAAGAAGCGCAGAAATAGTGCAGCGCTTTTGCGTTATTCTTCCCTCCTGCTTGTATTGATTCTTGGGACCTATTTGACCGGCAGTCGCTCTTCCATTATGCTGTTAATTTCGTTCGCGATGATATTGACGGTACTTGCCTTCAAAGGTTTATCCCTCAGCAAAAAATTCCAATTCTTCATATATGCCGCTGCCGCCCTTCCATTTGTCATGACATACGCAAGTTCATTTGTTTTTCAGGCGGACATGTTAATGGCGCGATACTCTAACGCGTTGGATCAGTCCGCTCTTGGCAACGACTTAAGGTATGTCGTATGGCAAGAGGGTCTTGCGTTGTTCCAGGACGCAAAGCTTTATGTGGTGGGTAACGGGGTAGGTAGCAGCTTAGCGATGATCCAAGACGGCTTCACTTCTACAGGGCATTACGAAAGCTCCTTCTTCCAAAGCTTTTCTGAGGCAGGTCTTGCGGGTTTAGTAATTCGCTATTTTCCGGGAGTTTATTGCATTTGGCTGCTCATTTTTCGAGGTTGTAGAATCTCCTTCGTAGAGAAAAGCTTGCTCCTTTGGCTTGTTTTCTACGTGGTGTCGGTGTCTGGCGCTCCGAATGCCGCAGCGTATCACACACAGATGACATACTTCTTTGTAGTCGGTCTTTCGTTGCATGTCGCGTATGTCAGAATTTACGTATATGGACTCTCAGCTGGGGGGCGCTTGGTAAATTCAAACAGGTGGAAGGCAAGCGTTATCTGAATACGAGATAGTAGTGCCGGAATCAGCGATCCCGCAGACGTATATAATAGATGCGATTGTGATTAAATCAGTCGATAACTCTACTCTATTTGACGCTCCAAATTTTTTGCCAAACTAGCCGAAAGCGATATTAGACTTTATCAGCGTTTGGACCACCTGCGGGTTAGTCAGGCGGCATCAGACGTTAACATTTCGATCCGCAACGCAATGCGTTGTCGCGACCTACTTGTGAATAAGGTTTTTGGCGAAATGAATATCCCGACCGCGATATACACTTTCCCGGAGGTGAAAATTCGTCTGAATAGGGAGTTACGTCGCCCTTAAAAACTTTGTCGCTAGTCACAAGTCAGGGGATTTTTCAGATGAGCTAAATTCTCCAATTGGGAGTTGCCTATGTTTCCTCGTTACGCTGCAAATCTAATCTCAACCATTATGCCTCCCACCAGGGCGTTTTGGTTGAAGCGGTGGTTGTTTAAATCCGCTGGCCTTGATCTTGGTCAAAAGGTGAAGATCACATCAGAGATGAAGGTGTTCGGGCGCGGAAGTGTCGTAATAGGTGACGAGACCTGGATCGGTGTCGGCACAGAATTCCAAGTTCCAGCCGGAAAGAAGGTACTGATCGGGCGATGTTGTGACATCGCGCCGAGGGTCAGATTCCTATGCGGCACTCATATGGTTGGGGATAGTAGTCGACGTGCTGGTCCTGGCGCGAGTGAGGATATCGAGGTAGGTGACGGGGCCTGGATTGGGGCGGGCGCCATGCTTTTGCCGGGCGTTTCAATTGGTGATGGCTGCGTTGTGGCTGCGGCAACGGTTGTTCTGAAAGGGCATTATCCTCCGAATGTTCTTCTGGCTGGAAACCCCGCAAGAATAGCGAAGTACTATGAGCAATAAGTCGGTAGCAAGAATAATCTATGTCGGAATGGTTAATACGACGGCTTACTGCGATCATATCGGCCTGCCTCTGCACGTGGGGCCAGGTTCAAATAAAATGACTAGCGTTATCAGGGCGATGCGAAGCGTCGGGGTGAGAAGCTACCTAGTTTCCTTTCCGGTGTTAGGAAGAGGGGCGAAAATTAGTGTAACCGGTACTGTGAGGCTCAGGGGTGGGGGAATCCCTCAGTTATACTTTCCTGGGATTCGTGATAGGTATTTCAGGAAAATTGCATCTTTGTTTCTCTTCGGTTTGTATTGCTTGTTTCGTGTGCGTCCTTCGGATCATATAGTTGTTTATAATTTCGCGTTCGAGTACATTTTGGGAGTGATGGTCCTGTACTTTAGGAGGCAGCCAGCTATCCTAGATATCGAGGATAGTCCGCGTATTGACGAGACTGGCTTCAGAGGAGCGGTGAACCGGATACTATTTCCTCTTTTCTGCCGAATTACAGCAACAAGAAAGCTCGTAGTCTCAGAACGGTTAGCAAAAGATTTACATCTTAAGGATTATTGCGTTGTTTATGGCGCTATTGAGTCTGTTCCGGTGAGTAGGCAGATTGATGTTGCGTCGCACTGGAGCCAGGTTGCCGGTGGCGCACCACTGTCGCTACATTATGGCGGGTCTCTATGCGTGGAAACGGGATTGGATTTATTTTGTGGAGCTGTGGAGCGCTTGTTTCGAGTTGTTCCGCGTGACCGCTGTTATCTACGCATTGTTGTGACGGGTTTTGGTGGTTTTGGTAGTTCTGACCGGATAAAGAAGTTGCAGGCTCTTTCTAAGCACACAGGTATTAGTGTCGAGTTTTACGGAGAACTTACACGGCCTGAGTATCTTCGTCTTATGATATCATGTCATGCTGCATTGGCTTTGAAGTTACCGGATTCCGAAATGGGTAAGACAACGTTTCCCTCAAAGGTTGTCGAGATTACTAGCCTTGGACTGCTTTTGATTTCAACCTCCGTTAGCGATGTACCTCAGCTTTTTGATCGAACTAACGCGGTACTGCTGAGTAAGGCTTCAGCTTCAGAGCTGGCAAGTACGATCTGTTCCGTTCTGAACAATGCTGCCGACATGGCAGGTGTTGCAATCCGCGGACGCGATCGTGCTTATGACCTTTTCGGGCAGAAGGCGGTAGGGCTCATGGTATCGGATTTCGTTCTTGGTCGTCGAGTTTCCAAGAGACGCGTTTCCGAGAAAATCGCGCAGGGCAGTCGTTTGGTGTGAGGTTTGCTTTGGAGAACATGGCTGTCTGTGCAGGCGGTTCCGATCTTACAACATCCTCCTCCAACCTGCCTACCCGTTCAATGAAGTTTGAGGGTTTATGAGATTCCCACAACTGCGGGATGCTTTTTTGTCGGTCAGTCGAGGGGGGGAGGGGGCGGCTGCAATTGATGATGTGTGGTTTTGGCAGAGAGCGGTGTCTCCACATATGGCATATCTGGCGGAGGCACTGGCACAACGCGGATTCAATGTTGTCTATGTGACAGAAATTGCACTCGCTGAAGACCGTGAAAGGCAGGGTTGGCCGATGCTTGAGCCAAGGGATGTACGCCTTGTTGTCGCACCAACTAAGCCGCAAATTCGGGATCTCATTGAAGGAGCAGCCGCGGGCTCGGTTCATCTGTGTCAGGGATTAATGAGGAACGGAATGGTAGCCTATGCTCAGTCAAGGTTAGCGAAACGAGGGTTACAGCAATGGGTCTTGATGGAAACTGTTAAAGATAGCGGGATAAGTGGGCTGCTGAGAAGGCTCGCATATCAGTATTCATTTTTTGTAAAGAAAAGCGGGATCCAAGGCGTGTTGGCGATAGGGCATCGTACACCAGACTGGGTCGGCGACCGAGGCATCGCTACAGCACGTATCGTGCCTTTCGCCTATTTTCTGAAAGATGTGTGCTTGGACATAAGTGGTGTTAGGGTCGGGGCTCGGTATAACTTTGTTTTCGTCGGACAGTTTGTTAAGCGAAAGCGGCTATCGCTTCTTCTAGATGCCTTGTCAGAACTACGAGATTATGATTTTGGGTTAAAAGTCATCGGAGCAGGGCCTTTAGAGATGGAACTTAGGAGAATGGGGTTAAAAATGCTCGGTGATCGCGTCGAGTGGATTGGTGTTGTGCCTATGGATGACGTACTGAATCATGTCGCTCGGGCTGATTGCTTGGTTCTTCCGAGTGCACACGACGGGTGGGGAGCGGTCGTTTCCGAGGCATTGATGGTCGGAACTCCTGCAGTGTGTAGCGATGCATGCGGGTGTGCTGCTGTTGTCACTTCAAGCGGATATGGAGGAGTGTTCGGCACGGATGATTATAGAGGCTTGGTCTGCTTGCTGCGCACCGTTATTTCGAGGGGGCGCCTGATTGACGAAGAGCGTCACGCATTGGCCGCATGGGCGCGGTGCCTCGGTGCTACCAGGGGGGGGGAATATCTTCAGGAGATTCTTGCCGCGAGTAATACTGAGCATTCCCGTCCAACGCCGCCATGGGCAATCGATTAGAGCTTTGGTGGTATAACGCGGAAGCTTCCGGATTCTAGCGCAGTCAGGCGTCAGTGGTACTGGGGGAAGGCTGCGATTTCGACAGGGTTTGCGCGAATCTCGGCACCCCCCCAACTCGACTTTGGCCAATCTTAGGCGGTCGCCGCGAGTTGCTCCAGCAGGCGATCGAGGCGCTTGGACGAAATTAGGACCATCTCCCCTTGGGCCATGAGTTGGCATCATTCTCCCCGGCCCAGATCGTGCGCCGTACCAAGGCCAGGCAATCGGAGAAGGTCGCATGGGACTTGAGATACCAGCCGGTGGAGCGCGGCAGCGTCTCCCAGCGCTCGCGCCACCGGTAGACCATGAGACAGACCAGCGAGAACAGCGCCATCAGCATCGGCGTGGTGCGTGCGATCGCCAGATCGTTCCACTGGCGCTGGGTCTCGACGCCCAGGTGGCGGCGGACTTCCTCGAAGGTGACCTCGATCGACCAGCGCTGGACGAACAGCTCCACTACGCGCGCCGGCGCCATGTTCAGGTCGGTGGTGAAGAAGGCTTGCGTCGGCAGCCGGCCCTCGGGATCGACCACGAGCACCCAGCGAATCGGCAACGGCGGCCATCCCGGGGTGTGCCACAGACACACCTCGCTGAGCAGGCGCAGCGCCTTGGGCCGTCCATACCATCGAACCGCGACCTCCTCGCCCCGGCTGCGCGCCTCCTCCTCGCGCGTGGCGAGCTTGGCCAGCACGCCGCCTTTCTTGGGCTTGGGACCGCGCCGCCCGGCGGGCACCGGCTCGGGAAAGGCGAACAGGCGTGCGTCCAGGTGCCGGCGCGTGATCAGGGTCACCTGCGCGGCCAGCACTTCCCAACCCAGCTGGATGCAGGAGTCGCTGCCGTCGCCCAGCAGGATCCAGCGGCGTTGCTTCAGCCAGCGCGACACCAGCCAGACCATCCCGATGGTGAGCTCCACGACCGTGCGATGGCGCCGCCCGGCCGCCTCGTCGGCCCGCTTCGATGGTGCCAAGCGGGTGAGAAAGGGCAGCGACCAAGGCCGCGTGCTCCACGGCACGGGCACCAACACCGCCATGCAGATCCACTCCAGCCCCAAGCAGGTCACCACCGTGCTGCGCGAGGAGCGCACCGCATCGCGATACATCCCCTTCGCCCGAATGCGCGCACCCTTGCGCCGCTCCAGCGTCTCGTCGACTGCCACCACGATCGGCACCTGCGCCGTCAACATCCCGAGCAACAGCCCCAGCAGAATCCGCGCCCCCTGCCGCGACGACCAGCGCGCCCGATTCAGCACCCGATGATAACGCTCGAAGCGCTGCTCCGCGCTCAGCCCCATCGCCCGCAGCGCCGCCGTCACCGTGCGCGGCCCCTGCGCGAGCAGCGTTCCCGCCAGCAAGACGTGCAGATGCGCCAGGGTCGGCGCGGTGAACAGGCAGGCAAAGGGCTGCAGAACAGATACACTCGAGGCTGGTAGAGGGAGCATCCGCGGGCAGGTCCGAGGTTTTGGTCGACAGCGGACGATACCGCCCGCGGCCCTCTGCCGCCAAATCAATCAGGTCCGTCCCTGTAGCTCGGGGCACCTTGCGGTCCTCTCGCCTGGGCTCGGAAATGGCCAAAGCCGCGTTTTGTAAAGCTGACATGGAACGTCTGCTGTTGTGGTGTTTTCCGGACGACAAAAAAGAACCGACCTGGTCGCGCACCCTGCTGTTGAGGTGCTCGCTGAATGGAGAGAAGAGCATGTCGCGTAACGCCGAACCTTCGGCTCATGGGGTACGCGTGATCCATACGGTTCCCTCCTTGCTTAGGAGTGCCGGCGGTCCTACGCGGACCGTCACAGCGCTGTGTAGTGAACTCGGCCGGCGTGGAGTGCATGTTGATCTCGTGACCGAGAACTGGATACCCCTAGGAGCCGACGTGAACCTGCTCCCGCCAAGCGAATGGGTGACGACTACGTTGGTCCAGGCACATTCCGCGCCCTTTATCAGGACCCTGCGTTCCAGGGTATACCGCACCGCGTTGCGGCAGCGCTGCGAGGCAGGACGACCCCAGGTTTTTCACAACCATGGGCTCTGGCTGCCAACCAATCATGCCGCCGCAGATGTCGCGAAGGAGCGGGGTCTGCCGCTTATCATCAGTACACGCGGAATGCTTGAGCCCTGGGCTCTGAGTCATCGTGCCTGGAAGAAACGCTTGGCTTGGTTTTTGTATCAACAACGTGATTTGCTTACAGCGCGCGTGCTGCACGCAACTGCACAGCAGGAGGCGGATAGTCTGCGTCGATTGGGGCTACGCCAACCGATTGCCTTGATCCCGAACGGTGTCGAACTTTTTGCTTCGACCGAAGAGGCTAAGCCAATTTCGTCGCCGCGGATTGCGCTTTTCGTTGGGCGTATCCATCCGGTCAAGGGTTTGATTCCGCTAGTCGATGCGTGGAGCCGGGTTCGACCTAGAGGTTGGCTGATGATCATCGCCGGACCAGACGAGGGCGGACATCGCGCGGCGGTTGAAGAGCGCATACAGGGCGCAGATTTGTCCGCCGCCTTCGAACTCGTGGGTCCAGTGGAGGGTGCCGAGAAGGCGGCACTTTACCGCAGTGCCGAGCTGTTCTTGCTGCCGAGTTTCACCGAGAATTTCGGCGTAGCGGCGGCGGAGGCATTGGCCGCCGGGGTTCCGGTCATTGCGACTAAGGGTACGCCTTGGGCCGGGTTGGTTCAGCATCGGTGCGGTTGGTGGGTTGACTTGGGTGTTGATTCTCTGGTCAGCGCTTTGGAAGAGGCGACGAGGACTCGCCGGGAGGTCCTCCACGAGATGGGCGAGCGCGGGCGCGCCTATGCTGAGGGTGAGTTCGGCTGGCCGGGTATCGCGCAGGAGATGTTGGCGGTGTATCGGTGGATGTTGGGGCAGGGCGATCGGCCCGAATGCGTGCAGTTGGACTCGGAATAGACTGGCCACTATGACCCTCAGGCGCTCTTTGAACGAGCTCGATATCGAAACATGTCGTGGCCGTCGGCCTTACAGTCGCAGCGAGTACCTCGGTCGCGTCCTCTGGACGTTAACAACCCCACTATTTCGGTTCAGCCCGCGGCCATTGTTTGGTTGGCGGCGCACACTGCTTCGGCTCTTCGGCGCAAAGGTGGCACGTGATGCCCATGTCTACCCAAGCGCACGTATTTACCTCCCCTGGAACCTTCGGCTTGGTGAGCATGCGAGCATCGGCGAGTGGGCGCTGATCTACAACCTCGGCCCGGTGACAATCGGCGATCGGGCAACCATCTCCCATCGCGCCCATCTGTGCGCCGGCACGCATGACTATCGCGACCCAAGCTTACCGCTGTTACGCCTGCCGATCGAGATCGGAGCCCAAGCCTGGGTATGCGCCGATTCCTTTATCGGCCCCGGCAGCCGAGTCGGCGAAGGTGCCATCGTCGGTGCGGCCGCAGTCGTCGTCCATGATGTCCCGCCCTGGCAAATTGTTGCAGGCAATCCGGCGCGGGTCGTGAAGAGACGCGAGATGCATCCACCGACAGGAGCAGGCAGGAATGAAGGGTAATGCACTTTGGGATAACGGGTGGGTCAAGGTCAGGTCGAAGCTATCGCTGGTTGAGTTGTTACGAGACACTGGGTCTTTAAACATCCCTTACGGCGTGCGAGTTGGAAGGTTTCCGACGTTGGTGAATTCGATGATTGCGATGGTGAGGAAGCCTTGATTCGAGATGACAGATTCGGTCGAAAAACTGCCAATAACCATCCTACTCGCAGCAAAGAACGAGTCGGTCAACCTGCCTCGTTGTCTTGCTGCGCTTGAGCCGGCACAACGTATCCTTGTGTTGGACTCGCACAGTACGGACGCTACCGCCGTAATCGCGCTGGATTATGGCGCCGAGGTGGTGCAATTCGACTACCACGGCGGATATCCAAAAAAGCGCCAATGGGCGCTGGATCACGTCACCATCGACACGCCTTGGGTCTTTTTCCTGGATGCCGATGAGGTGGTGCCCGATGCGCTGTGGACGGAGATCGCTGCCGTCATCCGCCAGCCAGACGCCTGCGACGCCTACCTCATCCGCAAGGGCTTTCACTTTTTCGGCCGACGCATGCGGTATGGCGGTTTCTCGCACATGGCTGTGCTGCTCCTTCGCACCGGCAAGGGGCGCTTCGAGCATCTCTTCGACGATGCGGCGGACAGTCTGGATATGGAAATCCACGAGCGTGTGGTGGTGAAGGGTCGGATCGGGGGTCTTAGGACACCTTTGATCCACGAAGACTTCAAGGGACTGGAGGCCTACATCACCCGCCATAACAAGTATTCGACATGGGAGGCGCGGGTACGCCATCACTATCTGACTACTGGCCGCTATGGCGAGGACACCATCGCGCCGCGATTGTTCGGCAATTCGCAGGAGCGGCGGCGCTTCATCAAGGCCGTGATCATCCGGCTGCCGTTCGAACATTGGATGTGGTTTATCTATCACTACGTCATTCGGCTGGGCTTTCTGGAGGGACGACCGGGGCTGATCGCCTGCCAGATTCGCGCGAGCTATATCGCGCAGGTGCGGGCGAAAATCTATGAATTGCGGGTGCTCTCTGGTAAGACCGAGAGTTCACGTCAGTAATGGAAGCGGTACCGAATTGAACTACGCACTGCGCAAACGCATCCTTCTGACCGGCGGCGGCTTGCTTGGCAGTCACACCTGTGCGACCGTCGGCTCGCCGAAGGACGCGACACCGGGACTAAGGACAACATCACCCATCTGCTTGATATCAAGGTTTCCGAGTTGAGGCGCTTTATGATGGATTCAGGGTGCGATGTGGTCACGGCCATCGAACGAGTTCTGGAGATTGAGTTGAAATTCCGGGGCACCTCACTGAGTCATGAGAGTAATTCTGACCATGGGTCCTAAGCGCATCTTTTTTTTGGTCGTAGTTGTTGTGATCCTGCTCGGGGCGGGGGAGTTGTTTGCCCGCTATGGGCTGGGCTTGGGTACGCCGCCCTTGACTCTGGCGCATCCCGAGATCGAGTATTTGTTCGCACCTAATCAGGACGTTCAGCGCTTCGGAAACCGCGTTTTGGTCAACGCATATGGTATGGTATGCGCAGCGCGAACTTCGCTGCTGAGAAGCCGGCTGGCGAGTTTCGAGTGATGGTCTTTGGCGACTCGGTCCTGAACGGGGGTAACCTGACCGATCACGGCAAGCTGGCGACGACCCTGGTTGCCGATCGGCTGGCGGCGGCGAAGGGCAGGCCGGTGGCAGTCGGCAACATTTCGGCAGGGAGCTGGGGGCCGGGTAACTGGTTGGCCTATGCGCGCGAGTTTGGGTTTTTCGACGCCGACGTTGTCCTTTTGTTGATCTCCAGTCACGACATTGGTGACAACCCGACCTTTGCACCCTTGGATCCAAACACCCACCCTCAAAAGCAGCCTTTGTCGGCGCTGGCAGAGGGGATTGGGCGCTATCTGCCGAGGTATCTGCCTGCCTGGGCTTCTGGGCCGACGAAGGTTGCCGTGGTAGACCCAATGGCACAACCGATTGTTACGAATGACGATCAGGCCGTCGCGCAAGGCGGTGAGGATTTGCGGACGTTTCTGGACCTTGCCCGGTCGCAGGTGCCGCGGGTCTTGGTGGTCCAATTTCCGGATCACACCGAGTTCGGGGCAGGTGGCCTCCAGCCCGGCTATGAGTTGGTCAAGTCTATCGCTCAGGAAAGCGGGGTCGAGGTTATTTCCGTTTTCCCGGAGATGAAGGCTGCGTTGGACAGGGGTGCGAATCCGTACCGGGACAATATCCATATCAATGATTTGGGTCAGGCGATCTTAGCGGATGCTTTTTTTGATGCGCTGGCGGGCCGGGAGGTCACTCGAAAGGTAGACAACTGATGAACTACGCACTGCGCAAACGCATCCTGGTGACCGGCGGTGCCGGCTTCCTCGGCAGTCACCTCTGCGACCGTCTGCTCGCCGAAGGCACGACGTCATCTGTCTGGACAACTTCTTCACCGGGACCAAGGACAACATCGCCTATCTGCTTGAGAATCGCTACTTCGAGTTGATGCGTCACGACGTCACCTTTCCGCTCTACGTCGAGGTCGACGAGATCTACAACCTCGCCTGCCCGGCATCCCCGATCCACGATCAGTTCGATCCGGTGCAAACCACCAAGATCAGCGTGCATGGCGCCATCAACATGCTCTGCCTGGCCAAGCGGGTGAAGGCCAAGATCTTTCAAACCTCTACCAGCGAGGTCTACGGCAACCCCGCCATTCACCCCCAACCCGAGCACGACTGGGGTCAGGTCAACCCCATCGGTCCGCGCCCCTGCTACGACGAGGGTAAGCGCTGCGCCGAGACGCTGTTCTTCGACGACCGCCGCCAAAACAATCTTAATCGGCTACCCCGGCGAGTTCACCATGATCGAGCTGGCCGAGGCCGTGCTGGAGCTGACCGGCTCGCGCTCGGCGCTGGTGCATGTGGCGTTGCCGCAGGATGACCCCAAGCAGCGGCAACCGGACATCGGCTTGGCTCGGGCGCGGCTCGGGTGGGAGCCGCGGGTGGCGTTGCGGAAATGACGCATACCGCACCGGGCGCGGTTTAGGATCCCGACGGATCACTCGATGCCTCGCTCGGTGCGCATGCGGGGCTGTATGGGCAGGTCGAGCGCGCATTGTTCGCCGACATCGCGCGCGGCGCCGATCCGGCCGCACTCAAGTCCGAGGACCTGATTCGCGATGGTCTGACGGCGCGGCAGTACAACACCATCGCGATGAACCTCAAGGGAAAGATCGACGCGATCAAGGCGCGCTGCGTCGGGCTGATCAGCGAAGCGCGAGCGCGGATCAAAAAAGCCAAGCAGGTCATCACCAAGCTCGACCTGGCGATCACCCGGGCGGATCACGACGCCGAGCGGCGGCGCTTGCGGGCCAAGCGTCACCGGAAGTGCCGCCGGCTGGCACGTCAGTCGGCACGGCTCGCGCGAATGCAGTCCGACCAGGATACCGACACCGTGCGGCTGTGCTTCGGCGGCCGCAAAGGCTTCCGCGCGCAGTTCGACCCCGATCGCCTCCTGCACGATACCGCTTGCGACCTACGGGCTGGATCGCGATCAGGCCGCGGCGCGCATCGGCATCGATGCGCTGCTTTGTCACGCGTGCGCGGACCGCAGCCTGCCACTCGGCGCGGCTCACGTCCTTGCCGGCAACGCGCAGCCGTGCTTGATCGACATCAGCCTGACTGAGCGCCGGAGCCTCGTCGTCCGAGGTAGCCTGCGTTTTGGAAGAAAAGGTCTGTTTCATCGCTGGTTGCCTTGCGCATGGAGATGACGCGGAGTCAAGCTCCCCCGGTCGCCGTCTTCATGAGGAAACGCGCATGGGCAGCTCGCGTCCCTGCGGTCGAACGGCTTCCCAGCCCAAGCAGGCCAGCCAGATGGAACGCGGGATGGGCTTTTCGCCATTGCGGTAGTCGATCAGCATGCGCCGCGAGATCCCCGATGCCTCGGCGGCTTGTTCGAGCGTCAGCCCGGTGTCGTGCAGCCAAGTCCAGATGCGCTCGTGGCCGATACCGCCAGCCTGTTCGACGGCAAGGTTGCGCAGAGTCGCCGCCCCGAGGTCGAGTTCGTCCTCGATCCAGTCGACGCGATGGCCGCAGAATGGCTTGACGCTCGGCCGCCCAAGGCAGGACTTAGCTCGCTCCTACGCTCTGCGTGGGAGTGTCGCCCCGACGCTCCGCGTCGCGAGGCCAGAGCAGGCGGCTCGGCGCATGGCGGGATCCGCGGTGTCGGTGGCAGGGACGCGGAGCGTCCCGAAGAGGCTCCCACGCAGAGCGTGGGAGCCAGTTGGGGGGGAGCGTGGGAGCCAGTTGGGGGGGAAGCGTGGGAGCCAGCGCGAGCTCGCTCCCACGCTCTGCGTGGGAGTGTCGCCCCGACGCTCCGCGTCGCGAGGCCGGAGCAGGCGGCTCGGCGCATGGCGGGATCCGCGGCGTTGGTGGCAGGGACGCGGAGCGTCCCGAAGAGGCTCCCACGCAGAGCGTGGGAGCCAGTTGGGGGGGAGCGTGGGAGCCAGTTGGGGGGGAGCGTGGGAGCCAGTTGGGGGGAAGCGTGGGAGCCAGTTGGGGGAAGCGTGGGAGCGAGTTGGGGGGAAGCGTGGGAGCCCAGCGCTAGCTCGCTCCCACGCTCTGCGTGGGAGTGTCGCCCCGACGCTCCGCGTCGCGAGGGCGGAGCAGGCGCCTCGGCGCATGGCGGGATCCGCGGTGTCGGTGGCAGGGACGCCGAGCGTCCCGAAGAGGCTCCCACGCAGAGCGTGGGAGCCAGTTGGGGGGGAGCGTGGGAGCCAGTTGGGGGGGAAGCGTGGGAGCCAGTTGGGGGGGAAGCGTGGGAGCCCAGCGCGAGCTCGCTCCCACGCTCTGCGTGGGAGTGTCGCCCCGACGCTCCGCGTCGCGAGGCCGGAGCAGGCGGCTCGGCGCATGGCGGGATCCGCGGCGTTGGTGGCAGGGACGCGGAGCGTCCCGAAGAGGCTCCCACGCAGAGCGTGGGAGCCAGTTGGGGGGGGAGCGTGGGAGCCAGTTGGGGGGAAGCGTGGGAGCCAGTTGGGGGGGAAGCGTGGGAGCCCAGCGCTAGCTCGCTCCTACGCTCTGCGCGCCGCCGAATGGGGCAGGCGAGGGCAGGGTGCACTATCCCCCGCGGGTGCTGGTGCGCATGCGCCTGGGCGGGGTGAGCAATCGCTCGCTGCGCACGATGGCGCGCAAGTCCTGGGAAGATTACCGGGCCTTGCGGGCGAATGGCGTCGGTGGGCTTGGCGCCTTGGCGTGGAAGAACCTCTCCAAGCTGCCGCAGTTTGTGCGGCGGTGAGGCGTTGGTCATTGCGGCCGGCACCGAGCGCGATAAGGCCAACTCATAGGTTTAAAATTTTGTTAGGATACGCCCTTATTTAAACCAAACCCAAGGAGGCGCCATGATTTCAGATCGCATCCGTCAAGCACGACTGGCGGCAGGTCTGACGCTGGGTGCTTTGGGCGAGAAGGTCGGTGTATCGCACACCGCAATCCAGAAGTACGAGAAGGGTCTGCTAACGCCATCCTCGTTTCAGCTGCTCAAGTTGGCGCGTGCATGCGGCATCCGCACCGAGTATTTTTTTCGCACGCACAGGGTCGAGCTGCTGCAGCCGGAGTTCCGCAAGCTCTCCTCCTTTGGCAAGAAGGCGCAGGAGGCGCTCAAGCTCAAGGTCGTGGAGTTGGTGGAAAAGCGTGTCGAGTTGCTCGGTGCCTTTCCTGAGTCGCCGCTGCTGGCGTTCTCTGCGCCCGAAGGGTTGCCCGAACGCATCGCGTCGCTCGATGAGATCGAGGCCTTCTCGGATCAGGTGCGCAATGCCTGGCAACTGGGCATGAATCCCATTACTGATCTGATCGGCACCCTCGAAGCGGTCGGCTTGCTGGTCATCGTGGTTGATGAAGAAAACCCCAAGTTCTCAGGATTGACCGCCAAGGCGCGTACCGACGACGGTCGCGTCTATCCCGTGGTGGCGGTGTCCCAGCGCTGGCCCGGAGATCGCCAGCGTTTCACCCTGGCCCACGAGCTTGGGCATCTACTGCTGGCCGACAGGCTGGTCGACGGCCTCGACGAGGAGAAGGCCTGTGACCGATTCGCCGGGGCTTTCCTGGCCCCGCGTGTCGCGGTGCTTCACCTGTTGGGGCAACAGCGTCAGGCGCTGGAATGGCAAGAGCTCTATGCGCTCAAGCACGAGTTCGGACTGTCGATGACTGGGTGGCTGCAACGGGCGAAGCAGTGTGGCGTGATCAGCGAAGCGGTTCATCTGTCGATGTTCAAGTGGTTTTCAGCCAAGGGCTGGCGCAAAAATGAGCCGGGCGACTGCTTACCACAGGAACATCCACAGATTTTCGATCAGTTAGTCTATCGAGCCTTGGCCGAGCAGTACATCTCCGAAGGCAAGGCCGCGGAGCTGTTGGGCATCCCGATGATGCGCTTCCACAAACAACGCCAGCTGGAGTCATCGGATGCGGTTGCTGATCAGTGATGCCAATGTCCTGATCGACATGGAGGCTGGGGCGTTGCTGGAAAGGCTGTTTCGGCTTCCAATGGAGTTTGGCATCCCGGATTTGCTGTATTACGAAGAGATTGAAGAGGGCAGCCCTGGGCTTGAGCAACTCGGCCTGCAGATCATGGAGGTCAGTGGTGACTTCGTGAAATACGCTGAACAGTTGCCTGGCCAGTACAATCATCAGCTGCCCGCCAAGAGGGGCGCCAAACCGAGTTACCACGACTACTTGGCGCTGGCACTGGCGAAACAGGAATCCTGCACGTTGCTTAACGGGTGATGCCAACCTGCGGATTGTGGCTACTCAGGAACCGCCACGATCCGGAAAGACGGCCTCGGTAGAATGACGTTCTCGAGAAGGGCGACGAAGTCCACGGCATCAACCGCCGCGCCTCGCGGTTCAACACCCGGGGAGAATCAACCTTCGTTCTAGCCAAATCACCCATTTAGGGGGCACCATGATCGTGGCGACTTCCGTCGAAGACCAGAGCCGTTTCGGAGAGTTGATCGATCGGGCGCAGCGGGAGCTTATCGAGATGACGCGCCGCGCGCCGCCGGTTGCCGACGTGGTTTCTGAACACGACCTCAGAGAGCTGGGCGACGTACGCAGGCGGAGAGAAGAAGCGGTGCGATGGTATTCAAGCGATCGGCGAGCCTGAGTGATTCCTGGTGTGGAAGCATGACCGAGGAGGCCTTTGATGAACGCGGTGTTACAACTTCCCGATGATATCGACCTTACACCGTCTGACCTCGCCCTGACCCTGGCTGCTCGGTTATACGAGCAGGGCCGTCTGTCGGCTGGTCAGGCTGCGCAGTTGGCGGGACTGTCAAAACGCGGGTTTGTTGAACTGCTTGGCAGTCAGCAAGTGGCTCTGTTCAATTACCCGGCGGAGGACTTGGCCCGGGATATCGAACGTGCCTGACACCATCTGTAACACGAGCCCCCTGATCGCGCTGGATAACATCGGGTTGTTGGGGCTGCTTGAAGGCGTTTACGGCCGTGTTCTCGTTGCCGAGGAGGTGCGCAACGAGTTTGGTTCCGGGCTTCCTGGCTGGATCGATGTGGTGCCTGTTCAAAACCGCAATCTTATCCGTGCCTTGCAACTTTCAATCGACCTCGGGGAATCAGCTACCCTGGCTCTGGCGATGGAACGCCAGGATGCACGCGTGATTTTGGATGATTTGAAGGGGCGCAAGGCCGCTCAGCGGCTCGGTGTGTCCTTTACGGGACTCCTCGGGGTGGCGATCAAGGGCAAACAGATGGGCGTGATCGAGTCGGTGGACAACGTGATGACCCGTCTGAAGCAAGAGGCTCCCACGCAGAGCGTGGGAGCCAGTTGGGGGGAACCTCAGGGAGCCCAGCGCTAGCTCGCTCCCACGCTCTGCGTGGGAGTGTCGCCCCGACGCTCCGCGTCGCGAGGCCAGAGCAGGCGCCTCGGCGCATGGCGGGATCCGCGTTGTCGGTGGCAGGGACGCGGAGCGTCCCGAAGCGGCTCCCACGCAGAGCGTGGGAGCCAGTTGGGGGGAAGCGTGGGAGCCCAGCGCGAGCTCGCTCCCACGCTCTGCGTGGGAGTGTCGCCCCGACGCTCCGCGTCGCGAGGCCAGAGCAGGCGCCTCGGCGCATGGCGGGATCCGCGGTGTCGGTGGCAGGGACGCGGAGCGTCCCGAAGAGGCTCCCACGCAGAGCGTGGGAGCCAGTTGGGGGGGAGCGTGGGAGCCAGTTGGGGGGGAAGCGTGGGAGCCCAGCGCTAGCTCGCTCCCACGCTCTGCGTGGGAGTGTCGCCCCGACGCTCCGCGTCGCGAGGCCGGAGCAGGCGGCTCGGCGCATGGCGGGATCCGCGGTGTCGGTGGCAGGGACGCCGAGCGTCCCGAAGAGGCTCCCACGCAGAGCGTGGGAGCCAGTTGGGGGGGAAGCGTGGGAGCCAGTTGGGGGAAGCGTGGGAGCGAGTTGGGGGGAAGCGTGGGAGCCCAGCGGTAGCTCGCTCCCACGCTCTGCGTGGGAGTGTCGCCGCGACGCTCCGCGTCGCGAGGCCGGAGCAGGCGGCTCGGCGCATGGCGGGATCCGCGGTGTCGGTGGCAGGGACGCGGAGCGTCCCGAAGAGGCTCCCACGCAGAGCGTGGGAGCCAAGTTGGGGGGAAGCGTGGGAGCCAGTTGGGGGGGAAGCGTGGGAGCGAGAACGTGTACGGGACGTGGGTCAAACCCCGTTCCGCATCGAATCAGCGATCAGTTCTGTTCTTGGTTAGAAGCCGCTCAATGGCTTGCAGGTAGGCCGCCATCTCCTCTCGCTTGCCGACCGAGAGTACCAGGACGACCAGCACATCATTTTCAACGGCGTAGATGAGCCGGTAGCCGATCTTGCGCAGTTTGATCTTGTAACAGTCGCGAAGCTCTGCGTGAAGTTCAGAACCCGGGACACGCGGCTGCTCCAGCCGTTTTTTGAGGGCCTTGCGCAGCAAGGTCTTGACACTTCCATCAAGCGTCCGCCATTCCTCGAGCGCCTCGGGTAAGAACTGAAGTCGGTAAGTCACAACGGCTTCAGATCTGGTCGATCTCGACATCAATGGCCGTGTGCCTGCGCGTCAAGCGCTCCCGGGCAATCTCCACCAAGTCGTGGTCGGCCAGTTCGTCGACGAGCAGCTGGAACAACTTGGGTGTCACCATGTAGAAGGCGGGGCGGTTGTGGCTGAGAACCGCCACGGGCTTATCGCCTGCCGTGCGCAGCACTTGAGCCGGATTCTTCTTGAACTCGGACATGCTGATGGTTTGGTCAGCGTAGATTGTGTCCATCGTTGGCTCCAGAATAAGCTACAAGATAGGCTCTCATTTTAGGTCTGATGAGATCTAGGCGCAACGAGAGAACCGCAGGAGCTTATGAGGCGATATTGCAGGCACCGGAACAACGGCACGCTAGAGGCCCTTGAAGACGAAGAGGCGCCCCGCCGCCGTGCCGATTCTAGATTGGCCCAGTTGCACTGGTAGCACTGGTTCCCAAGCTCTGCTTGGGAACGAGGGAAGGGAACGAGAGAAACGAGGGAGTACGCCGTTCAGCACTTATGGCGAGGGGTCGCAGACCCGGTGCTTCTGTTCGGTCGACGATCTGAGCGAGGGCTTCGTTCGTCTGATGAACAGCCTCGATGAGCTGGCCGGGCCGCTGAACCTCGGCAATCCGGTTGAGTTCACCATGATCGAGCTGGCCGAGAGAGCGTGGGAGCCAGTTGGGGGGAAGCGTGGGAGCCCAGCGCGAGCTCGCTCCCACGCTCTGCGTGGGAGTGTCGCCCCGACGCTCCGCGTCGCGAGGCCGGAGCAGTCACCTCGGCGCTTGGCGGGATCGGCGATGTCGGTGGCAGGGACGCGGAGCGTCCCGAAGCGGCTCCCACGCAGAGCGTGGGAGCCAGTTGGGGGGAAGCGTGGGAGCCAGTTGGGGGGGAAGCGCGCTCTGCGTGGGAGTGTCGCCCCGACGCTCCGCGTCGCGAGGCCGGAGCAGGCGGCTCGGCGCATGGCGGGATCCGCGGTGTCGGTGGCAGGGACGCGGAGCGTCCCGAAGAGGCTCCCACGCAGAGCGTGGGAGCCAGTTGGGGGGGAGCGTGGGAGTGTCGCCCCGACGCTCCGCGTCGCGAGGCCAGAGCAGGCGCCTCGGCGCATGGCGGGATCCGCGGTGTCGGTGGCAGGGACGCGGAGCGTCCCGAAGAGGCTCCCACGCAGAGCGTGGGAGCCAGTTGGGGGTGGAGCGTGGGAGCGAGTTGGGGGGGAAGCGTGGGAGCCCAGCGCTAGCTCGCTCCCACGCTCTGCGTGGGAGTGTCGCCGCGACGCTCCGCGTCGCGTGGCCGGAGCAGGCGGCTCGGCGCATGGCGGGATCCGCGGTGTCGGTGGCAGGGACGCGGAGCGTCCCGAAGCGGCTCCCACGCAGAGCGTGGGAGCCAGTTGGGGGGAAGCGTGGGAGCCAGTTGGGGGGGAAGCGTGGGAGCCCAGCGCTAGCTCGCTCCCACGCTCTGCGTGGGAGTGTCGCCGCGACGCTCCGCGTCGCGAGGCCGGAGCAGGCGCCTCAGCGCATGGCGGGATCCGCGGTGTCGGTGGCAGGGACGCGGAGCGTCCCGAAGCGGCTCCCACGCAGAGCGTGGGAGCCAGTTGGGGGGGAGCGTGGGAGCCAGTTGGGGGGGAGCGTGGGAGCCAGTTGGGGGGGAAGCGTGGGAGCCCAGCGCGAGCTCGCTCCCACGCTCTGCGTGGGAGTGTCGCCCCGACGCTCCGCGTCGCGAGGCCGGAGCAGGCGCCTCGGCGCATGGCGGGATCCGCGGTGTCGGTGGCAGGGACGCGGAGCGTCCCGAAGAGGCTCCCACGCAGAGCGTGGGAGCCAGTTGGGGGGGAGCGTGGGAGCCCAGCGCGAGCTCGCTCCCACGCTCTGCGTGGGAGTGTCGCCGCGACGCTCCGCGTCGCGAGGCCGGAGCAGGCGCCTCGGCGCATGGCGGGATCGGCGATGTCGGTGGCAGGGACGCGGAGCGTCCCGAAGCGGCTCCCACGCAGAGCGTGGGAGCCAGTTGGGGGGGAAGCGTGGGAGCGAGTTGGGGGGGAAGCGTGGGAGCCAGTTGGGGGGAAGCGGTACCTGGGAGATTTGGGTATCGACGTCGTCCGCTGCGACGAAACCACCGGGCACGATGCCGCTGACCTGGATCGATGGCTCGCGTCGTAATCGCCGACGCGGGGCCACTGATCGCCTTTGCCGGTATCAACGGGCTTTTTGTCCTGCGGACATTGTTTTCGCGGATCCGGATCACCGGTTCGGTACGCAACGAATGCTTGGTGGCCGAGGGAGTGGACGCGCAACGGATCGCAGCAGCGATCCGGGCTGGCTGGCTGGTCGTCGAGGCGCATGGAACGGAATCAGTTCCCCTGACCCCCAGCCTCGGGCTTGGTGAAAGCGATTCGATCCGACTGGCTCTGGAGGATCCCGAGAATGCATTGCTGATCATGGATGACCGGTTAGCGAGGCGCTATGCCTTACGCAAGGGGCTGAATATCGTCGGATCGGTTCGGCTGCTCGATATGGCGGAACGCAGAGGGCTGATCCCGAGCGCGGAAGGGTGCATTCGGCAGATGTCGGATTTCGGCTATCGAGTCTCCCTGCACCTGTTGGAGCAGATTCGATCCGGTTAGCTCGCTCCCACGCTCCGAGACTGTGCAAGTATTCGCCGTAGTCGTGTTAGCGCAGCGTAACCCGATATCACGGCGCCGCATGTCGGGTTACGGTGTGCGGCAGTGCCGTGGGTTGGGGTTCAGCCCGATCTCGGCGCGGCTCTAATCGTGAGCCACCGAGCGCAGTTCTTCACGGATGATCTGACGCAGGTCGGCTTCCAGGTGTCCGATCTCGATCACGCGGCGCAGCGTGGCGTTGATGGGTGTCTGATAGCCGCGCTCTCCCGCCAGCGATTTGAAGTGCTCGACTACTGCGTTTTCTAGCCCATGGCCTGTTTCGGGCCGGCGGCCGGCTGAGTCAGCCGCCGGCGTGAGGGCGTACGAGTGGTTCGACGGTCAGGCGCAGTCCCAACGCGGTGACGACCTTGCTGATTGTGGAAAATGCCGGGTTGCCTTCACCGGAGAGCGCTTTGTAGAGGCCCTCGCGGCTCATGCCGACCTCTTTCGCCAGTTGGCTCATGTTGCGCGCCCGGGCGATATCGCCCAACGCGGCGGCCAGTAGCGATGGGTCATTAACTTCCATGACGGCCTCCAGGTAAGCGGCAATATCGTCCTCTGTCTGAAGGTAGTCAGCGGTATCGTAGTGGCTAAAAGTCACCTTATGGTCGGTCATGGGTTCGCTCCTTCCATTGCGCGGCAATGGCCTTGGCTTGTTCGATGTCGTTTGACTGGGTGCTCTTGTCGCCGCCGCAAAGGAGCACGACGACAATAGGCCCTTTGGTGATGTAGTAGACGCGATACCCGGGGCCGTAGGGAATGCGCATCTCCGAGACGCCTTCGCCTACGGGCTTGACGTCTCCCGGATGACCCGGGCTCAGGCGCTTTATGCGGGCGGCAACTTTGGCACGAGCCCGTGTGTCACGCAGGTCCCGCAACCATCGATCGAAGACATCCGTTTTGATCAACTCGATCATTTGTCAACTGTAGTTGGCAACCCCCAAGATGTCAACTCTAGTTATCAGGTCATCGGATCAGCCGAGTTCACATCATCCTCAAGGGCGTAGACGAGCCGGTAACCGATCTTTAGCTCGCTCCCACGCTCCGCGTGGGAGTGTGGTGTGGACGCTCCGCGTCCGACGCCCGATGAAAGCGTCGGCGTCTCGATCGGGCCCGGTTTCCCCGCCTGCGGGATCGCGACGCGGAGCGTCGGGGCTACACTCCCACGCGGAGCGTGGGAGCGAGTTACAGATTTAGGTTTCAGGTGTTCTGGGGATTTCCGGAGAATCCTATCGCATACCTCGTCGCCTCGGTCGATGGTCCGCGACGCGTTGTGGTTCGGACTTCAGTCCGACGCGACGGTATCGCCGTCCCTCGGCGTCCTTGTTGGGCTGAAGTCGACCCACACTGCGGGCGTTGTCGGGCTGAGGCCCGACCCTCAGTGGGTATAGGGTTCTCGGGGAATCGCCTCAGGTGATTTCGGGGGAAGAATTTACCGTCGGGTAGGGGCGAATGAATTCGCCCCTACCCGGCTTGCAGTAGTAACGGTTCAGAAGCCACTTTGCCATTGCGGTTTGCGTATTCCGGCGAAAGTGGCCACCCGGTCCGAAGGAAAGTGGCCACTGGTTCTGATTCAATCCAGCCAGTCAGTCCGAAGGAAAGCGGCCGGTCCGAAGCGGCCCCGCGACACGGGATGGGTGTAGTTACGCGAGGGCGGGATCGTCTGTCAACCCGGTGGAGTGTTTGCGCATCGAGTCTCCGGTCAAATTGATCTTGTAGGCGCAGTGCACGAGGCGATCGAGGATGGCGTCGGCGAGGGTCGGATCGCCGAGGTAGTCATGCCAAAGGGCGACCGGGAGTTGGCTGGTGACCAGGGTGGCGCGCGTCTTGAAGCGGTCGTCGAGGATTTCGAGCAGATCGCGCCGCTGCTCGTCGTTCAAAGGGGCCAATCCCCAGTCATCCAGGACCAGCAGCTCAGTGCGCGCCAGTTCGGCGAGCAGCTTGGTGTAGCGGCCCTCGGCGCGGGCCATCGCCAGATCCTGCAGCAGCCGGGGCAGGCGCAGATAGCGCACGGTGAAGCCGTCGCGGCAGGCCTTGTGGGCCAGTGCGCACGCGATCCACGTTTTTCCGACGCCGGTCGGCCCGGTGAGGATGACGTTGAGGTGCTCGCCGATCCACTGACCGGTCGCCAGGCGGCTCATCAGGGCTTTGTCCAGGCCGCGGTGCGTGCGGTAGTCGAGATCTTCGATGGCGGCCGGCTCACGCAGCTTGGCCTGTTTCAGCCGGGTCTTGAGGCGTCGATTCTCGCGCGTGCTCAGCTCGCGATCGAGCAGCAGGCCGAGGCGCTCCTCGAAGCTCAGGGTTTGAATCTCCGGCATCTCGAGTTGTTCCTGCAGAGCCTTGAGCATGCCGTCGAGGCGCAGTTGCGCGAGGGTCTCCAGGGTGGGGTGAAGCAACATGGCGCTGGTCTCCGTAACGGGTGAGGACCCCGTCGTTCGACGGGGTCATGGTGACGGTTAGTGGTAGTAGTCGGCGCCGCGCAGATTGGCGTGATCCAGCGGCAAACTCTGCTGATCGGGGGTCGGCAAGGGCCGCTGATCAAGCCCTTTCTCCAGGATCGTGGCGAGGCTTTTGTAGCTGACGGTGCCGAGGGTGAGCGCGCGTGCACAGGCCGCCTCCAGGCGGGCCTCGCTGTAGGCCGTGCTCAGGCGCAGCACCCCGAAACAGGCATTGAAGGCCTGTTGTGGATGGCGCCGCGCGCCGAGCAGTTGCGTGGTGACGGCAGCGGTGGCCGGGCCGATGGTGTGCGCCCAGCGCTGCAGGCGTTCCGGGGTCCACTCCAGGGCGCGTTGATGGCGCTCCGGCATGTGGTCGGTCACCGTGGTATAGCCGCCCCGACGGGCGCTGCGGACATGGCTGGCGACCCGCTGGCCTTGGTGCATGACCTCCACTGTGGTGGTGGTCATGCGCACGTCGACCTGGCGCTTGACCAGGGCGTGCGGGACCGAATAGTGGTGCCCGTCGACCTCGATGTGAATGTTCGGCGCCACCCGTGCCTTGCGCCATTCGGCGTACTCGTAGGGAGTTGCCGGCAGCGCGCGCAGGGCCGGGCGATCGATCGCCTCGAATTGGCTCAGGCGCGAGCCGTCGAGCTTTTTGAAGGGACGGGTATTGAGCGCCTGCAGGTGGGTGGCAATGACCCCGTTGAGCTCGGCAAGGGAGAAGAACTCCTGATGGCGCAGGCGCGCCAGGATCCAACGTTCGACCAACAGCACGCCGCCCTCGGCCTTGGCCTTATCCCGAGGTTTGCGCACCCGTGCCGGGATCACCGCCAGCCCGTAATGGGCGGCGAAATCCTGGTAGGTCGGATTCAGATCCGGCTCGTAACGGTGGGCCTTGCTGACGGCGCTTTTCAGATTGTCGGGAACGATGATGTCCGGGCAACCGCCGAGAAAGTTCAGCGCGCGCACCTGCGCGCCGATCCAGTCGGGGAGCGTCTGCGTCCAGGTCGCCTCGGCATAGGTGTAGTTGGAGGCCCCGAGCACCGCCACGAAGATCTGCGCGGTGCGGATCTCCCCGCTGTCGGGGTCGATCACCGCCGCCGTCTGCCCGGCGTAGTCGACGAAGAGCTTCTCCCCGGCCCGATGGGTTTGGCGCATGACCACATCCACCCGACCCTTCCAGACGCTGTAGCGGGCGCAGAATTGGCTGTAGGAATAGCCCTCGGGATGGCGCTCGCGGTACTCCTGCCAGAGCAGGAACAGCGTGACGCCTTTGCGCCGCAGCTCCCGGTGAACGACATCGAAGTCGGGCTCGACCAGCCCGCGCTCGGCGGGGCGCCCGCCCGGCTTGAACAGCCGCCGCTCCAACTCGCCCGCACTCAGACCCTCGGGCAACGGCCAGGACAGCCCTGCCGCCTCGGCCCGATCCAAGTACTCCGACACCGTTGTTCGCCCGATACCGAGCGCACGGGCGATCTCCCGCACCGACCGCCCGGAACCCCATTTCAACCGCAACACCTCTTCGACTTTTCGCATGGATAACCTCTGTCTTGGCATCTGAGCACCTCCTGAAAAGAGGAGGCACCCTACGCAGGGTTATCCCGTGTGGCGAGACCCCGGCCGGGGTGGCCGGATCAACCGGAATCGGTGGCCGGATTCAGCCGGAATCGGTGGCCGGTTTGAACCAGAATGGGTGGCCGCTTTCAATCAGAATGGGTGGCCGGATTGGGCCGGAATACGCAATTGCGGTTCATTCTCCCCCTCTCCGCAACCCCTCTCCCGCGAGGGGAGGGGGGCTAAGGTTGATCACTTGTTATTGAACGGTTGCCTACCGCCGCCAAAACAATCTTAGGATCAAGGTCGCGCGCATCTTCAACACCTACGGGCCGCAGATGCACCCCAACGACGGCCGGGTGGTCTTGAGCTTCATCGTTCAGGCGTTGCGCAACGAGCCGATCACCATCTACGGCGAGGGGACGCAGACGCGTTCCTTCTGCTATGTCGGCGATCTGATCGAGGGCTACGTCCGGCTGATGGTCTGATCTTGGGTGCCGGCTTGATCGTCGGCTAGGGGTTTGCGGTGACGGAACTGGGCTTAGGCTCGGTTTTTTTGGTTTGGGCTGGGTGATTTCCGTGTGTGTAGTGAGGTGGCGGCGTTGAATCGGGCCGCCGGCGCGAGCACTAACGAGACGGCGCATCGGCCTGCCCCAGCGCCGTTGTTGTAGCTAAGGACAATCCTCACTAAAATAGCCGTTCTAGCCAAATCACCCATTTAGGGGGGCAGCATGATCGTGGTGACTTCGGTCGAAGCCCAGAGCCGTTTCGGGGAGCTGATCGATCGGGCGCAGCGGGAGCCGATCGAGATTACGCGACGCGGGCGGCCGGTAGCCTACGTGGTTTCGGAACACGACCTCAGAGAGCTGGGCGACGTGCGCAGGCGCAGGGAAGAAGCGGTGCGATGGTATGCAAGCTATCGGCGAGCGACCGCCGCCTCACCTGAGGCAGCGGCCCTGACCGACGAGGATATCGATCGACTCGTCCATGAGCTTCGCTAGGCGGATCGTTCTGGACACGGGTGTTCTGGTGAGCGCCGCGATTCGCCCGGATTCCGTCCCGGCCTTGGCCTTGGAGAAGGCCCTGCTCAACTTTGACGTGTGCGTCAGCCGGGACACCCTCGCCGAGCTGGTGACTGTGCTGAGTCGGCCGAAGTTCGATCGCTATGCGCCGCCACGGCAACGGGAAGATTTCGCGGCGGGGTTTCGCGCTCGGGCCGTTGTCGTGGAGGTGACGACGACGGTCTCGGATTGCGTCGACCCCAAGGACAACATGTTTCTGGCACTGGCCGAGACGGCCGAGGCGGACCTGATCGTTTCCAGCGATCCACACCTGACAAATCTGCATCCCTGGCATGGGATTCCCATACTCCTGCCGGCCGCGTTCCTCGTCGGGATTCGCTAGGGTCGCCGCGCTCCCATGCGGGACAAACGGCGTAATCCCGGAGATGTGGTTGCGCGTACCCGCACGGAATCAGACCGTCAGGCCGGTGTGGCGTCGTCGTTCGATCGCGACGTGCTGTCGCGTGGGATCGTGTCGTATGGCTGACGCCGCAGCCGTCGTGGTTGGTGCTTCGCTCGTGACACCCGCTCTGCGGTGTCACGCATGCCCCTGGCGCTCTGCTCCACGTGCCACGATGGCCGGAGTGACGAGCAAGGCCCCGGAGATGAGACCTGAGCGTTTGCCTACGCCATCTTGCCGGCTGCGACCCCGCCAAGCCGCTGAACCGAGTAAAGGCTGATCAGCGGGTCATCGGTCATCAACAGCAGCGGCTCGGTTTGCGCCTGGACGATCAGCAGGCGGTCAAACGGATCGCGATGGTGAACCGGCAAGTGACGGACGGCAGCGGCATGGACGGCGGAAATCGGTAGCTCGCGAAAGCCGGTTTCCAGTGCCGCGCGATGGATCGCATCAGGCTCCACGTCGAAATCCGGGCGGTCGAGGGCGCGCTTGATCGCGATCTCCCAGATATTGACGGCGCTGAAGAAGATCCGATGATCGGGTGATTCCAGCACGTCCCTGCACGCTGCATCGAGTTGCGCGGGCCGCAACAAGGCCCACAGCAGAATGTGGGTGTCGGTCAGCACCCGCATCAGCGGCCCTCGACGGCGTCGATGAAGTCAACCGGGGTCTCCGGGATCGGCGGTGCCTGTTCGTCGGGCAGCTTGAAGCAGCCTTCCAGCCGACCGAGCACGCGCCGCTGCGGTGCCTCACCGACCAACACCAGGCGCACGACCGGCTTGCCGGCGCGGGCGATGACGGCCTCGCCACCGGCCTCCACCTGTTCGATGAGCCGGGACAAGTGTGACTTGGCCTCGTGGATGTTGAACTGGGTTTGCATGGTTAGTCTCCGGTTAGCTAATCGGAGGATAAAGGTGCACGGCCGACGCGACAAGAGTCGGGCGGCACGGTCGGGGTCAGGGAGACTCGCACATCATGTGGTTGACACTCAGTCGATCGGTTTGCAGACTTGGCTCCGGGCGTATTTTCTGACGGTTTCCTAATGCAACTCATTGACGAGACGAAGATCCGGGAAGTCACTGATCGGATCGTCACGGCGCTCGCGCCGGTCCGGGTCGTGTTGTTTGGTTCCTATGTCTGGGGAGAACCCGACAGCGACAGCGACCTGGACTTGTATGTGATTGTGCCTGATCAGTCGGAGCCGTCTTATCGCTTGGCGCGGCGTGCTTACCATGCCTTGCATGGCGTGAATGTCCCCGTGGATGTGGTTGTGCGTACCCGCACGGAATCGGACCGTCAGGCCGGTGTGGCGTCGTCGTTCGATCGCGACGTGCTGTCCCGTGGGATCGTCTTGTATGGCTGACGCCGCAGCCGTCGTGGTTGATGCTTGGATCGCAAAGGCTGAGCGAGACCTTGCTTCGGCCTCACGACTGTTGGACGGTACGCTCCCGTATCCGGATACAGCGGTCTATCTCTGTCAGCAAGCGGGCGAAAAGGCACTCAAGGCTTTTCGCTCGCTCCCACGCTCTGCGTGGGAGTGTCGCCCCGACGCTCCGCGTCGCGAGCCCGCAGGCGGGTCCAATCGGTGTGGTCACGCGGCGCCAGTGACCGGGTCGCCGACCGTTCGGGTCCGCCGGATTCATCCGGCATCTGGGGCCGGGCGACTTCAGTCGCCCGAGTTCGCCGGCACGGCGGACTGAAGTCCGCCTCCCCAGGTGCCGACTGAAGTCGGCGTACCCGGGCTCGTGTATCTAGCTCGCTCCCACGCTCCGCGTCGCGTGGCCGGAGCAGGCACCTCGCCCGGCAGGATCCGCGGCGTCGGCGGCAGGGACGCGGAGCGTCCCGAAGAGGCTCCCACGCAGAGCGTGGGAGCCAGTTGGGTGGTGAAGCGGTGGCTGGGCGCGCGCCGGCAACCGCCGGGAGATCGCCGAGTCTGAGGCTGGGCAACGGCTCACTGAAGGAGCGCATCCGGGGTGTCGGCGGTCAGGATGCGCACGGACCAGCGGCGCAAGGTGTCGCTGTCGGCCGCTTCGATCCGTTCGCGCAGGGCCTCGGCGGAGTCGGCACCGAATTTGTTTTCGATCAGCCAGAGCAGGAGGTCGGCCTCGCCCTGGCGATACCCTTTCTCGATCCCGGCGCGCTCGACGGTGGTGACGTACGGCATCTGTTTGCTCTCCTCGTAGGTGAAGATCTCTTGGCGGAAGGCGGTTTAGCTCGCTCCCACGCTCTGCGTGGGAGTGTCGCCCCGACGCTCCGCGTCGCGAGGCCGGAGCAGGCGCCTCGGCGCATGGCGGGATCCGCGGTGTCGGTGGCAGGGACGCGGAGCGTCCCGAAGAGGCTCCCACGCAGAGCTTGGGAGCCAGTTGGGGGGAGCGTGGGAGCCAGTTGGGATAGGATGGGAGTGGAGCGTGGGAGCGAGTTGTATGAGTTATGTCGCGGAGCGCGGGAGTGAGATGGTGGTCGGAGCGTGGGGGTGAGTCGGGAAAGATGGCGTTGCATCGCGACGCCTCGGCGACATCGTGGACTACGCGGCGTAGACTACAGTAAAAGGTCTAAACAGCCGGTCCCCCTAGGTTAACCATGCACGCCACGAATGTCAGAAACCTGAAAAAGAATCCATCCCTCGCGCTGCGCCAGGCAGAAGAGTCGCCCGTGCTGGTGTTGAAAGGCGATGAGCCTAACGCGCTGATCGTGCACCTCGACAAGACGATGACCGAGGGGGAACAGTCGGTGAGACCGGTCTTGGCCGCGACGCTATTCCAAGACGGGACACTCTCGCTGGGCGGTGCGGTCCGTCTGAGCGGTATGGTTCTGCCGGCGTTTCTCCAGTACCTGGGAGATCTGGGTATCGACGTCGTCCGCTGCGACGAAACCACCGGGCACGATGTCGCTGACCTGGATCGATGGCTCGCGTCGTAATCGCCGACGCGGGGCCACTGATCGCCTTTGCCGGTATCAACGGGCTTTTTGTCCTGCGGGGGTTGTTTTCGCGGGTCCGAATTACCGGTTCGGTACGGAACGAATGCTTGGTGACCGATGGAGTGGACGCGCAACGGATTGCAGCCGCTATCCGGGCTGGCTGGTCGTCGAGGCGCATGGAACGGAATCAGTTCCCCTGACCCCCAGCCTCGGGCTTGGTGAAAGCGATTCGATCCGACTAGCTCTGGAGGATCCCGAGAATGCATTGCTGATCATCCGGGCGACACTCCCACGCAGAGCGTGGGAGCGAGTTCGGATACTGGCTTGGGGGTGAGTTCGGATACCACTTCATCGACCTGTTGCGGTTTCTGGCCGACGTACCGATTGCGCGGGCCGAGGCGCTGGCGATGGATTCGTGCACCGGTGATTCGGTCAGCATCAGTCTGGGTTTTGCCGACGGTTCGATCGGCACGGTGCATGCCCCGCCAACGGTAGCAAGGCGTTCCCGAAGGAGCGGCTTGAGGTCTTCGCCGCCGGGCGGGGGCTGCAATTGGACAACTACCGTCGGTTAACGGGTTACGGCTGGCCCGGCTTCAAGTCCATGAAACTCTGGCATCAGGACAAGGGACAGAAAGCCTGCGCCGCCGCCTTCGTCGAAGCGCTGCGCAACGGCGGTCCGGCGCCGATTCCGCTGGAGGAGATTCTGGAGGTCAGTCGGGTGGCGATCGAGGTCGCGCAGCCGTAGGCGCCAGCACGCTTGCGAAGATTCTCGCTTGCTTCACGTGCCCGAGCGATGTCTGATGAGGTGGCGCGGGGATTCGCGAAGCGGAGCTTTGCGGACCGCGGTACCAAGCGAAGCTTGGGAACGAGAGGAACGAGGGGAGCCGACACGACGAGGATTGCTGAATGACGATGACCAATCTTTACGACCACGACATTCATGCCTGGACACAACAGACGGCGGAGCTGCTCCGGCAACGCCGATTCCAGGAGTTGGACATCGAGCATTTAGTCGAGGAGCTGGAAACGATGGGGCGTCGCGATCGCCAGGAGTTGGTCAGTCGACTGAAAATTCTCCTGGGGCATCTGCTCAAATGGCAGTACCAGCCAGCGCATCGGTCCAGTTCCTGGCGAGGTTCCATCCTGGAGCAAAGGCTACGCATACGCGACCTGCTTCAGGACTCTCCCAGCCTCAAGCCTCTGTTCGCAGAGGCTGCCGCGTCCGCCTATCGAGATGGTGCGACATTGGCGAGCAAGGAAACCGGATTGTCGCCGGCGCACTTCCCCGAGGTGTTGCCTTACGCGATGGATCGTTTGCTGGAGGACGATTGGTTGCCTGGAGATACCTGACAGGCCACCCTGCGTCCCCTCGCTGAATCCGACCTCAATCCCCTGGCGAGTCACATCATTTCGACTGCTTGGAGTCGGAGAGTGATGTGCAAGTACGAGACGATGATCTACTGGAGTGAAGAGGACCAAGCCGACGTGGCTGAAGTCCCTGGGCTCCCCGGGTGCATGGCCCATGGCGAGAGCGATGAGGCTGCCCAGGTGTGGGCGAGGAGCGGATCTTGTAGCTCGCTCCCACGCGGAGCGTGGGAGCGAGTTGTGGTGCGGAGCGGAGCGTGGGAGTGAGTTGACATCGCCAGTGACCGGGTCGCCGACCGTCCGGGTCCGCCGGATTCATCCGGCACCTGGGGACGGGCGACTTCAGTCGCCCGAGTTTGCCGGCACGGCGGACTGAAGTCCGCCTCCCCGGGTGCCGACTGAAGTCGGCGTACCCGGGCTCGTGTAGCTCGCTCCCACGCTCTGCGTGGGAGTGTCGCCGCGACGCTCCGCGTCGCGAGCGTGCAGGCGGCTCCAAGCGGCGTGGTCATGCGGTGGCGATGAGGCGGGACGCGGAGCGTCCAAACTACACTCCCACGCGGAGAGACTGTGCAAGTATTCCCGCTCGGGATCGAAGACGACGGTTCCGCGTCGGTTGGGCCGACGCAGGAGGCCCAACAATCCAGCGGTGACCTCAACCTCATCGATCGGGCTTCGTTCCTCGGCCCAACCCACAAGGAATTCTTGCACGGTCTCGGAGCGTGGGAGCGAGTACTGGTGGCTGGGCGCGCGCCGGCAACCGCCGGGAGATCGCCGAGTCCGAGGCTGGGCAACGGCTCACTGAAGGAGCGCATCCGGGGTGTCGGCGGTCAGGATGCGCACGGACCAGCGGCGCAAGGTGTCGCTGTCGGCCGCTTCGATCCGTTCGCGCAGGGCCTCGGCGGAGTCGGCACCGAATTTGTTTTCGATCAGCCAGAGCAGGAGGTCGGCCTCGCCCTGGCGATACCCTTTCTCGATCCCGGCGCGCTCGACGGTGGTGACGTACGGCATCTGTTTGCTCTCCTCGTAGGTGAAGATCTCTTGGCGGAAGGCGGTTTCCAAGGTTGCGGGTAATTGGATCATCCAATCGATGACGCGAAACAGCTCCAGGATGGTCTTGCGCGCGTAGCCACGATCATACATCAGGCGAATCAGGCGAAACTTCCAGGCTTTACGGGTTTCGGCATCCGTGGTGGCCTTGGCGCGGATCTGGGCCATGACGACCAGGGCAAACGGGTTCTCGCTGGCCTCCAGCGCGGGCCAGCCTTCGGGGGTGTCCCAGTCGATGAGCTTGACCACGGGGAAGCGAAAGTCGAGCGCACAGCCCCAGAGGTCGTCGTGATCTAGCTCGCTCCCACGCTCCGCGTGGGAGTGTCGCCCCGACGCTCCGCGTCGCGAGCCCGCAGGCGGGTCCAATCGGTGTGGTCACGCGGCGCCAGTGACCGGGTCGCCGACCGTCCGGGTCCGCCGGATTCATCCGGCACCTGGGGACGGGCGACTTCAGTCGCCCGAGTTTGCCGGCACGGCGGACTGAAGTCCGCCTCCCCAGGTTGCCGACTGAAGTCGGCGTACCCGGGCTCGTTTAGCTCGCTCCCACGCTCTGCGTGGGAGTGTCGCCCCGACGCTCCGCGTCGCGAGCCCGCAGGCGGCTCCAATCGGCGTGGTCATGCGGTGGTGGTGAGACGGGACGCGGAGCGTCCAAACGACACTCCCACGCGGAGCGTGGGAGCGAGTTGTCGGCGGGTTCCGGGTTGATGACGCCTCCATCCCACGCTGGCGCCTCAAGCCCCTTCTACGGCGCTGACCGGGTATCCTTCACCGTGTCGTCGACATGAGGCGAAGGCATCAGAACGAAACCGCGTCCAGAGCGAGATGCGTCATTGTCACGTGGCGTTTGGCTTCGGAGATGTCCTCGATCTTGGTGAGGCGCGGTTTAAAAGTTAATATTATTCATAACGTTAAGCTGCGCCGGCTCCGGCGGTCGTCGGAGCCGGCGTGGCCAAGCCAATCATATGTGATGGAAAGGTAAAGGACGGTACGATGAACTACTCACTGCGCAAACGCATCCTGGTCACCGGCGGCGCCGGTTTCCTCGGCAGCCACCTCTGCGAGCGTCTGCTCGCCGAAGGCCACGACGTCATCTGTCTGGACAACTTCTTCACCGGGACCAAGGACAACATCGCCCATCTGCTTGAGAATCGCTACTTCGAGCTGATGCGTCACGACGTCACCTTTCCGCTCTACGTCGAGGTCGACGAGATCTACAACCTGGCCTGCCCGGCATCCCCGATCCACTATCAGTTCGATCCGGTGCAGACCACCAAGACCAGCGTGCATGGCGCCATCAACATGCTCGGCCTGGCCAAGCGTGTGAAGGCCAAGATCTTTCAAGCCTCCACCAGCGAGGTCTACGGCGATCCCGCCATTCACCCCCAGCCCGAGCACTACTGGGGTCACGTCAACCCCATCGGTCCGCGCTCCTGCTACGACGAGGGTAAGCGCTGCGCCGAGACGCTCTTCTTCGACTACCGCCGCCAAAACAACCTGAAGATCAAGGTCGCGCGCATCTTCAACACCTACGGGCCGCGGATGCACCCCAACGACGGGCGGGTGGTCTCGAACTTCATCGTTCAGGCGCTGCGCAACGAGCCGATCACCATCTACGGCGAGGGGACGCAGACGCGCTCCTTCTGCTATGTCGACGACCTGATCGAGGGCTTCATCCGGCTGATGGATAGCCCCGATGATCTGACCGGGCCGGTCAACCTCGGCAACCCCGGCGAGTTCACCATGATCGAGTTGGCCGAGACCGTTCTGGAGCTGACCGGCTCGCGCTCGGCGCTTGTGCATGTGGCGTTGCCGCAGGATGACCCCAAGCAGCGACAACCGGACATCGGCTTGGCTCGGGCGCGGCTCGGGTGGGAGCCGAGGGTGGCGTTGCGGGATGGATTGACGTCGACGATTGAGTATTTTGATGGGTTTTTGCGGGGGGTGCGGGGGGATGCTTGAGGCTCGGCACTTGGGTGTTGGGGAGGAGCGTTGCTTGCTCTCATGCTCCGCGTGGGAGTGTCGCCCCGACGCTCCGCGTCGCGTGGCCGAAGCAGGCACCTCGCCCGGCAGGATCCGCGGTGTCGGCGGCAGGGACGCGGAGCGTCCCGAAGAGGCTCCCACGCAGAGCGTGGGAGCCAGTTGGATAGCTCGTAGCTCACTCCCACGCTCCGTGATAGCTCGTAGCTCGCTCCCACGCTCCGCGTGGGAGTGTCGCCCCGACGCTCCGCGTCGTGTGGCCGGAGCAGGCGCCTCGCCCGGCAGGATCCGCGGTGTCGGCGGCAGGGACGCGGAGCGTCCCGAAGAGGCTCCCACGCAGAGCGTGGGAGCCAGTTGGTAGCTCGCTCCCACGCTCCGCGTGGGAGTGTCGCCCCGACGCTCCGCGTCTCGTGGCCGAAGCAGGCACCTCGCCCGGCAGGATCCGCGGTATCGGCGGCAGGGACGCGGAGCCTGGCTCTACCAATCCGTCACCACGTCAAGCAATCCCTCCAGCCCTTCGTAATTCCGCGCGCTCGAGTATCGCCAACATAAGGGATCATCGACATAACCCCGCTTCACCGGGTTATTGTGGATGTAATCGAGCTTCTGCCGCATCATGGTTTCGCCCTCGATCTGCTCGGGGTGCGATCCCTCCTGCCACACTTGGTGCTCGCGATCGCGCTTGTGCCGGCTCCGGTACCAGACCAAGAGAGAGAGCGCCGGAGAGTTCCGCTCGCGCATCCGATCGACCATCTTCCGAGCGGTGAATGATTTGAAGCTACTGATCGAGCGCGCGAGTCCCGGTCCACCGGCAATCAGGTGGCAGTGGTTCTCCATGATGATGTAGCCGTGGATCATGAGACCGCGCTCGCGTTGGAGGAACCGCAGGGAATCCAGCAAGATCAGTGCGTTGGCTGGTTGAGCGAAAAGCGGCAACCATTTGAGCGCTGTGCATGTAAGGAAATGCGGCGCGTCTGGCTCGAGGAAATGGTATCGGTCACGGCCCATGGCTGAAGCGTACACAATTCGGATGTATTTGGCATCTGCCGTTTCGCGCGCGGTAGCGCGTAGCTCGCTCCCACGCTCCGCGTGGGAGTGTCGCCGCGACGCTCCGCGTCGCGAGTGCGCAGGCGGCTCCAATCGGCGTGGTCATGCGGTGGTGGTGAGACGGGACGCGGAGCGTCCAAACTACACTCCCACGCGGAGCGTGGGAGCGAGTTGTGGTGCGGAGCGTGGGAGCGAGTTGTGGTGCGGGGCGTGGGAGCGAGTCATCGACCTGTTGCGGTTTCTTGATGACGTGCAGGGACGGAACCGGGCCTCGGCTCGGTTTTTGTGTTTTGGGCTTCGGAGAATTGGTTTGCGCTTATGAAGATTTCGGTCATCACGGCGACCTGGAACTGTGCAGGGACGCTGGGCGACTGTCTGGCCTCGGTGGCCGGGCAGACGCATGCGGAGCGCGAGCACCTCCTGATCGACGGGGGGAGCACGGACGGGACCTTGGCGGTGCTGGAGGCTCATCGCGCCGGGCTGGCGGTGCTGGTCAGCGAGCCGGACGGGGGGATCTATGATGCGCTGAACAAGGGAATCGGCCTGGCGAGCGGGGATGTCGTCGGGTTTCTGCATGCGGATGATGTGTATGCCGACACCCGGGTGTTGGCGCGCGTGGCGGATGCCTTTGCGGATCCGACGGTGGAAGCGGTCTACGGGGATCTGGCGTATGTGGCCAAGGAGGATACCGGCCGGATGATTCGGTATTGGCGGTCCGGGGCGTATCGGCCCGAGCGGCTGCGGTGGGGGTGGATGCCGCCGCATCCGACGCTCTATCTGCGCCGCTCGCTCTACGCGGACTTTGGTGTCTTCGATACCCGCTATCGCATCGCGGCGGATTACGACCTGATGCTGCGGATGCTCACCCGGATGACCGGACGGGTGGTCTATGTGCCTGAGTTGTTGGTGCGGATGCGCGTGGGTGGGGTGAGCAATCGCTCGGTGGGCAAGATCCTGCGGAAGTCTTGGGAGGATTACCGCGCGCTGCGGGCGAACCGGGTCGGCGGGCTGGGGGCGCTCGCGTGGAAGAACCTGTCGAAGGTGCCGCAGTTCTTTCGGCGGGGGTAACGGGTGGGCGGTTATACTCGGCTTCGCCGACGGATCCTTCGGCCGGTTGATGATGACGAGTACGTCCGGCGCGATCCCGTCAGCTGACCCGGTCATCGTCTACAACGCTCGCACAGGGATCCATGACGACACGCCGCAACGGTAAGCCCGCTTTTAAACCGCGTCTCACCGAGGTCGCGGACATCTCCGAAGTCAAACGCAACATGAAAATGACGCATGGCGCTCTCGACGCGGTTTAAGGCCGCAATCCCGATCGACTCGACCCCCGCCGCGAACGCCTTGGCCTGGCTGCAGGTCTGGGTCATCGGCTCGGTCGCGGCCGTCTTGATGGTCATGATGGGTGGGGTGCATCCGGGTCCGCGTGCCTTGGCGGGGGCGGCGATCGCCGGGTTGTTCTTCCTGACCTGGTTCTGGCGTCTTGCGCGCGGCCAGGGGGCGGATGCCCGGGACCGCGGTTGGTTGTGGGTGTGGCTGGCGGTTTCCGGGTGGATCGGGTTGCAGCTTCTGCCCTTGCCCCGGGAGGTCTTCGATTGGATCGGGGTTTATCCGCCGGATCTGCTTGCGCAGTATCCCGAGCTGCCGATCACCCGGCTTTCGCCCAATATCGCCGCAACACTCGGATTCTGGGGGATGTTTACAACCTATTGGGCGGCGGCCTACCTGGCGGCGGAGCTGCCGCGGCGGCATCTGGCGGTCTTGGTCGGGATTCTGGTCGGGTTGGTCTTCGCCGAGGCCCTCTACGGCTTCATCGCCCACATGGGGAGGTTCGAGACGGTCCTTGGGCTTTGGCCGGCGCCTGCCGATCATGCTGTCGTGGTCGGCACCTTTTGGAACCGCAATCACCTGGCAGGACTCCTGGCGCTCGGCTGGTCACTCGGAATCGCGTATCTCTTGTTCGGCACCCGGATGCGCCCGGTGCGTGTCCATGAGGTGCGTTACCTGCTTGTCCTCGTTTTCAGTCTGGTCTTGGCCTTGGCCCTGTTCAATTCCTTGTCGCGGTTGGGGACGGCCTCGGCGCTCTTCGGGCTGCTCGTCTTCGTGCTGCTGGCGCGGGCGAATCGGGTCGGGCGGGTGGCCGGATTGGAGCGGTTCTGGCTGTTCTCGGCGGGTCTGGTGGCCTTGGGATTGGCGATCGCCTTCGGGCTTGCACCCCTGTTGCTGAGGTACTCGGCGGTCGTGACCGATACGGGGCGTCTGGAGGCGTTGCTTCCCCTTGCGCATCTGCCGGCGAAGAGCTGGATCGCCGGCGTCGGCGCCGGCGGGTTCGAGGACATCTTCAAGCTGGTTCAGCCGGCTTCGCTCGCCCCGACCTTCGATTATCTGCACAACGACTGGGTGCAGTTCGTACTTGAATTCGGCGTGCTCGGGTCCGTCCTGGTGACGGCGGCGTCGGTGGTTTGGTGGCGCCGGGCGGGACCGAGTCGGCTCAATCGGCTGCGCGCCGGCGCGGCCGGCGGGATCGTCGCCATCGCCCTGCACAGCTGGGGCGACTTCAATCTGCAGATCCCGGGGACCGCCTTTGCGTTCTGGGTGGTCGTGGGGGTGTTGTGCAACCGCGCGCTCGAGCGTGAAGACGTCGCGCTCAGGGGCGCGGACGCAGGAAGCCGAGCCAGCGGCGTCGGGTCTGCGCCTTTGCGGGAGGGGCGGCGCGGGGCGCGAGGCTCACGAGATCCTCGCCGATAAGCAAACGTCGCGGGTTGTCGCGGGTCAGCAGGGTCGCTGCGTCCTCGCCCAGCCATTCGGCGACGCTTGCGCGCCCGGCGGCCAGGGTGTCCGGGCTGCGCCCCGCGGGGCGATGCGCATCCGAGGCGATCAGGTGTACCCATCCCGACTCCAGCCAGCGACGGCACAGGCGCTGCATGCGCTCGCCGAAATCGCCGCTGCAACTCTGTGCCGTAAGCTGCGCTTTACATCCCCAGCCGATCCATTCCGCCAGTTGCTCCGGTCGGCGCGCGAGCGTCTGATTGCGCTCGGGGTGGGCGATCACGGGCGTCACGCCGCGATAGAGGAGCTGCTCGAGGATGGTCTCCGCGCCGATCGGGACCGTGGTCTTGGGGAGTTCGACCAGTGCGGCCTTGCCGAGGTCGTTGTAGGTCAGCGCGGTGCCGTCCAAAAGCTGGCTCGGCAGCTCGGGCACCAGATGCAGCTCTGCGCCGGGGTAGAGCCGAAGCGGGATCCCGGCTTCGAGAAGACGTTCCTGCAGGTCTCCCGAGGCTTGCCGAATCGCGTCGGCGGAGTTGCTGTAGACCCCGTTCAGGTGATGTGGGGTACAGACGAGATTTTCGATCCCGCTCGCCGACGCGGCGCGGGCCATGTCGAGGGCGACCTCGAGCGTATGCGCGCCGTCGTCGATGCCGGGGAGGATGTGGCAGTGGCAATCGATCATCGGTCTCGATTCTTGTCGAATGTGTTGTGGGCAACCGCCCGATGTGCGGATCCATAGGACTCAGCGGTCGCGATCGTCGCGCATCGCCTCTGACCGGTCGTCGGTTAGCCGGTGCGCGACATGCCTCGAGGATCGGAAAGGCTGCGTGCCGGTGCGCAACGCACTCAAACCAGACACTTCGTCGGCTATACTTGGAAGACAGCACTTCTTCACGTAAGCTCGCGAATACAAATACACGGAAAGGAGATTTGAGATGTCTACGCGTCAATCCCGCGGTCTGTCGGTCGTCGCGCTTCTCGTATCCCTCGGCTTGTCCCTGAACATCGGGGCTGCGGAGATCATCGGCAACCTGTCGACCGATCAGGCGGCAACCGTGACAGGGCAGGGTCTCGAGGTCCAGGTGCGACCCGGTCAGGACTACGTGGTGTTCTCCGGTGACAATATTCGATCCAGTGCGGGTGAGGGGTCGTCCGTTCTGACCATCCCGGAGACCGGGATCATCAAGCTCTCTGCGGATTCCGCGGCCGCCGTCGAGCGCTCGGACGGCCGGTATCTGCTCACGGTCGCGCGCGGCGAGGTCGGATTCGACCTCGTACCGGGCGCGAAGGTCTTTCTCGTGAACGGTGAGGAGCTAATCGACCTGGGGCAGGGTACGGGCAAGGGTGCCGTGACCGCCTCCGCCAACGGCGAGGGGGGTTACCTGGTCTTGGTCGATGCATCCGGCGGCGTCCGGATCGTTTATCTGCAAACGAGTGCCTTGGTCTACGAAGGCCAGCCGAAGTTGGAGTTGATCGAGGCTCAAGTCGGTGGTACCGGTGGCGTTGTCGGCGGTGTCGGCGGCTTCGGTGGTGCAGGCTTCCTCGCGGGTCTCGGAGGTGCTGGTTCGGCTGCCTTGCCGGCGGCCTTGGCGTCGATCTTTGCAGCACTCGCGGTCATCGACACGAATACGACCGCATTTCGCAGGACGAGCGACGACGTTGGCCCGGCGAGCCCCGTGACCCCGCCAATCAACTGAGTCAAGGCGGGGTGGCGTTCGCGTGATCCGGAGTCGATCGCGCTGGCGCGCCGCCCCTTGCGGGTGATCGACTCGACCGCCTTTACGTCCTCCGGGTCCTTTGATGTCCTGTACTGCCGGTCCCTCGGCGTGCCTTGCCGCTCCGACGCATCCGTTCCGAGAACATCTGGTCTAGGAGGTTGCTATTAGGTGTCAGAATTTATGAGTCGTTTGATCTTCGCCCGGTGGTCTGGCGTGTTGCTGGTGTTGGTGGTTGCGCTCATGGGCTGCGCGAGTCCCCGGAGCGATGGATCGGATGCCGCCGCGGCCGGGTCGATCGCTGCGGAGGCGCAGGCCCGCGCGGAGCAGGCGCGGGTCATGGATCTCAATCGCCAGCTCACACTGGCGGCCACGTCGCAATCCTCGAACCTCTCCACTCACGACTATCGTCTGGGTCCGGGCGATGTCATCAAGATCGAGGCCCCTCAGGCGCCGGAGATCAATAGTCTCAGCGTGCGCATCACGGGTCCGGGCACCGTGAATCTGCCCCTGGTCGGGGAGGTTCGCTTGGGCGGTCTTACCACCGCCCAAGCCGAGCAGTCACTGATGCAGAGCCTGAGCAAGTACATCCATTCGCCCCAGGTTGCGATCTTCATCAACGAATATGCCTCGCAGGAGGTGACGGTGACGGGTGCCGTCGGAAGACCCGGCGTTTATCCGATGCAGCGTCCACGAACCCTCTTCGAGGTGCTCTCCATGGCCGGAGGCTTGGCGCCGAATGCGGGTTCGACCGTGAGTGTGCGCACCGGGGTACCCGATCCGCAAACCGGCCAGGTCGCGACCCATAATCTTATCGTCGACCTGCGCGACCTGGTGAAGGATCCGAGCGCGCAGGCATTGGCGCTGCGCGGGGGCGACAGCGTCTATGTCCCCGAGGCCGGCGTCTTCTTCGTCGAGGGTGCGGTTGCCAAGTCAGGATCTTTCCCGCTGCGCCCGGACATGACCGTCCTGAAGGCGATCGCCATGGCGGGGGGGACGGACTGGACCTCGGTCGAGAAGAATATCCGGGTGATCCGCCACGACGGGACCGGATCGCCGCGGGAGCTTCCGGTCGATCTGGTGGCGATCCGCGACCTCGGGCAGGAGGACATGCGTCTCCAGGACGGCGACGTGGTGGTGGTCGACACCAACTATGCCAAGAAGGGCGCCGTTGTCATGTGGAATCAGGCTCTTAGGGTGCTCTCGTTGGGCATTCTTTATCAGTAGGCCACCCGAAACAGGATGATCGCGTGAAACCATTGCCGCCGCCCAGTCCATCCGCCTCGGCGCGGGTCCCTCAGTTGCGCCAGCCGGATCGGTTGGCGACCTACGAGCCGCCGCATTACCCGGAGGCGGTCGACGACGACGGTCTCGATCTGCGCGAACTCTGGCGGATCGCGCTCAAGTATCGGCGCACCATCCTGCTGTTCGCCGCCATCGTCATCGTGACCGTGGTGTCCGCGACCCTGATCATGCGCCCGATGTATCGGGCCACGACGGTGCTCGAGGTCTCGCCGAAGAGTGAGGGAATCGTTCAATTCCAGAACGTTCAGAGCACCCAACAAGACTCGGCCACCTTCCAGCGTACCCAGATCGAGATCATCAAGAGCCGAGTCGTCGCCGAGGCCGTGGTGAAGCGGTTGAATCTCGGCGAGCACCCGGCCTTCAACGGCGAGCTTCGGCAACGCGATCTCGCGGCCGGGCTCCGCGAGATCTCCGGGATGCTGCTTCATCCGCTGAAAGACGGCTTATCCGCGCTCTTCGGCGGGGCAGAGGATCAGGCCGCGGACGCCGATGGGCTCGGGAGCAATGCGACCCCGCCCGAGGACGCCGAGTTGCGTGCCCTCGTGGGCCAGGTCCAACGTGGGCTCACGGTGAACCCGATCCGCGCCTCCAATCTGATCGAGATCAGTTTCGAGAGCCTCGATCGTCACCTCGCGGCCACGGTGACCAACGCGGTTGCCGATGCCTATCTCGCGCTCAGTGCTCGCAAGCGATTCGAACTCTCGAGCGGTGCCGAGTCCTATCTAAAGGCCGAAATCGAGGACCTACAGGGCAAGCTCGAGACCTCCGAAAAGGATCTTTACGCCTTCGCGCGCCAAAATCAGGTCGTGGATCTGGAGGACCGCAACAACATCATCTCGACCCGTCTGACCGAGCTCAACATGAACCTCTCCAAGGTGAAGGGGGAGAGGATTGCGGCCGAGTCGCTCTACCAGCAGTTGGCGCAGGCGAACGTCGACAGTCTGCCGACCGTCCTGCAGGATAGCCGTATCACGGATCTCAGGGGGCAACTCTCCAGCCTGCGCGCCGAGTATGCGCGTTTGGGCCAGACCTACACCTCCGAGTACCCGCGTATGCAGGAGCTGCGGCGTCAGATGGACGATATTCGCGTGACCCTGGAGAAGGAGCTCGGCAATCTCGTGGAGAGTCTGGAGGTGAATTTCCGCCAGCTCACCGATCGCGAGGAGCGGCTGACCCTGGCGGTCGAGCAGCAGAAGCAGGATCTCCTGGAGCTCCAGGATCGCGCGGTGCAATACAACATCCTCAAGCGCGAATGGGAAACCAACAGCCAGCTCTACAGCGGTCTGCTCGAACGCATGAAGGAGGTCGGAGTCGCCGCCGGCATGGAGCGGGACACGGCCTCGGTGATCGACCGTGCGCTCGTGCCCTATGGTCCTTTCGCGCCCAGTCTCAGTCGTAATCTCGCGATCGCGACCGTGCTGGGTCTGATGGGCGGGATCGGTCTCGCGCTGCTCCTGAATCTTCTCGACAACAGTGTCCGAGACCCCGAGGAGGTGGAGCGCTTGGTGCATCTGGCCAGTCTCGGTTTGTTGCCGCGCGTGGATCCCAAGGGGACAGCACCCGCCGTGCCGATCGAGCTGATGGCCCATCTGCAACGCGACCAGGGTCTCTCCGAGGCGTTTCGGTCCATCCGCACCAGCCTCATGTTCGCGACACCCGGGGGTGCACCGAAGGTGCTGATGATCACCAGTGCCGTGCCGGGCGAAGGCAAGAGCACCGCCGCGACCAGTCTGAGCATCGTCCTGGCGCAGACCGGTGCCTCCGTCCTCCTGATCGATGGCGATCTGCGCAAACCGCGTCTCCACAAGATCTTCAGCGTGCCGCGCGGCCCGGGGCTGACGGAGTATCTAGTGCAGGGCGATTCCGACGCCTTTTACTCGACGCCCGTCGAAAATCTGACCCTGATGGTCGCCGGAACGCCGCCTCCGAATCCCGCCGAGCTCCTGAGCTCGGGCGCGACCGATCGCATGCTCGAGGAGATGTCGCGCCGATACGACTACGTCATCATCGACAGCAGCCCCGTCATGGGTCTCGCCGACCCCATCGTGCTTGCGACCAAGGTCAAGGGTGTGCTTTTGGTCTCGGCTGCAGGGGTGGTGAGCCGCGGCGCTCTGCGTGAGGCCGTCAAGCGCTTGCGGGCGGTGGATGCGCCTTTGGTCGGCTCCGTGCTCAACATGGTCGAGCCGCACAGCAGCGAGTACAGCTACTACAACCGTTACTACTACAATTACGGTTCGTCCGCCGAGACGGCCCTGCACCGCGAGGCGGCTTGACCACTTAAACCGCGCCCGGTGCGGTATGCGTCATTTTTTGAAATGGATTGGCCGCGCCAGCTCCGACGACTGCCGGAGCTGGCGCGGTTTAGGTGATTCCCGGAAATCGCCTTGAACCGCCTCGCTGAGACGCGGTTTAGTGTCGGCACGACGGCTATCGAGTCTTTCTGAATCCATCCCCTTCGACAAGGCTTCCGTAACCCGTGTCTCGCGCTCTCGCCCTCGTTGTCTTGACCGTCGTTAGCCTGCTCTGGGCGACGGCCGCCCTTCAGGGTTGGTGGGTGGGTCGCCTGGCGGGCGGGTCGACGCATGGCACTCTCCCCGGCGATGCACTCGTCGACCCTGCGATGCTGCCGATCCCGCCGCGTCTGCCTTGGAGCGGCGGCGACGCCGCACGCGAGTGGGCGCGCCGCCTTCTGCCCCTGTCCGGAGACGCGTCCGAGCCTCGCAAGCTGTTGGAGGTGAGCCTGCGCGAACGCCCCCTCTACGCCCCGACCTGGCTCGACCTGGGCGAGCTGCTCGCCTCGTCGGGCGATCGGGAGGGCGCCGCACGGAGCATCCGCGTCGCACGCGCATTGTGGCCCGAGCGTGCGACCTTGCAGCAGCGCGCCGCCTGGATGCAGGTCGCTTTGGGACCCCCGGACGCGGCACTCGCCGCGCTCATGGACTATTGGGCGGTTGCCCCGCAGGACGGGCTGCGGACATTGGGGCTTGCACGCCGTTTCGAGCCGGCGCCCGAGGCATTGGTCGATGCTGCGGCGCAGGTCTGGTCGAGCGGGCCGCACGACGCCTTGGTGTATCAGCGTGGCCTCCTCGACGTCGCTCGCCGGGCCCGCGATCCGGCGTTGGCGCAGGCCCTCTGGGCTCGGCTCGACGATGAGAGTCGCGCCCTGGAGGACCTCCTGTTTCCCTACCTGCAAATCCTCGCGGCCCAAGGGCGTCACGCGCAGGCCGATGCGGTTTGGGAGGATGCGCTCGGTGAGCCGCCGGGACTCGTCAACGGCCGCTTCGAGGAGCCGCTTGTTCCGCTCGGTCCCGACTTCAGGCCCGGTTGGGCCACGCCCGGCTGGCGCTACAACGCGAGCGGCGACGGTTTCAGGATCGGCGTCGAAGGGCCGCAGGGCGATGCTGAATACAGCAGTCTGCGCATCGACTTTCTCGGCACCGCGAATGTCGACCTCGCTCAACCCAGCCAGATCATGCGCGTGCGGCCGGGCACCTCCTACCGTCTCCACGGCTACTGGGCGGGCGAGGGCATCACGACGCGCTCGGGGGTCTTCGTGGAGCTTTACACCGTTGAGACAAACCCGGTTGTCCGGGTGCGGACCCCCTCGCGCTGGGGAAGCTGGGCTCGGGAGCCCTTTGAGCTCGACATCCAGATTCCGGAAGACGGTCTGCTTGTCGCCGTAAGGGTCCGGCGCACCGCGACCACCGCGCTGGACCGACTCTTGAGCGGGACACTCCGGCTCGATACGCTGGAATTTCAGCCCACGCAACCATGATTCCGGGATGAACGACGACTGGCCACGACATCTGGCGCGGACCCTGGTGTCCGGTAGGGCCACTGCCACGCTCGAGCAACAGCTCGATGCGCTCCTCATCTGGCTGGGCAACCCGGACAACCCGAACGTCGCTGTCCTCGACGAGGCAATCGCAGGCACGGGGCTCACGCGTTTGGAAGCCGCGGGCCGTGCCTACGACATCCTGGATCGTTTTCTCTTCGCCGTGCCGAACGGGTCTCCCGAACAGATCCTCGGCCTGCGCGACACGGCCGACCTCGCTGCCGCGAAGCTGCGTTACCGGTGTCTGATCCAGGCCTACCACCCGGATCGCCATCCCGCGCGGGTCCTCGTGCACAACGAGCGCACCGAGCAGATCAACATCGCCTATGCTGCCTTCGAGCGTGGCGTGCGCGAATCGGCGTCGCGCGGCGCCGCGGCGCCCCACCCCGGCTCGACGCGAAAAACGCCCCGCGCTCGTCGGCGTCGACCTCCGAAACAGGTCGATCCCTACCCCTTGGGTGCAGCACCGTCGCGCCAAGTATTCGGGGCGCGGCTGCGCCGATGGCTGGGTGGTGCCGAGTCCTTCCAAGCACGTTTTTTCGTCGGCCTGATCCTGCTCTGCGCCTTGCTGCTGGCATCGCTGCTCTACCCCGAGCCGGCTCCGCAAAGGCTTTTGGCGAGGCTCGATGTGCCGGCGCTGCCGGCGTCCGAGGCACGGTTCGACGGCGTCGAGCGAGCGCAAGCCCCGTCGGATGCTGCGGAGCTGCGCCTCGTTGCGCGGCCGACGGCGATCGCCCCGGTACAGACGCCGCCCCGCCTGCTCGCTGTATCGCCCCCGTCGCTGCTCGGTCAATCCCGATCCGAAGCGGCAAGCCTCCCCGATGTACCGGCTCTGCCGGTCCGGATCGCGCCGATTCCCCCGGTGCAGGCGATCGAGCACGCGCCAGCTCTGACCCGCTCGTCGGATTCTTCCACCGACCCGTCCATCGCCCCGTCCATCGCAGAGTTTGACGCGACGATGCACGCGTCGGCGGCAACACCCGTGATCCCGCCGGTTGCGATGACCAAAACGGCCGAGGATCCTACCGGCCTCGCCGCAACCGAAAGGGCGCGTCGGATCAGTCCGCCGGCGAGCGCCGCAGCGCCGGCATCGGCGCGAGCGAATGCCTCCCCCGACGCGCCCGTCCAGCCGCTTCGCAATCGCCCCCCTTCGGTCGACGAGACATCGATCAAGGCGGCCGCCAAGACGTCTCCCGCTGCGGACACGTCCAAGGGCGCTCCATCGCCACCGGGCAGATCGTTCTCCCCGGCACCCGAGTCCTCCAAGGCGGTGGGCTGCGAACCGATAGCCGGTGCACTGGATCGCTTCCGCCGGGCTTACAATCAAGGTTCACTCGAGATCCTCATGGCCCTCTACAGTCCGGATGCGCAAGAGAACGAGACGCGCGGCTGGTCGGGGATCCGCCGGCTCTACCTGCGTTGGTTCGATGAAACCAGCGATCGCCGAATCACTTTTTCCGGCATCCGCATCGTTCCGGAAGGAAAAAAGCGTTGCGGCGCGCGGGCGGGGTTCAGCGTGAGCTATCGCGACACCCAGGGCCGCAGCGTCGAACGCACAGGCACCATCGCCATCCTGTTCGACGGCCGCGGGGAGGACGCTCGGATTGTACGGATCTCGTATTAAACCGCCCCGGTGCGGTATGCGTCATTTGTTGCAATGGCTTGGCCGCGCCGGCTCCGACGACGGTCGGAGCCGGCGCGGTTTAACGTCTTTCCAGCGGCGGATACGGATCTGCGCTTAGGTGATTGACGGGAAAGGATCGACTTTTCCCTTACGCCGTAAATTCCAGGTAAACAATCACAGAGTTTGTCGTTGTCGTTGTCGTTGTCGTTGTCGTTGTTGTCGTTGTTGTCGTTGTTGTCGTTGTTGTTGTTGTTACGGTAATCGTTGTCGTAATCGAAGCCGAAGCCGAAGCCGAAGCCGAAGCCGAAGCCGAAGTGAACCTCGATCATCGTTTCGGCCACATCGGCAGTATCCAAGTCGCCGACCGCGACCGCCCGGGTACGCCGACTTCAGTCGGCCCCCGGGGAGGCGGACTTCAGTCCGCCGTGCCGGCCCACTCGGGCGGCTGAAGTCGCCCGCCCCCGGGGCCGACTGAAGTCGGCGTACCGGGGGCCGACTGAAGTCGGCGTACCTGGGTGCCGACTGAAGTCGGCGTACCTGGGTCTGGGGCCGAAGTTTTGCGTTCGGTCGGGGAATACAAGAGGGATGGGCGAGAGGATGACCAAAGCCTCGTTGTCGTGGTCGTTGCTGTCTGGAATCCGATTACGACAACGACTACAACGACAACGACAACGACAACGACAACGACAACGACAACGACAACGACAACAACGTCAGCAACAGCAACGAACAGAGCCTTCGACCACTTTTCCTGGTTCCGGCTCTGCCGGTAGTTCCTGTTCCGGAAATCAGCTTGAATGCAGCGCAGCGTCAACAAGACCCTCCCAGCGGGTCGATCATTGCGTATTCGCAATAATAATTCACGACTTGTGGTTTTTCCCTGAACACGGTTAAATGCCGACGATGTGTTCCGGGGACCTGATCCCCGTCGCCGCGAGGACGGGATCGAAACGGAGTATTCGAGGCTATTGATGGGCGGGTTCTTGGAAACGTGTTGAAGGATTTAGCAAGGAGACGGATATGGTCGCGCATGTGCTGAAGGCGGTTCCCGGATGCACGCAGGAGTGCATCCGGTGATGGCGATTCTGGACATGGTTGTCGCGTTTCTCATCTGCAGCGTCGTTCTCGCTGCACTCTACCCCCTGGCGCCCATGATCGGCTTGATGGATCACCCGGGCGAACGTCGCAAGGTCCACCGCAATTCCGTTCCGCCGATCGGCGGGATCGCGATCTTTTCGGGTCTCGCCGCGAGCACCCTGCTCGCTTTGCCGTTCACCGCGCCGCATCTCTACGGGATGGCCGGTGCCGCGCTCCTGGTGGTGGTCGGTGCCTTTGACGACCGCTTCGGTCTCGGTCCGAGGGTGCGCCTCGTGGCCCAAGTCGCTGCAGCACTGTTGCTGACCCTCGGGTGCGGTGTCACGCTCACCTCGCTCGGTAATCTCCTGGGCTTCGGACCGATCGACCTCGGAGTGTTTTCGGTGCCTTTCACGGTGTTTGCGATGGTCGGCGTCATCAACGCCGTCAACATGATCGACGGCATCGATGGCTTGGCCGGCGGTCTGATCCTGATCGCGCTCGGAACGCTGCTGCTCCTCGCACCCGAGATCGGACCGATCCAGATCCTGTTGCTTACCACGATCGCGGCGCTGATTCCTTATTTGGTCTGCAATCTGGAGCTTTTCGGCGTGACCGGGCGCAAGATCTTCCTCGGCGACGCGGGCAGCCTCCTGCTGGGCTACATCCTGGTCTGGGCCTTGGTCGATGCCGCAGGGCCGTCCGGGAGCATCGATCCGGTGACGGCACTCTGGCTCGTCGCCATCCCGCTGATGGATACCCTGCGCGTGATGGGTCGGCGGATCCTGCAAGGGGTCTCTCCCTTCAGTGCGGATGCCGGGCATCTCCACCACTTCCTATCCCGCGTCTTCCACAGTACACGCAAGGCCCTGCTCGTGATGCTGGCCACCGCGATCCTGTTGACCGGAGTCGGTGTCTTCGGCCTTCTGAATCAGATCGGGGAAACGGTCATGTTCTACGCGGCCTTGTCGATCTTCGTCGCTTACCTGCTGGTTGCGCGCTACGTGCACAGTCTGTCGCAGGCATTGGAGCAGCAAAGCCGACAGATGGTCGGTGAGGCGACCTGATCGAGGCGCGATAAGATGAACGGCGAGACCGGCGTGGAAGCCGCGCCCCAATGGTATCTGGTGCAATCCAAGCCGCGGCAGGCCGAGCGTGCCGAGGTGAATCTCGTCCAGCAGGGCTACAGGGTCTTTCACCCGCAATGGATGGTCGAACGTATCTATCGCGGGCGGCGCGTGGTGGTCGAGGAGTCGCTTTTCCCCAACTATCTGTTCATCTCCCTGCGTCGTTGGGTCGACAACTGGTATCCGTTGCGCTCCACTCGCGGTGTCGCACGCCTGGTTGCCTTCGGCCGCGAGCCCTTACCCGTCCAAGACGCCATGATCGCGGAGATTCAGCGTCGTCTCGACGTCCGTACCCTGCAGTCCGAACTCTGTCCGGGGCAGAAGGTCGAGATCATCGAAGGCCCCTTCCGCGGGCTTGAAGCCATCTTCAACGTCCACCAAGGCGAGCGCCGAGCCCAACTCCTGATCGAGCTGCTGCATCGCGAAGTCACCCTGACGATACCCATCGCAGACATCCGCCGCTCCGCCTGAGCCCTCGGTGATCACCCACGCCCCATCCCCGGGAATCCCGCCCGCCATGCGGGCTGCCGCGCGGGACGGGTAGGGTGTAACCTGTCGTCTCGGCGGATCGACGACGGCTTCACGAGGACAATCGAATGCAGATCGCTCTTTTCGGCGCGACCGGGGGAACCGGACGCCAGGTTTTGGATCAAGCGCTTGCGCAGGGACACGACGTCTCGGCGCTGGTGCGCGACCCCTCGAAGCTTGCGGAGCAGACAGGATTGACCTTGGTCGTTGGGGATGTCCTGGATCAGGCTGCGACAACGCGCTGCATCCAAGGTGCCGACGCCGTGATCTGCGTGCTGGGCTCGCGCGGGAGCCGAGAACCGATCGAGGCGATCGGCACTCGAACCATTCTCGACGCCATGGGCGAAACCGGTGTGCGCCGTCTCGTGGCGGTGACCTCGCTGGGCGTCGGAGAGAGTCGCGAGCAGATCGGCTGGGCGTTCCGCGTCATCATGGACCTGACATTGAAACCGATCATGATGGCCAAGGAAGAGCAGGAGAGGCTCATCAAGGCGAGCGGGCTCGACTGGACCATCGTGCGCCCCGGCGGATTGACCGATGGTCCCCGCACCGGCGCTTACCGTTTCGGCCGCGACCGTTCGATCAAAGGCGGGCGCATCAGCCGCGCCGACGTGGCTGATTTCGTGTTGCGCCAGTTGACCGACCCGACCTTCATTCACCAGACACCCGCGGTGAGCTGACCGCAGGAGCACACGATGTCCGAGAAACCCGTCGCCGTCGTCACCGGCGCCAATCGCGGCCTGGGCCTTGAAACCAGCCGTCGACTGGCGGCCCTGGGCTATACCGTGATCCTCACCGCCCGGCGCGAGCAAGAGGGCCACGCCGCCGCGCAGTCCCTGGCGTCGGCGGGTGGGGATGTCCGCTTTCAAGCGCTGGACGTGACCGATGAAGCATCCGTTCAGGCCCTCGCCGAAACGGTTCGCGGCATCGGGCGGCTGGACGTCTTGGTCAACAACGCCGGAATCGTCCCCGATCCCAAGCCCGGAACAGAGGAGGCCAGCGTCTTTGTGGCAGACCTCGAGACGGTGCGCCGCGGGATGGAGACCAATGCCCTGGCGCCGCTAAGGCTCTGCCAGGTGTTGATCCCCTTGATGAACGGCCGAGGCCGCGTGGTCAATGTGTCGTCCGGAATGGGCCAGCTCGACGAGATGAACGGCTGCTGCCCGGGCTACCGACTCTCCAAGGTCTCGCTCAATGCACTCACCCGGATCTTCGCCGACGAGTTGCGCGACACGGGCGTGAAGGTCAACGCGGTCTGTCCGGGCTGGGTCCGCACGAACTTGGGCGGCGAACGAGCACCCCTGTCGGTCGAGGAAGGGGCGGAGGGCATCGTCTGGGCGGCGACGCTGCCGGATGACGGGCCGAGCGGCGGCTTTTTCCGGCATGGAGAGCCGATTCCCTGGTGAACCGCGCCCGGCGCGGTATGCGATGTTTTTTGGATGGGATCGGCCCGGGCAGACTTGACGATTTCACGTTGTGTTCAGCGTCGGGGGCTTCCTCGATCCTGGCGAGACGCGGTTTAGCCCGGGCTCGGCGATCCGGTCCGTCGGTGTTCACCGCACGAGGCGCCGGGCCATCAGACCCTACTGAAACCGGTCATCCGATCGGTGGCTGGAGACCGCCGAGGTGACGTTCTCGAACCAGCCGGTGCGCACGTCTTTCGGCGTGTCGAACGCCGGGACATAGGGTTTGATGTCCAAGAGCGGGGTTCCGTCGAGAATATCCACGTTCGTGATGAACAGCACACTGCCCTCGATCTTGTCCAATCGCACGACCGACAAGCCGATCGCGTTCGGGCGTTTGGGTGCGCGGGTCGCGAACAGCCCGCGCGGCTCCCGATCCAGAAACGGGATCGGTCGAAGCGTGAATCCGCGGCTGTGGTGAAAGTGGTAGAGCAGGATCAGGTGCGAGAAGCCGTCGAGATCCTTCAGGCCCTCTCGGTATGCCTCGAGCATCTCGATCGTTCCCTGGATGCCGAGCGCACCGGTCGGTTGAATCGGCATCTCTGTGGGCTCCGCAAACGGAGAGTGGATGGTGCCGATCGGCGTGTATTCGATAGTCATAAATCCTCGATGACGGTGACCGTGTCTACCTGAGCGGCCTGATTTAAACCGTGTCCAGCGGCGTAGGATGGGTAGAGCCTCGGCGAAACCCATCCTTCAAACCGCTACGCTGCCGGGTTTCGGTCCGATGCCTTTGGCGCGGGTTGGATGGGTTTCGCTTCGCTCTACCCATCCTACGTGTTTCGGGTGTTTTTGAATGGTGTCCAGTCGATACCTTTTGGTCGCCTGGTGCCGTCGCCCCACGGCGAACCGATATCGACCGCTCGGGACGCGATTCAGAAGCCGAGGCCGATGCCGCCGCCGATGCCACCGAAGCCTCCGCTGCCGAATCCGATCCCGAGATAAGGTCTCAGGCGCGGCGTCCATCCGCCGCCGTCGTCGCCGGCCTCGTCGGGCCAGAGGCGCACCACGCTGTCCTCCAAGACCGGAAAACGGTAGCTTGCTTCGCCGACCTGACCGTCGCGCACGCCTGCGATGCGGCCGGTGACCGTGATACGGCGGCCGGGGCGATAGTCCGATGGCTCCAAGAAGCCGGTTTGGCTGGCAATGAACCGACCGATGGGTTGTCCGCTTGTCGTCGGTTTCCCGCAGCGATCGAGCCGGTAGCCGATCGTCTCGATCTCGGTCTCTCGGGGGAGGTTGCGGGTGGCGGCGATCACGCCTCCCCAGGTGACGACGGCGCCTTCGCCTTGACCGAGCGCGCCGACGCCCTCGGGCGTCAGTCCCGAGGCGCCGACCGGTTCGACGCAGCCTTGCCGGCTTGCACAGCCGCCGAGCACGGCGAGCACGAGGAGAAGCCCTGCGAGCATCCATAGCGTCCGCCCGGCGGCGCTTCCGCGCGCGGACAGGCGTCTTTTCGGCCGGGATCGCGTCGGCCAAGCCGGGCTTGATCGTGGGTGTGTGCTCATCTGTGCGTCACCTCAATACCAGGGGCCGTACCAGGGACCCGACCAAGGCCCGTACCAGGGGCCGTACCAAGGTCGATACCAGGGATAGTCGTACGGCGACGGGGTGGCGACGGTCGGCGGGTCCGGCCAGAGATACCAGACATCGCCCGCGACGACCGGATAGGGGTAGGGGTATTCGCCGACATCGCGGGTTTCTATCCGAACCAGCGGGCCGACCACCGTCAAACGACGTTGTTTCGGATACTCCGCGGGGTCCTTGAAGCCGGGTAGCTCGACGATGAAGCGACCCTGGCCGCGGGCGGCGTCGGGCTCGCCGCTCCTGTTCAGGGTGCGGGCGAGGATCTCGATCCGTGTGGAGTCCGGCGCGTTGTGCACGTTCAGGATGTTCCCGCCCCAGCGCACGCGTTGTCCGATGAAGGTCTCCGGCCGTTGCTGGACCTCGGTCACGGCGGGCGAGGGCAGTGCCGAGTCGCGGATCGCCTCGGGCACGCGGCCGGTGGCGCATCCGCCGAGCACGAGCAGGGCGAGGCCGGCGATCCGGAGTCTGCGCAGGCGGGACATCAGGTCCCGGGCCGAACCCTGGTCGGCCATCCGAGCCGAAACCGCATCGGGAGGCCCCTCGGAGCCGGTCGCGCCCCCGGCGTCACGGATGGCTGGTTCTGGCCGAGCCGGAGCGGCGCTCACGGTAGACCTCCAGCTCGTCGGCCGAAAGTGGCCGGGCCTCATCCTCCAACATCACCGGGATATCGTCGCGAATCGGATAGGCAAGCTGCGCCGAGATCGAGATCAGCTCCCCGCGCGCCTTGTCGAAGATCAGCGGACCCTTGGTGATCGGGCAGACGAGGATGTCGAGCAATTGTTTGTCCAGCATGTGGATCTCCGTAAGGCTGTAATGAAACCGTGTCCCCACTGAGGGTCGTGGATGCAGCACACGTCGAGCGCATTGGAACGCGAGCATTTCGCTCCGGACGCGGTTTAGGTCGATCCTTGATTCTACCGCTCCGGAAGGACACACAACCAGCAGTGGTTGTCCGCGATGCGTTGAAAAGCCGACGGTGTCCCTGCATCTCCCGGAAACAAACGCGTGTTGCCGAACGTAGCGCTCTAAACCGCGTCCAGAGCGCGATGCTCACTTTTGAGTGAGTTCGACGTCTGCTGCACCCGCTGCTGTTAGCGGGGACGCGGTTTAGAATAATATATATTTCAATGTCTTGGGCGATTTCTTGAGAATCTTGACCCCGACCACAGTAAACTTGTCGCCTCGAACGACGTTTCCCGACCCACTGTGGGTCGGACTTGAGTCCGACCCGGCGGTTTCGCCATCCTGATGCGTTCTTGTCGGGCTGAAGCCCGACCCGCAATGGGTCTGTCGTACCCCGGAAATCGCCTTAAACCGCGCCAACTCCAGAGGTCGTGAAATCCGCCGGGGCCGATCCCGTTCCAAAACATCTAATCCGCGCTCGATGTCGGCCGATCCGCCGCGTGGGGATCCGCCCCGATCGTTTTTCAGCCCGAGATCCTATGCCTCCTTCAGACACAACCCCCGTCGGGCAGAAGCGCGAGCGCATCCTCGGCGTGATGATCGCTCCGGTGGTCGCTCCGGTGATCGTTGCCGTGATTGCCGTGTGTCTGTTGGCAGCCGGACTTCTGAAGCTCGAGTCCGCCACTCATGGGCTGTCGATCGTCCAGGTGCGCGAGGCCGGCGTGCCCATGACCCTCTATCGCCCCGCAGGAGAGGCGCCTGCCCCGGTCGTGGTCATCGCGCACGGGTTTGCCGGGTCTCGTCAGATGATGCAGGCGTACGCGGTCACCTTGGCGCGTAATGGCTATATCGCCGTCACCTTCGATTTTCCGGGACATGGGCGCAACGCCACGCCGTTCGTTGCCGACCTGGAAGACCAGGCAACGCGCTTGCGCATACTGACGGATGCGCTTGAGCCCGCGGTGGCTCTGGGCTTGCGGCAGCCCGGAGCGGACGGCCGCCTGGCCTTGCTCGGGCATTCGATGGCGGGTGACGTCCTGGTGCGTTTCGCCCAGTCCGCCCAGTCCGCCGAGTCCTCCCAGTCCTCCCAGTCCGCCGATATGCCGGTTGCCGCCTCCGTGCTCGTTTCGCCCTATCTCTCGACAGACACGGACACGGCATCCCTGCGCAATCTGCTCTTCGTCTACGGTGATCTGGAGCCCGAGATGCTCCATGGGCAAGGGCGGGCGGCGATCGCCGAGGCGACGGGGAGCGAGGTGGAGGCGGGACAGACCTACGGCGATCCGGGCGACGGCAGTGCGCGGCGTCTGGTGCTCGCGCCCGGCGTCGAGCACATCGGGGTGTTGTATGCCGAGCGTGCACTGGCCGAGTCGCTGGCGTGGCTGGACGCGGCCTTTGCGCGCAGCGGAAGCGGCTTCCTCGACCGGCGCGGAGCGGGCCTGGGGCTTCTCTTTCTCGGGATCCTCGCACTCGCGTGGCCCTTGTCCCGACTCCTGCCTCGGGTGGCCGACCGGCCCCTCGGCGCGGGCCTGAGCTGGCGGCGGTTGCTGCCGGTCGCCATCGCGCCGGCCGTGTTGACGCCGCTCGTCCTGTGGCGTGTCCCGAGCGATTTCCTCTCGATCATGCTTGGGGACTATCTGGCGCTCCACTTCGGGGTCTACGGCATCCTGACCGCAATCGGCGTGTGGTTGATGCGCCCGGCGGTGCCGGCTCCGCACGGATCGGTAAGCCGATCGGCGACGGCGATCGCGATCCTCGCGGCCTCGGTCTATGCGACACTCGCGTTTGCCGTGCCGACGGATCGGTTCGTGACCGCCTTGATTCCGGGTTTGGAGCGTCTGCACCTGGTGCTTGCGATCTTTGCCGGCACACTCGTCTATTGTCTCGCGGACGAGTGGGCGACTCGTGGATCCGGTGCGGCACGGGGCGGATATTGGTTGACCAAACTCCTGTTTCTATTCTCGCTGCTCGCCGCGGTGGCGCTGAATCTCAACGAATTGTTCTTTCTGGTCATCATTGTGCCGGCGATACTGGTGCTGTTCTTGATCTACGGCCTCCTGAGCGGTTGGGTGTACCGTCGCACCCGCCATCCGGCCGTCGCCGCCGTTGCGAATGCGATTGCATTCGCGTGCGCCGTTGCTGTCACCTTTCCGCTCGTCGCGGTTCGATGACCCCAATAACCCTGTTTATAGCGTGGACGCTGGCCCTGCCGACAGGCCGGTGCCGGATCTTTTTTTGATCCGGCGCAGACTACTCTTGGGTTGTCGTTTCGCGTAAACTACCAAAAGCGCTATGGTTTACTGGAGCTGCGACATCGACCGCAGCCTGTACCATAGGTCACTACAAGAGCATCCGGCCGCCCGGCCGAACTGCCTCGAACCACCAAATTTGTTACCTATCGACCGGAGGAGTCTTAACATGGTCGCATTCGCCGAATTACACGCGCAGAACCACAAGATTACGGAGCTCTCGAATGTCTTTCTCTATTTGGTTCGAGACCGCTCGATGTGCGATACGGATGTCACCTGCGACGTCTTCTTTGATCTGACCAATCGCGTCAAGGAACATATGGAGCTTGTCGATCGGGAGATCTGCAGCCAGCTCATCTCTAATCCGGATCAGAAGGTCAAGAACACTGCGAATCGTTTTCTTTCCGGATCGACCGAGATCAAACGAATCTTCAATTCCTATGTGAAGCAGTGGTGTTCGCAGAAGCGTCGTTCCTTGACCATCGATGATCACCCTTCGTTTCTGCAGGATACCGAGCAGATGTTCGCGCTGGTGATGGACCGCATTCAGCGCGAGACGGAGCATCTCTATCCGCTGATCCGCAAGCTCGAAGGGTCGGATAAGAAGGTGGCGTAGCGGGGGGTGATTTCGGCCGGTATCCGGTCGCGTGTGCGCTCGGGTTGATATCCGGCCGGGCATGCTCGGAAAACCGGTAGAGGCGAATTTACGCGCCCCTACACGCCGGTGGATCCTGTTCCGGAAATCGGCCGGAGACAAAAAACATACCAAACACGTAGGATGGGTAGAGCGAAGCGAAACCCATCCTCCAAAACTCTGCGTTGCCGCCTCTGCGTTGCCGGGTTTCGCCTGATGCCTTTGGTGCGGGCTGGATGGGTTTCGCTGTCGCTCTACCCATCCTACCGGTGCGGTCAGCAACGTGGCCGGGTCAATGAGCGAGGACCAAGGTCGCGAAGCGGCGTGCCCCCGGGAGGTGTCGCCGCTTCGCGACGACCGTTGGCGTCACTGCCGACCGATCGTCTGCGCAGTTGGGATGTCGATTCCCGGAAATCGCCTAAGTGGTTTACTGTCTTTGAGAATCGTCACTCGCTTTGGCGTAAGGACGCGATCCAGTCTTTTTGGGCCTCGCGTCGGCGTCGTTGTTCGAGTGCCGATCGGATCTTCTGCCGAGCCTGGTCGAAGTCTACTGAACTTGCCGGCTCGATACGCTCGCAGAGCAGCAGATGAAAGCCAAGGTCGGACTCCAGGGGTCCGCTCACGTCTCCCGCCTGCAATCCGAAGAGGCATTTGTCCAACTGCGGGAAGAGTTGGCCGGGTCTCACGAGTCCGAGGTTGCCGTCCTCTGTTGCCGTCGGGCACTCGGAATGCCGACGGGCCAGCTCGCCGAACCGCTCGAGATGGCCCTTCAGCTCGGCCGCGATCCGTTCGATCCGTGCGAGCGCTGCGTCGCGGGCGTTCTCTGGATAATCGTCGTTGACGGTGATGAGGATGTGGCGGGCGGCGCGGCGCTCAGGGGTCTGGAAACGCTCGCGATGCAGCTCGTAGAAGAGCCGCTCCTCGATCTCGGTGATCGGCTCGGCATAGGCGCCGACCCGCTGCATGACGGCGTCGAAGGTCAGCTCGCGTTGGAGGGCGCGGCGCATGACGTCCTCGGCTAGACCGTTGCGCGCCATGTCCTCTTCGAAGGCGTCCGTGTCGGGATAACGGCCCCGCAGCTCCTGCAGCGCCTCCTCGATCCGCTGCTCCGGCACGACCGCATCCAGCGCCTCGCACGAGGAGAGCACCAGGCTTTCCAGATCGAATGTCCGGCGTGCCTGGCTTTCGACCTCGGCCATACGCTGCGCATCCAAGCCGACCAGATCGCATTGAAACCGCTCGATGGCCGCGCGCAGCAGGTGATAGCGATATTCGTCGTCCATTGACGCGACCGGTGCGACCGGCGGTTGTCGAAGAGATGTCGTGGTCACGGCGCTTCGGCCTCCCGCTCCGGCGTGTCCGGTGTCACGCCTTCGGTGGGGGCGGACTCGATCAATGCGGATTCGGGTACCTGCAGCGTCGGCCTATCCGCGAAATGAACCTCGTAGACGACTCCGGCCGGATGATCGCGCAGGACACGCATGACCTCGCCGATCTCGCCGGCCTCGACCAAGACCTTGCCCTGAATCCCGAGCGGCATGCGGCTGGCGACCTTCTCGCGTGCCTCGAAGCGGCTCGGCGTCCAGGGTGCCGCGGCGGCTTGAAGCTCCTCCTCGCGGCAGCCCACGACCAGGTCATGCTCCAGAAAATGCACCGAGTAGATGATCTGGTCTTGAAGAAAGGTCCCGATGTCGCGCACGAATCCGGTGCTGCCGCGCCGGATCAAGAGGTTTCCGGTTTGGCGCCCCGGAAAGGTGCCGTCGTTGCGCACGTTGCGCACGACGCGCACCTCGTCGCCATAGTCAAAGCCGGGCCGCATTGGGCATCTGCTCCGTCAGGTCGCTGAGCGCGACCCGCACGCTCTTGGGCTCGTTCATTCGAAAGACGCGGAAGACCTTCTCGGTGGCGGCATCCGAGACCACGAAATCGTGATAGGCCGATTCGAGGAGATCCGCATACAGGGCGCGACGGGCAATCCCCGAATCGGGCATCTCGTCGACCTGCTCCAGATAATCGTGGAAGCGCTGAAGGATATGCAGACGATTGACATGCACCACGGCGGGATCGAAATCGATCTCGAAGTAGGTCAGAAAGTCCTCGGCGCTGGAGAGCTCCTCGAGGTCGAGGTCGAATTCATTGTCGGTCATGGTCGTCTCCTTCATTAACGTCACGGTGGCATGATTGAGTCGCGGGCCTTTTCATAAAACCGGCCGGTAGGGTGGACGAGCGAGAGCGAAGTCCACCGAGCCCTGCGCCGGCGCTGGTGGACTGCGCTGCGCTTGTCCACCCTACCGATCCGATCCGATCCGATCGGCGACGTGGCTGTTCGAATCTCTGAAAAATCCTTTCAATCCTAAATCGCGTCCGGCGCAGACCAACCGGGGTGCACCGGGCGTCAGGGTAAGCGCGACATCGACCATTGCACAGGACGCGATTTAGCCCTTGAAGTACCGCACATTCCCCCCCGCGCCCTCGAGCGCGGATCGCGTCACCGCAGACCGCGCCATGGCATGCAGCTCGCCGATGCCGAGCCGATCGCTGGTGTCGACCTCGGCGATCTTTTCGAAGCGTTTCAGTGCCCCTGCTGCATCGCCGAGGCGAAACAGGAGGTATCCCGAGCCCTTGAGCGCCAGCAAGAGGAATCGCGTCAGGCTCATCGAGATCAGCACGGACTGCCCGAGATCGGACTCGCGCAGGTCGCGCCAGTCGGTCGGCAGGTCGAGCCGGGCCGCGGTGAGTGCGATCGCACGCTCGGCGGTGATGAGGGCCTCGCGGTATCTATGTCGGTAGTAGAAATAGCGATAGAGCGCGACCAGAACCGTGAGGTGCTCGGGCTGGAGGAAATAGGCGAGCAGCAGGCGATCCTCGGCGGTGTCTTCGCCGTAGCCCTCCGCGGCCTCCTCGAGGAGTCGCTCCACCTCCGGCGAGACGGGCTCGTCGAAGTACATGGCCTCGCCGTCGAAATCCAAGAAATCCATAAGGCGTCTCCTCTCCGGCCTACTGGACCCGGACGGCCCAAGGATTGCCGATCTCGGCGAGGAAGCCCATCAGCTCCGGTGCCTCGGGCGCGCGTTTGCTCTCGGTCGCAAAGCGCCGGACCAAGGGCAGCAGCCGGTCGGCATCGTCGAGACCCAGCTCGCAGCGCAAGAGATCGGCATAGGCTTGGCGGACCGCGTGGCGGCCGGAATGCTTGCCCAGCACCAGGTGATGCCGACGCCCGACCTCGGCCGGATCGATGCCTTGATAGTTCCGCGGATCCTTCAGGAGCCCGTCGACATGGATCCCGGACTCATGGGTAAAGGCACCGTCTCCAACCAGGCTCTTGTGCCAGGCGACCGGTTTGCCGGAGGCCCGCGCGACCAGCCCGGAGAGCTCCGCGAAGGTGTGCAGGTCGATCCCGCTGTCGATGCCGTGGATGTGCTTGAGCCCCATCACCACCTCTTCCAGCGCGGCGTTGCCGGCGCGCTCGCCGAGCCCGTGGACGGTGGTGTTCAGATGCGTCGCGCCCCCGCGCACCGCCGCCAGGCTGTTGGCGGTGGCCAGCCCGAGGTCGTCGTGGGCGTGCATCTCGATCTCGATGTCCACGATGGCGCGCAGGTCCCGCATGCGCTCGTAGATCGCGAAGGGATCCATCAGGCCGACCGTGTCGGCGAAGCGAAAGCGACGGGCCCCGGCGTTCTGGGCGGCCTCCGCGGCGAGCCAGAGCAGCTCCGGATCGGCGCGCGAGGCGTCCTCGGCACCGACGCAGACCTCGAGCCCCATGTCCAGAGCGACCGCGACCTGGTGTTGGATCTGCGCGATGACCCAGGCGCGGTCGCGTCCGAGCTTGTGGGTGATCTGCTGATCGGAGACCGGGATGGACAGATCCACCATGTCGACGCCCAGATCACGGCACTGTGCGATATCGCCGGGGCGCATCCGGGTCCAGACCATCAGGCGTGCGCGCAGCCCAAGCGCGGCGACGGCGCGGATCGACTCGCGCTCCTCGTCTCCCATTGCCGGGATGCCGACCTCGAGCTCGGGCACGCCGAGCGCATCGAGACCGCGGGCGATCGCGAGTTTTTCATCGATCGAGAAGGCGACGCCGGCGGACTGCTCGCCGTCGCGCAGCGTGGTGTCGTTGATCGTGACCTGTCGGGTGATCTGTTGCGGTTCCATGCCCGGTTCCTCGAAGGACGTTTGAATTCTTTTCTAAGCAAACACCGGGCCATTTGATATTAGTCTGCATGAACAGAGTCTTGCGCGTATCCGGGTCTCGCAATGGAGCCTTTGCGACAGCGCCCTGCCGGGGTGCTGTCGCAGATTCAACGGCATTGCCGCACCCCGGACCGCGAAAGCCTTTGCGCCGGTCGCGCCTTTGCGGTTCCAATAGTCGGCGACATTTCAACGAGCGGAGTGCGGATGACCGAACGATCGACCCTCGCCGGGGGCGCCACCCTCGCCATCACGGGCTCCGGCGGCAGCGGAGCGGTCACGGCGGGGCTCATCCTGCTCGCCGCCGTCGGGCGCGCCGGCTATTACGGTCTGCTCGGCCGCTCGGCCGGTCCGCAGATTCGCGGCGGTGAGTCCGCGGCCATGCTGCGCTTCGGGACGCAGCCGATCGAGTGCATGGGCGATTGCTTCGACCTGCTTGTCGGTCTGGACTGGGAGAACGTCGCCCGCTTTGCCGACGAGCTGCCGCTGGATCGCAACAGTCTCATCCTCACGGACGCGCAGGCCGAGCCGATCCCCGAGATTCTCCTGCGCTCGGGCGCGCAGGTGCGCAGCCTGCCCTGGAAGGCGCTCGCCGATGCCCAGACCGAGGGGCGCGTGAACATGGTCGCGCTCGGCATGGTCGGCGCGATGCTCGGTCTGCCGCTGGATGCGCTCGAAGCAGGCGCGCGTGCGACGCTCGGCGGCAAGAGTGCTCGGGTGTTGAGCCACTCGCTCGATTGCGTCCGCTCCGGCTATGCCGCCGCCGACGCCTCGAGCGTGCCCTCATCGGCAAGCGCCCCGGCCGTCGCGCGCTGGAACATCAGCGGCAACGAGGCGGCGGGACTGGGTGCGGTGCGCGGCGGGGTGCGGTTCGTCGCGGCCTATCCCATCACCCCGGCGAGCGAGGTGTTGGAATGGCTCGCGCCCCGCTTGGAGCTGCTCGGCGGCTCCTTGCTCCAGGCCGAGGACGAGCTGGCCTCGATCAACATGATCATCGGCAGCTCCTTCGGCGGCGTGCCCTCGCTGACGGCGACCTCCGGCCCGGGCTTAAGCCTGATGGTCGAAGGCTTGGGTCTGGCGGTGGCGAGCGAGACCCCGGTCGTGGTGGTCAACGTTCAGCGCGGCGGTCCTTCGACGGGCATCCCGACCAAGTCCGAGCAGTCCGATCTGAACATTGCACTCCACGGACTGCACGGGGACGCCCCGCATCTGGTCCTGGCCGCCTTGGGGATCCGCGATTGCGTCGACACGGTTGAATGGGCGGTCGGTCTGGCCGAGCACCTGCAGACGGTCGCGATCGTGCTGTCGGATCAGATGCTGGGCCAGTCGCGCGCGATCATCGACCCGCCCGGCGACCGGCCGTTCGGGGCAGGGCAGAGGCCGCATCTGCAACGCCTGATCGCGCAGGAGGCGGACCCCGATCATCGTCGCTATCGGCCGACGCCGGACGGCGTCTCGCCGATGGCGCTCCCCGGACTGGCGGGCGGGATGTATACGGGCGAGGGTCTGGAGCACGGCCCGGGCGGCGCGCCTTCGAGTCGTGCGATCGACCACGCCGAGCAGCTCGAGAAGCGTCTGCGTAAGCTGACCGGATTCGACTACGGGCCGGGTTGGGCCGAGATCCGGGGCGAGGGCGACCATTTGCTTCTGACCTGGGGTTCCTCCGCGGGTCCGGTCTTCGAGGCCGCGCAGCGTCTGCGTGACGCGGGGATTCCGACGCGGGCGATCGCCCTGCGCCTGCTCGCACCGCTGCAACGCGAGGCGTTGCTCGAAGCGATCGGCTCGGCCGGCTCGATCCTGGTCGTGGAGCAAAACCAGACCGCACAATGCTTCGCCTATCTCCATTCACAACGCGCGCTCCCGACGCATGCCCGGTCTTTTGCCCGACCCGGCCCTCTGCCGTTGCGACCCGCCGAGATCATGCGCGCGCTGACCGAGCGTCATGAGCGCCAGGAGACTTGAGATGGATGTTGCCGGTATCACCCCGACCCTCCGAGCCAAGGACTACAAGTCCGATGTCGCACCCGTCTGGTGTCCCGGCTGCGGACACTTCGCGGTGCTGTCCGCCGTCACCAAGGCGCTGGCGCATCTGAAGCTCGCCAAGGAGCGCGTCGCCATGATCTCCGGCATCGGCTGCTCGTCGCGCTTGCCGGCCTATGTCGATGCCTACGGCTTCCACGGCATTCACGGCCGCGCGCTGCCGATCGCCTCGGGGCTCAAGGCGGCCCGGCCTGACCTCACCGTGATCGTGGCCGGCGGCGACGGCGACGGCTTCTCGATCGGGGGGAACCACTTTCTGCACGCCTGCCGACGCAACATGGACCTGACCTACATCGTCATGGACAACGAGGTCTACGGCATGACCAAGGGCCAGGCCTCGCCGACCACACAGCCGGATTGGGCCAAGAGCAAGCTCACGCCGCACGGCACCGGCATGCGCCCCTTCCTGCCCACGGCGATCGCGCTCGCGGCCGGTGCGAGCTTCATCGCCCGTGGTTTCGCGGGTGATCCCAACGGATTGACCAAGCTGCTGGTGGAGGCGATCGAGCATCCCGGATTCGCCTTTCTGCAGGTCTTGAGTCCCTGCCAGACCTTCCGCCCGGAGCAGAAGGAGTGGAAGCACCTGGTCCACCCGAGCGACATGGCGCCGACCGACGATCCGGTCGAGGCCGCCCGCTTTATCCAGGCCGACGACGGCATGGCGCTCGGCCTGCTCTATGTCCGGCGGCTCCCGGTCTGGCAGCCGCAAAACCAGGCGACCGCGACCACCGCGGATCTGGAACGGGAGTTTGCCTTATGAGCACGCCATCGAGCACGCCATCGACGCAGCGGATCGAGTCCGTCGCCGAGTTCTTGGTGCATGCGCTCGAGCTCGAGCACGAATCCGCCGAGCGTTATCGCCAGCTCGCCGAGTCCATGACCGTGCACCACAACCACACGGTCGCCGCTGTTTTTCGACTCCTCGCCGACATGAGCGCCGCACATGCCTCCGAGGTGACAGCCCGCGCCGAGGGCCTCCGGCTCCCCGAGATCGCCCCCTGGGACTTCAAATGGGCCTGCCCCGGCAGCCCCGAGGTCGATTGCGACGACTTCGACGTCAGCTATTTGATGACCCCGCTTCAAGCCTTGGAGCTGGCGCTCTTCAACGAGATCCGCGGTCGCGATTTCTATGCCTTCGTCGCCACCGACTCACCGCAGCCGCGGGTCCGCGCGCTCGCTGCGGAGATGGCCGCCGAGGAGAACGAGCACGTCGAGCTGGTCGCCACCTGGGTCGAGCGCGAGCGCCTGGCCCCGACCCGGACGCCCGAAGATCTGGATCCGCCCAATCAGTTGGGCTGAAGTCCGACCCTCGGGATTAAACCGCGCCCGGTGCGGTATGCGTCATTCGTTGGAATGGCTTGGCCGCACCGGCTCCGACGACTGTCGGATCTGGCGCGGTTTAAGTTATTAAGAAAATTAGATTTTAAACCGCGTCTCGGCAAGATCGAGGAAGCCCCCGACTCTGAACACCATGTGAAAACGACGTATTTCGCTCTGGACGCGGTTTAAGACCATCCTTTTTTTCCGGTTCGAAGCGGAGTGCCTGGTCGGTACGCGAGAGCAGGCCGAGAATCGGCTCGACGAGAGCGAGAGAGAAGCGGGCAAGGGTGCGGGGTGATCAACCCGCCGCCGAGCCCCGCCGACAACCCCCGCAGTTGATACGAACGCAATTGGAGGGCAACGCACGTGAAGATGTTTGGAATCGATGTGTTGAATCGACGCTTCAACTCGGTATTGCCGGTCGCGATGCTCACGGCAATGAGCGCGGGGGCTGCGTTGGCGACGACTGTCGGGAACATGCCGGCTCGTCCACTCGACGCATTCCTCTCCGGCTTGGATGCGCAATGCACCGCCAGTGCGCAATTCGATGCATTTCTTCGGGCACTAAGAGAGCATGAAGGCGAGGTGTATCGTTTGACGCCTGCGGCGGCGAAAGCAGTTCTCGACGCGCCGATTCGATCCGCGATCGGTGATATTCGGATCGTCGAAGAGACAGGTGAGTATCAACTGATCGAGGTGGATGTGACGGGAACCTGGCGTGAGGTTCCCGTGGAATCCATCCAATTCTGGCTTGGAAAGTCCAACGGGATTGCGGGCACGGCCGTGATCTTTTCGCCCCCGAGTGAACCGGCATTGAAGGTCTTCCAGACGCGGATCGAGACATCGGCGACACAGATGGCCGACGATCCCGACAACGATATCGAGGCGTCGACGGGTCTCAAGGTCGAAGACGGCAGAGCCCAGATGTGGTGTGACTGGTCGACTTGATTGGTTTGCGATGCAACGACAAGTCCAACGAGGTGAAACGAGATGACAGGACAACAAACAGAGCGGGTGCCGACCGCGCTCCAGGGTCAGTACGACGCGATCACCGCGTTGACCGACCCGTTCTGCGAGGCCCATTTGAATACGGAGTACAGGGATCTCTGTCGACGGATGGTCGCGAAACTCTGCCGGAAACGACCCTCGCCGCTTGCCACGGGCAAACCGAGCACCTGGGCCTGCGGGGTCGTTTACTCGGCTGGACGCGTCAACTTTCTGTTCGACAAAAGCCAGACACCGACCATGACTGCCGAGGAGCTGTGCTCACCCTTCGGCGTCAGTAAGAGCACAGGCTCGGCGAAATCGACCGCGATCCTCAAATGGCTCAATTCCCATCAAGGCGATCCCAATTGGACACTCCCCAGCCGGATTGGCGACAACCCGCTGGCCTGGATGATTCAGGTGAAAGGCTTTATCCTCGATGCTCGGACGGCCCCTCGCGAGATTCAAGAAGAAGCGTTTCGGCTTGGGTTGATCCCCTATCTGCCGTGAGCGGCAACGAGGAGACGAAGAGGGATGGATCCGGTTGTCGTGATCGATTTCGAGACCACCGGCCTGTCGCCGGACATGGGCGACCGTGCAACCGAGATCGCGGCCGTCTTCATCCGCGACGGGCGCATCGTCGATCAGTACCAGAGCCTGATGAATGCCGGTGTTCGCATCCCATCCTTTATCGAGCACCTCACCGGGATCAGCAACGCCATGGTGCGCGAGGCACCGCCGGCCAGCCAAGTCATGGCGGAGGTCGCGGACTTCGTCGGCGACTATCCCCTGGTCGCCCACAACGCCTCGTTCGACCGCAAGTTCTGGGATGCCGAGTTGGCACGCATCGGGCGCAGGACACCCCAAGCCTTCGCCTGCTCCATGTTGGTCTCCCGTCGCGTCTTACCTCAAGCACCCAATCACAAGCTCGGCACCCTGGTCGAGTACGCCGGATTACCGGTCACCGGCCGCTATCATCGAGCGCAGGCCGACGCCGAGATGGCGGCGTATCTGACCCTGTATCTGGAGCGGGCCTTGATGGAGCGGTTCGGGCTTCAGGCCGTCTCGCATGATCTCCTTGGCAGGATTCAGCGGACGGCGAAGACGCAGCTTGAAAACTGCATCGCGCGTTACGGCGGGGCGGCAGCGGGAAGCGGATGAGCGTTGCGACAGGGGTGTTTTGATGCCAACCGAGGGCGTATCACGGAACTTCGGATTTCTTCGGGCCTATGAGCAACAGCTTGATCGCCTCGGCGCCCTGGCGGAACGTTATTTCGCCGATGATCCCTCGACCTGCCTCATCAAGCTCCGCCAGTTCGGCGAGGAGCTGGCCCGCCAAGTGGCCGCTCGGAGCGGTCTTCTCGCGACCCCGGACGAGCTGCAATCGGACCTGTTGCGTCGTCTCAAGTTCGAGCGTGCGGTGCCTCCCGAGGTCCTCGATCTGTTTCATCAGGTCCGGATTGTCGGCAACCGCGCGACGCACCATGGGGACGGTGATCACCGGGATGCCCTGACGACGCTCAAGATCGCCCGGCAACTGGCGATCTGGTTTCACCGGACGTTTGGAAAAGATGCGGGTTTCAAGCCCGGCCCTTTCGTGCCGCCGACCGCGCCGCAGGCGGCTTCGGAATCACTCATGGAGGAGCTGGAACAGTTGCGCGCCGAACGGGCTCAACTGCTCGGCAAGGCCGAGAAGTCGCGGGAAGCGGCCAAGGCGGCGAGGGTCGCCCATGAAACCGCCGAGGCCCGCGCCCGCCGGATCGACGAGGAGCGAGAGTTGTGGGCCGTGATTGCGCAGGACGCGGAGGACCAGAAAAACGCAGCACTGGCCGACCTGCTTGTCCTCCAGACGGCCGCCGCCCAAGCCACGCCGCAGCAGAAGGCCCGCCGGCAGCAACAGGCCGAGCAAGCCGCCAAAGGGATCGATCTCGACGAGGCCGCGACGCGCGCCATCATCGACGAGCAACTGCGCATCCGAGGTTGGGAAGCCGATACCAAGGTCCTGCGTTACAGTCAGGGCGCGCGCCCGGTCAAGGGCAGGGCGATGGCGATTGCCGAGTGGCCGACCGCGAGCGGTCCGGCCGACTATGCGCTCTTCTACGGCTTACCCTGTCTCGGCACGGTGGAGGCGAAGCGCGAACGCAAGAACGTCTCCGCCGCCGTCGATCAGTCCGAGCGCTACGCGCGCGACATTATCCTCGAGGACGGCGAGGCGGAGGCGAGCGGGGGGCCGTGGGACGCCTACCGGGTCCCCTTCGTCTTCGCGACCAATGGACGGCCCTATCTCAAGCAGATCGAGACCGAGAGCGGCATCTGGTTTCGCGATACCCGCAGGGCCACCCATCACCGCCGCGCCCTGAACGACTGGCCGACGCCGGATGGGCTCAAGGCCCGTTTGGAGATCGACATCGAGGCCGCCCAAGCGGCCCTCAAGATTCAGCCGATGGTGTTCGGCTTCCCATTGCGGCCCTATCAGCAACAGGCCATCAAGGCGGTCGAGGAGGGCATTGCAGAAGGATTGCGGTCCCTGTTGGTCGCCATGGCGACCGGAACCGGCAAGACCAAGCTCGCCATCGCCCTGCTCTTTCGCCTGCTCAACGCGAAGCGCTTTCGCCGCGTCTGCTTCGTGGTGGACCGCAGCGCCCTGGGGCAGCAGACCGGCGGGGAGTTCTCGTCCACCAAGGTGGTCGGGACCAAGACCTTCGCCGACATCTTCGATCTCAAAGGACTTGACGCCACCGGTCCCGAGCCGGAAACCAAGGTCCACATCTGCACCATTCAGGGCCTGGTGCGCCGGGTGCTCTACAACGCCGATCCGGCTGATGTACTGCCCATCGACCAGTACGATCTGATCGTCATCGACGAGTGCCACCGGGGCTATCTCCTCGACCGCGAGCTGTCCGACGGCGAACTCAGCTTCCGCAGCGAGGCGGACTACATCTCCAAATACCGCCGGGTCCTGGAGCACTTCGACGCGGTCAAGATCGGCCTGACCGCGACGCCCGCACTGCATACGGTGCAGATCTTCGGCGATCCGGTTTACACCTACTCCTACCGCGAGGCGGTCGTCGACGGCTACCTGATCGACCATGAGCCGCCGATCCAGATCACCACCGCCCTCTCGCAGGCAGGGATTCATTTCGGCAAGGGCGAGCAGATCGAGCTGCTCGATACCAAGACCGGCAAGATCGACCTGTCTCATGTCCCGGACCAGATCGACTTCGAGGTCGAAGCCTTCAACAAGCAGGTCGTGACGGTCAACTTCAACAAGGTCGTGGCCGAGGAGCTGACCAAGCACATCGATCCGGACCTGCCGGGCAAGACCCTGGTCTTTGCCGCCACCGACGCCCATGCCGACATCGTCGTCGATCAGCTCAAGAAGGCGTTCAAGGCGCGCTACGGCGAGATCGAGGACGCCGCCATCCGCAAGATCACCGGCAGCGTCGATCAGGTCAGCGGCCTGATCCGCTCCTATCGCAACGACGACCTGCCGAAGATCGCCGTCACAGTCGATCTGCTGACCACCGGGATTGATGTCCCCAAGATCACGAACCTCGTCTTTCTGCGTCGCGTCAACAGCCGCATCCTCTACGAGCAGATGCTGGGCCGGGCGACCCGGCGTTGCGACGAGATCGGCAAGGAGACCTTCCGCATCTTCGATGCCGTCGATCTCTATCCGCATCTCCAGAACCTGACCGATATGCGCCCGGTCGTGGTCAACCCCTCGATCAGCCTGGAACAGCTCTTCGAGGAGCTCGCCAAGGTCGAGACGGACGGGCACCGCGCGGAGATCCTCGACCAAATCCTGGTCAAGCTGCGCCGGCGTCTCGGCAAGCTTCCCGACGAGGCCCGTGCCGAGTACGAGGCGCATGCAGGCGAAACGCCCGAGGCGACGCTGAAGCGCTTGGCGGAGCAGCCGCTCGATACGAGCGTCGTCTGGATCACGTCAAGGCCCGGTCTTGGCCGTATCCTCGACTGGGAACCGGAGGCGTATGCGTCACGGCGAATCCCGATCTCGTCTCACGATGATCGGATTGCCGAGGTCGTGCGCGGCTACGGGTCCGCCGACAAGCCCGAGGATTTTCTCGACGGCTTCACCAGCTACGTGCGCAACAACGTCAACAAGATCGCCGCCCTGACGGTCGTGGTGCAGCGCCCGCGCGAGCTGACCCGCGCCAAGCTTCGCGAGCTGCGCCTTGCGCTCGACAAACTGGGTTATTCCGATGCCAACCTGCGCCGGGCGTGGCAGGATGCCCGGAACGAAGAGATCGCCGCCTCGATCATCGGGTTCGTCCGTCAGGCCGCCCTCGGCGACGCGCTGATTCCCTTCGAGGAACGGGTCCGCGCCGCCATGCAGCGGATCCTCGCCAAACACCCCTGGAGCGACCCGCAGCGCAAATGGCTCAAGCGCATTGCCGAACAGGTCGAGCGCGAGATCGTGGTGGATCGCGCGGCGCTCGACCGTGAGCCCTTCCAGGCGCATGGCGGTTTCAGCCGTCTCAACAAGGTGTTTGACGGCCAGCTCGAAGCCGTTCTGGGCGAGCTGAACGAGGCGCTCTGGAGCAAGGCAGGATGATCAGGCTTGATTCCGAGGAAAAAGAAATTCTGGAGGCATTTGAGTCCGGAAATCTCAAAAGGGCAAAAAGTGCCGTTGACGAGAAGAAGACTCATCAAGCCATTGCGGACGCCACGTTCAGGAAGGACGCACGTATCAGCATTCGCCTTTCCTCCAAGGATCTTCGTGCGTTACAAGCACGGGCGTTGCAAGAAGGAATCCCATGCCAAACGCTGGTATCCAGCGTACTGCACAAGTTCGTCGACGGCCGATTGGTCGACAAATCGGCGAAGAAGTAGAATGCAGCGAGTAGGTTGGGCAAAGCCTGCACGATGCGCTCGCAGGCCTCGCTCGTAAGACCGTTGCGCCAGGCAAAGCCTGGAAGGAGAGGAAGATAGCGAACGGATAAGCCAATCGGAAACTCCTTTTTCGCTCGTGACACCCGCTCTGCGGTGTCACGCATGCCCCTGGCGCTCTGCGCCACGAGCCACGATGGCCGGAGGTACGAGCAAGGCCCGCTCGCAGAAGAACCGCGACGGTGGACGGGCCTGCCTATCCCACGTTCTGGGGCCACCGCCGCTTCGCCCGCAAACGTATCGGCCGCATTCTCAACAGCATTCGAGAGTTGAGCAGGACAGAACCGCGCATGTCACTCGTAATCTCTGATGAAACACTGCACGCCGCGCACCTGACGGCTGCCGAGCTCAAGCAGGAATTGGCGATCCTGCTCTTTGCGCAAGACCGCCTCACCCTCGTTCAGGCCGCTGCCCTCGCCGGGATGCGCCCGCTGCCCTTCCAGCATCTTCTCGCCGGTCGGGGCATCGGACCGCATTACGACGTGCCGGAATTCGAGCAAGATTTGAAGACCTTGAGCAGCCACGGACCCGCCTGACGTGGTTGTCTCGAATACTTCGCCCATCATCAACTTGGCCTGCATCGGTCGGTTGAACCTGCTGCCCGCGTTATATGGCCAGATCGCGATACCTGCCGCGGTTTTTCATGAAATCGCCGTCATCGATCCGGAAGCGCCAGGCGCTGCGGAGATTCGCCGCGCGCCCTGGGTCCAAACTTGGAATGTCGCCAATCGACCGCTCGTCGCCGCCCTGAGTCTTGAGCTTGACCCTGGAGAGTCGGAGGCAATCGCCTGCGCACTTGAGCGCCAAGCCAGCTTGCTCTTGATCGATGAGCGACGCGGGCGGAGCGTGGCACAGCGCTTAGGGGTGCCAGTCATGGGACTGCCAGGTGTTCTCCTGCTGGCCAAGCAACGGGGAATCATCGGGAACATTCGCCCTCTGCTGGATGCACTTCGGCACACTGCGGGATTTTGGATCACCGACGCGCTCTACGCACGGGTAATGGAGGAAGCGAGCGAAACATGACAGATTAAGCGCCGGGACTTGCAGGATGGGCGCTCCCGTCCCGCGTCGCTGGCGACCGTCGAACACATCGCGCGGGCTTTGCCCATCCGACACCCTGGGGCCACCGTGGTAGGCGGCAAATCTGGAATTGCCAGGTAAGAGCGCGACGCTTGACCGACACCCACCCCTCTTTATCTCAGGATCGACCCGAACCCCACAATGACCGAGAACGCGACCCGCGACATCGTCGCCAAGCTCTGGAACCTCTGCCACATCCTGCGCGACGACGGGGTGACCTACAACGAATACGTCACGGAGCTGACCTTCCTGCTCTTCCTCAAGATGATGCAGGAGACCGGGCATGAAGACCGCATCCCGAACGGGTACGGTTGGGAGGCATTGTCGAAGCGCGAGGGCCTCGACCAGCTCGAATATTACCGCCGCCTGCTGCTGGATCTGGGCGACACCAAGAAGACGCAGGACCCCACCATTCTCGCGATCTTCGCCGACGCGGGCACCAAGCTGCGCAAGCCCGCGAACCTCAAATCCCTGACCATGGCCATCGACAAGCTGGACTGGTTCTCGGCGCGCGAGGAGGGCCTCGGCAACCTCTACGAGGGCCTGCTCGAGAAGAACGCCGCCGAGAAGAAATCCGGTGCGGGGCAATATTTCACGCCCCGCCCGCTGATCGACTGCATCGTTCGCCTGACGAAGCCGCAGCCCGGCGAGGTGATCCAGGACCCGGCGGCAGGGACGGCGGGCTTCATCGTCGCCGCCGACCACGACATCAAGGTGCGCACCGACGATCTGTTCGAGCTGACCGAGAACCAGGCGTTCTTTCAACGCCATCTCGCCTACCGAGGCGCCGAGCTGGTTCCGGACGCACATCGGCTGTGTCTGATGAACCTGATGCTGCACGGCATCGAAAGCAGCGTCGCCTGCGCCGACACCCTCTCGCCGGACGGCGAGGCCCTCGGCAAGGCCGATCTCATCATGACCAATCCGCCCTTCGGCACCAAGAAGGGCGGGGGTAGGCCGAACCGCTCCGACTTCTCGATCACGAACGACACCTCGAACAAGCAGCTCGCCTTTGTCGAGCACATCGTCCGCGCGTTGAAACCCGGAGGACGCGCCGCCGTCGTCGTGCCCGACAACGTCCTGTTCGAGGACAACACCGGGCGACGCTTGAGGACCTGGCTCATGGAGTTATGCGACCTGCATACCGTCCTGCGCCTGCCGACCGGCATCTTCTACGCACAGGGCGTGAAGACCAATGTGCTCTTCTTCACGCGGGGGAAGACCGACAGGGCCAACACCAAGACCGTCTGGGTCTATGACCTGCGGGCCAACATGCCTGCGTTTGGGAAGACAAGACCGCTCACCGTGGCTGACTTCGCGGAGTTCGAAGCGGCGTTCGGTGATGATCCTTACGGCAAGGCGGCGCGGACCGACCAGGGCGAGGCCGGGCGGTTTCGGTGTTTCACGCGCGAGCAGATCAAGGAACGGAACGACAACCTCGATATCGCCTGGTTGCGCGACGAGAGCGAGGACATCGAGGAGCGGTTGAGCGATCCAGACGACATCGCTGCTGCCATTATTGTGCATTTGCGTGCTGCGCTTGAGGAGATTGAGGGGTTGACGGAGGAGATGGAGCCCGATGCAGTCACAAGCGAGGAGCTCGCATGACTCAACTGCCGCGCGGCTGGTGTGGCGCCAAGATCGGAGATCTCTGTGGCTTGGTAAACGGCAAGGCTTTCAAACCATCTGATTGGCGCGAATCCGGCTTGCCAATAGTGCGAATTCAAAACCTCAACAACCCGCACGGGCCTTGATCATCGTTTGGTCCAAAACCCAGCGCAAGAGCGAGAATAGCTGCGGTCTTGGCTTGCAAATCAGAATCTTACGCTTGGGCGCCGTACTCTCGCCGGCTAGGTGGACCAAACGATGATCGAGGCCCCCGCACGCACCGTTTAACCATTTCGACGGCGAAATCCAGCAACAATTCCTCATAGATGAAGGCCAGCTGCTCTTCGCGTGGTCTGGCACTCCAGGAACATCCTTTGGCGCTCACGTCTGGAAAGGAGGAAAAGCGGTCCTTAACCAGCACATCTTCAAAGTTGAATTCAATGAAACCCATCTGGATAAGCGATATTTCCGCTATGCCATCAACCAAAAGCTGCAATATCTAATTGACTTGGCGCATGGCGGAGTTGGTTTGCGGCATGTTACCAAAGGGAAGTTTGAGAATACCGAGATACCTCTGCCTCCCCTAGATGAACAACACCGTATCGTCGCCAAACTGGACAGTCTTTTCGAGCGCACCCGCCGCGCCCGCGAGGAACTGTCCCATATCCCACGCCTGATCGAGAATTACAAGAAGGCGATTTTGGAGGAGGCGTTTCGGGGGGATTTGACGAGGGATTGGCGTGACGCTCACGATGTGCTTGTGGAATCCTGGGGTAACCGTACTTTGGACACCCTCCTCACCGGAATAAGAGCCGGAAGAAATCTGCGCTGCGAAGAACGCCCACCACGTGAACACGAACGAGGCGTCGTAAAGGTCAGTGCTGTGACTTGGGGGACCTTCGATAAGGGCCAGGCTAAGACATTGCCTACTGTTTTTAATCCATCTCCAGACACGTTGATCCGCAGCGGAGATTTCCTGTTTTCCCGAGCCAACACTATTGATCTCGTTGGCTCTTGCGTCATTGTCGAGGACGCTCCGGACAACCTATATCTCAGTGATAAAGTCTTGCGCTTGGACATGCCGAACGCAGCAAAACCCTGGGTGCTGTGGTTTCTCCGGTGTCGGCAAGGACGGGAACTTCTAGAGAATGCATCGACTGGCAACCAACTATCCATGAGAAACGTTTCTCAGTCCGCATTGCGCGCTATCGCATGTCCTTGGCCAACCGAACCAGAAAGGCATGAGATACTTCGGCGCATCGAGTCGAGTACGGAAGCGATTGAGAGGATAAAGTTTGAGCAATCAGTGGGTGCAAAGCTTCTCGATCATCTCGATCAAGCCAACCTCGCCAAAGCCTTCCGTGGCGAGCTCGTCCCCCAGGACCCGAACGACGAGCCGGCATCCGTCCTCCTGGAGCGCATCTGCGCCGCGCGCGCAAAGCAGCCCAAGGACACCCGCAAAGGGCGCGGCAAGACTGCCAACGCGAAAGTCGCCGCCTAGCCGCTCCCCGTTGATGCCAACCAAACCCCAAAGGAGCAATAAGACCGAGCATGAACAAAGGAAAGAAGATCGCAGGGGTGACCCGCCAACGGGTCGGTCAGCTGATGCGCACCCTGTTCAAAATCCTGCTGGAGCATCCAGACGGCATCCAGGCGCAGCTTGCACCCGGATCGCTGGAGCAGCCCGAACGTCCAGTTGGCGCAGGCCGATGAACGGACGATCTCCTCATCCCCCAAGCGACCGGGCGGGAGCCGCCATCTGGAGCAAGGGCCACGGCGTCAGATCTGTCCCCTCGCTCAATCCAGCCCGTGGGCACAGCGCCACCAGGATCGACCGTCGGAGTTGTTGGCACGCCCATCATCTGCTAGCGTCTCGATACCGGATATCGTGTATGGTCATTGGGCACGTGACGAGACGACGGCCATAAGAGTGAGACACGGGCTAGACAGAATCTGTCCCGACGGAGATAGACATATTCGGTCTATCTCACCTGACCGACACTCTGTCTAATCCACTGTTAGCTGGCACTAGAGATTTGCAGATGGACGAGTACTCAATAGAAACTAGAACAGAAAAAATCTTCGACAGGAAAACAAAAGAATATTTCCTTGAAATTCTTAGCTCCTATCAGCAGGGGAATTATCGTTCTGCCACTGTCATGCTTTGGTCCGTGGCAATATGCGATCTGTTGTACAAGCTAAAGCAAATGCATGATATGTATGCAGATCCCGTAGCAAAAGGAATCCTGGATGAAGTTGAACGCATTCAGACAGGTAATCCAAGATCATCCGAGTGGGAATTTAAGCTGGTCGAACTGATATCAGATCGTACAAATCTTCTAGAAACGTCTGACATTGATCATCTTGCGCATCTTCAGCAACAACGACACCTGTCTGCTCATCCAGTATTATCTAGCGACCTAGAGCTTCATCGCCCAAATAGAGATATACCTCATATAGGCACAAGCTCGCATTTCTTGAATGCCTGGAATTTCAGCGTGAGTAAAGAGTCCAGCTCCTTCTTGTGCGTGGTGTGCGTTTGTTTTAGGCAGTCGGTGATTGCATCTCGGAACTCGGCGAAATTGGGGTAGTATTTCGAGTAGAGGACTTTTTTCTTGACGAACTTCCACAGCCTCTCGATCAGGTTTAAATTCGGTGAATAGGCGGGAAGATAAAGCAATTCGATATTCAGTTGCGAAGCCAGCGCTGTGACGATATTGCACTTCTGATAGCGCGCATTGTCCATAACCAACGTGATCGGCACGTCGAGATTCAGCATAGCAATGCGTCGTAACAAGTCGCAGACGCTTTCTGCGGTGATATAGGTATCGTTCGTCACCATCACCAGTTCATGTGTGATCGCGTTCAGCGCACCGAGCACATTGAAACGCTTCCTCCCGGCGGAAGTCTTTACAAAGAGACGGGAGAATGACCACAGAATACCGAGAAAGGCACCCAATACAAAGTGAGCAGCATCGACAAAAAAATAGCGCGTTTGCCCTGTCTCGCTTCTTCGAGTCGCGGCTCTAACTTGTTGATACGAAAATGCTCTTGCTCCTCAGGGTCGGCTTTCGAGGGTATGGTTCCAACTCTTCTCGGAGCCATGCCGAGCGAATTGAGAAACCGCCCCACGGCGCTCGGACTGCGCTTGATTCCCGTCAGCTCCTCGATCATGGTCGCCGCCTCGTTGATGGTCGCAGGCGGATGCTTGCGGAAATGGACTTCGAGTCGATAGCGATGCTGCTCCAACTCGCTCGTCGGGGCATAGAAGTTGAGCTCCGTCAGCCTCTTGATACCGCCGGATTGAAACATTCCGAGGTACTGCCGTAAAGTGTTGCTGGAAATTCCCGCGAGCCGACAAATCTCCCGGTGCGCAAGGCCCTGGCTCTTCAGCCACAGCGCCTCCATTCGCCTGCGCACCCTTGGGTGTGGATGCGCGTAACGCAACTGCTGTATTTTCTTCAGATCCTGCTCGGAGAACTCGATTCTGATCATCGTCGTAAAAAAACTACAAGGTGGCTCGTCGGTAGCGACAAGTTTAACTCGGAGTCAAAACGTTATCGAGCATTGATGAGAGTCGACATGAGGAAAGTGCAGTTCATGCCTATAAGAGGTATACCGTTCGAGCATTAATACGTAACACATTAGATGGAATACTAACAAAGCCACCAATATACACCAGGAAGGTTTTTGAAGATTTTGTTGCTGATATTGCAGCCTCCTCTAGCATTTTGATAAAGGACGAGACTCTAAAATCATATCTTGAAAGCAAATACTTATCGCGCACCGATAAAAAATTAGAACAAAGCTTAGTTCGCTCTCTTTGGAAGTTAGTGTTTAGATTGCAAAACTCGGACTGCGACAGGAATCGTAGCATTAACTATCGTGCTTTGGAGTTGCTTATTAAAAGAAATGCACCAGAAATGGTTGCGGCTATAGGGGCAGATAAAGATTACTTTAGCAATATCGCTCATTCGGGCGATCCGGTCGTTTATCTTGTATACCTGCTTTCAAACCATCCAGCATTTTATTCAGAACTCACAGAGGCTGCTAAAGTTATTATTGGTCATGCTGTGACAACCACTGTAACTGCGAGATGCTTAGGTTGGTTTGTAAAACCTTCTTTGCGAGTTCACGCAGATGATCTAATGGCTTGGTTAACTGGCGATGAATGCCCGGATTTGCCAGAGGATGCGATACCTGCTTTAAGAAACTTGTCTGACTCACCTGAATGGGATGGTCTTAGGAATAAATTGCTGAATGCCTATTACGGAAGAAGCGGGTCATACGACAAATCTGATGAGCGCTTTTCGCTAGCTATTAAACCGTACATTCATGGATATGGAGGCGACGACTTAATTGATCTGCTCGGTCAAATTGAAGCAAATGACCAAACATATGGGCGGAGAGGTGCACGTAGCCATCACCGCATGGTCAAAGAACGCTGCGATGCTGCACTAGGAGTGGCTTTTGACTATACTCCCTATCCGCATTTTTATCGGTCGATCGCATGACAGCTAACACGGCGCTCAAATTGGACGCAAATTCCGCTGCGCTCCATTTACGCCATCTAGCTTGGCGTTAGGCATATCTGGAACGCTAGTGCCGAAAATCTACTATCCAAACAACTGTGGCTCTCAGGCAATATTCAGATTTTGCGATGAAGTTGCTACACATGCGGGATGCGACGAGCTAATAATCGACTTTTCATCAATGGGGAGAATTGAGCCATTTACGATGGTCTACGTGGCCAAGGTTATAAGGGAATTTAACAGAAACAACCCTGGTACCACAGTTGCCTGCTGCGGCTTTCAATACAAGCAATATCCCGCAAATATGGCATTCTTCCGCGCTTTTGGACTGAAGCATGGCAGAGAGCCTAACTGTACAGACGGAAATGATAGGTTTGTTCCGTTTACTATTTTGCGAATGAAGACAATTGTTGACGAAGCATCCAGTGAATGGAAGGCCGAACAAGAAATAATCGAGACTCGATCTGCGCAACTTGCGAGAATATTAGCGCAAGACGAAACCAGTGATTTAGTTGATGCCCTGACATTTTCTATTAGGGAAGTTATGAGAAATGTATTTGAGCATAGCAAATCGAGAAGCATCGAATATTGCGCGCAATATTGGCCAACTTATCACAGAGTTGAAATTGCGATCGCGGATAGCGGCATCGGACTAATGGAGTCACTGAAAGGCAATCCTTACATACAAGTTCAATGCGACGCAGACGCGATACAGCAAGCCCTGATGCCAGCAGTTTCTAGTAAGAATTACGAAGGAATAAGGGTGGATCGCAATGATCCTTGGCATAACTCTGGTTTTGGGCTCTATATGATAAACAGGCTATGTCGTCTCGGAGGAAGTTTCATAATTTGCAGCGGTTACCATGGGATAAAGTTAAATGACCACGGGAAAACACATATGGAGCTAAAGCACTATTGTAAAGGCACCGTTGTTCGTATGGTGCTAAACACTAGTAAACTAGCTTCGCTTTCCCACATGTTAACCCAGTTTCGTGAAGAGGGGTACATAATTGCGCGGCAAATAAAGGGAGTCGGCATGTACGAGGCGTCTGCCGCATCTCAGATGCTGTCGAGGGATTTCAAGCAAAACGCCTAACAGGGAGCATGGGGTCAAGTCTTGAATGGAACATGGGGTCAAGTCCTGAAATTGCAGGGTAAAACCGGGACAGACCCTGAGGTATCCCCACGAAAAAATCTTATACGTTTATTGTCACATACAGAAAGCGCAGAAAGCGCAGAAAGCGCAGTCAGGTCTTGCTTTTTGCCCTTCCAAACAATGAAGATGCCCAGCAAGTGAATAAACGGCGACCCAAGAACTGCGGCCGGCTCTGTGCCCAAGTTCGAGTTCGTCGAGCGAGGTTTGTGGGTGCGTTATTCTGAACGTTGAGCGAGTAGGCATCGCCGCAAGTGAGAACTGGTAAATGTACTTCGAGATTCAGGGAAACATCGAGGACATCGAGCCCATAGCAATTGGCAACAGAATTCAGGAACTTTCTAGACTGAAGAAACAGTTTGGTTCAGGCAGGTGGCGGAAACTCAAAGGAGTCGCAAACGTCAAACTTGACAACGGGCACATTCGAAGAGCCGAAGTACATTGGTGCGAAGCGCACGGGATTGGAAAACGAAAGATGAAAATCAAGCGATTTATCGACTAATTTGCAGCCATGACTAATACCACAACGAACTTCGCCCTGTGTATCGATCCTGCCGGCGCTGAAGACCTTGAAAAGGGTAAAGTGTATCAAATCCTCCCGGACAGCAGCGCAGAGGAGGAAGGCTTGCTAAGGGTCGTCGACGAGTCTGCAGAAGACTACCTATACCCCTCGGCGGGATTTATTGTTCTGGATCTACCCCAGAAGGCGCGCGATGCTCTGAGTACACGCATATAGGTGCACATATCGCCCAACAGGCGGCTGCAGCCGAGGGAAGCATGGGGTCAAGTCTTGAAATCACGCAATGCGAGGGGGCGGATCGGGGAGTGGCCGGCCTACTCCAAACCCCGATGCCTCTCTTTGAAGGATGCCGGGAGGATGTTGCACGTCTAGCCTTTAGGAGGCGATAAGCGCGGTCTGGATCGCCACGGCGCGCAGGATCCCGATTAGGCCGCGTGACGCAGATGCAGTTCGATGTGCAGGCCCGCCGAGGCGGCCATGTTGACCAGCGTATCCAGGCTAAACAGGTGGATCTTCCCGCGCAGGAGATCGGACACGCGCGGTTGGGTGACCCCCAGTTGCTTCGCGGCTTGCGCTTGCGTGAGGCCCGCCTGGGTCAGATGGTCTTTCAAGGCCATCATCAAGGCGGAGCGCAACCGCAGGTTTTCGGCCTCCTGGGGCGTGTCCTCCAGGGCATCCCAGACACTGGTGAAACGGTCGTGGCTCATGGGGTTCGCTCCTGAATGAGATCCCGATAGCGTTGTTAGGCTAGCTGTAGGTCCGCCTGATTGGTTTTCTGCGTTTTTTTCTGGAAGGCAAGGGAAACGGGGACAGACCACGTTTTCTGCTTTCTAGAAAACATGGTCTATCCCTGTCTACCCGCTGTCTACACGTTAGCTTCTCACAGAGGTCGCATAGAAATGATGGCAGTAGACATTAAGAAAATGAGTATATCTGAGCGTCTCCGGACAATGGAAGCGATATGGGACTCGCTTTTGTATGACGACGCCAATATGCCTTCACCAGCGTGGCACGGGAGTATCCTTGCAGAAAGGAAGAAAAAAATCGATGATGGATCGGCGACCTTTTTGTCCATTGAAGAAGTAAAAGAAAGACATCAGTAGACGATGGAAATAAGAGATGTCTTCCTTCTAGAGGCAGCTGTAGCTGATCTTGAGAGTGGCCGACTATTCTATGAAGAACAGCGACCCGGTCTGGGCGACTTTTTCTGGGGCACCTTACTGTCGGACGTGGAGTCCTTAATCGTTTATGGTGGAATCCACGTTAAGGAAATGGGCTGTTATCGGATGCTTTCAAAGCGCTTTCCGTATGCCGTTTACTATGAGATTAAAGAACAATAGTGCTTACGTCGTTGCTGTTCTCCCAATGCTTCCTGATCCCAAGTAGATCAGAGGAAAACTCGAAGAACGAAGCTAACAGCAGATAAAGAGAAGCGGAACATGGGATCTTGAAATCACGCAATGCGAAGGGAGCTCGCGGAGTGCCCAGCCCAATCAAAACCCCCGATGCCTCTTGTTGAAGGATGCCGGGAGGATGTTGCACGTCTAGCCTTCGGGAAACGATGAACGCGGTCTGGATCGCCACGGCGCGCAGGATTCCGATTAGGCCGCGTGACGCAGATGCAGTTCGATGTGCAGGCCCGCCGAGGCGGCCATGTTGACCAGCGTATCCAGGCTAAACAGGTGGATCTTCCCGCGCAGGAGATCGGACACGCGCGGTTGGGTGACCCCTAGTTGCTTCGCGGCTTGCGCTTGCGTGAGGCCCGCCTGGGTCAGGGGAGACGACCCTGCTGGAGTTGGTCGAGTTGATACCCCGCTTCCCGGCGCGCGCCGACGGGGAAGGCGCGCAGGTCATCCAGTGCGCTGCCGCGGCGCCGACCCCGATTCCCCTTCGAGAACAACTTGCCAAGGCCCAGCTCAAGTAGATTCAAGGCCCTCCCAATTGCCCCCTCGCGACGCTGGATATACTATCGCTTACCTGTATAGCCAGGCCGGGCTTCAAGATCCATGCAAATCTCCAAATGGGGCAACAGTCTCGCCGTGCGTCTGCCCGCAGCAGTGATCGAGGCGCTGGCACTCAAGGAGGGCGACGACATCGAGATCGTCGTCGCCGACGAGCGCCGTTTCGAGGCCCGACGCAGTTTACTTAACTCCGAAATCCCCCCGCTAAATCGAAGAGACGAAATCGCCTAACACGGCCATCAAGCCGAGACTATACTGCGCGTCGAGCTATGGGCTTTCCGGTCATGACGTCGTGGCGCAGTATGGCGCGGCTTATGGGTGACGTTATGCCCTGTCCGAATCTATTCACTCCCGTAAGGACATTTGTTTTTTCACAATGGACATTCCGCGGATCTTCAACATCACTGAGAGTGCTCACCGCATCCACAACCCGATCACACCCGATAAGCTCGCCACGCTCGGCGCGGCGCTGCGTCTGGAATCGGGGGCCCGAGTTCTCGACCTTGGCAGCGGCTCGGGGGAGATGCTGTGCACCTGGGCGCGCGATCACGGCGTCATCGGCACAGGCATCGACATGAGCCAGTTGTTCACGGACCAAGCGAAGCGCCGTGCTGAAGAGCTCGGTGTCGCCGATCAAGTCAAGTTCATCCATGGCGATGCTGCCGGCTATGTCTCCGACGAGAAGGTCAGTGTGGCAGCCTGTGTCGGCGCTACTTGGATCGGCGGGGGAGTCTCCGGCACGATCGCGCTTCTGGGGCGGAGCCTGCGCACCGGAGGGATCATCCTCATCGGCGAGCCCTACTGGCGGCAGTTACCGCCGACGGAAGAGGTTGCCAAGGGGTGTCTTGCCAACTCAATCTCCGACTTTCTCATGCTTCCAGACCTTCTCGCGTCTTTCGGCCACCTCGGCTACGACGTCGTTGAAATGGTTTTGGCTGACCAAGACGGCTGGGACAGATACGAGGCGGCCAAATGGCTCACCATGCGCCGGTGGCTGGACGCCAATCCCGGCGACGAACTCGCGAAAGAGGTTCGAGCCAAGCTGACCGCGGAACCCGAGCGCTATGCCGCTTACACGCGTGAATACCTGGGGTGGGGTGTGTTCGCGCTCATGCCGCGGTGATGCGGTGGCACATCCGGCGGATCGTCAACGGCTGTGCCGCGCAACAGTTGGTGGCTCGTCAAGACGTGACCCCGATGCTGACCCATCGCCATGCGCGGAAGCACATTGAGCGCGGCCCGGATCTGGATACCCGCCATGCCAACCCGGCGCGTCGTCTAACCTCTTACCATCCGCAAGCTGCGAACGACAGGAGGCTTCCATGAACTGGCCGCTTCAAGAGCAACAAGATCGACTGAATCAAGTGGTGGAAGAGGCCCTTCGCGCAGGGCCTCAGGTGATCACCGCCAACGGCGAAGAGACCGCCGTGGTCGTTTCCATCGAGGAATACCGTCGGTTGCAATCTCCCTCCGACACGCTGGCGGATTTCCTGATGGACTCGCCGTTGCGTCGGAGCGGTATCCGCATCGAACGGGACCAGGCTCTCGAACGGGCTCTGGATCTGTGAGATTCCTCCTCGACACGAATGTCGTGTCCGAGTTTGCCAAGGACGAGGTGAACCCCGGTGTCCTGCGTTGGCTCTCGCATGGCGACGAGCGGACGATCGCGATCAGCGTCAAGCTGCTCAATCCCTGGAGCGAATTGCGTGCAACCGCACGATTATCAGGGACAGACTACGGCATTGCCGCCTGGCGCTCGCATTGCACCCGAGTAGGTCGGGGATGCCGAGGAGAGTCCAATGACCGTGACCAACATCCAGTCCGGGACGAACGTCCACGAGGTTGCCGACAGGATCTATCGCATCAATACGCCTGTGAACATCGAGGGTGCAGGCGGGTTTTCATTCAATCAGTACTTGATCGTCGATGATGAGCCACTGCTCTTTCACACGGGTCCGAGAAGGATGTTTCCCCTGGTGCGAGAAGCGGTGACCCGTGTTCTGCCGGTCGAGAGCCTGCGCTATATCGCCTTGTCCCACGTGGAAGCCGACGAGTGCGGCTCGTTGAACGAGTGGCTTGCTTCCGCCCCGCAGTCCTCGCCTCTGTGCGGCACCGTTGCGGCCATGGTATCGATCGGCGACCTTGCCGATCGGGCACCCCGAGCCCTCGCCGACGGAGAGGCGATCTCGCTCGGCAATCATGTCGTGCGTTGGCTCGACGCTCCCCATTTGCCGCACGCATGGGAGTGTGGCTTTCTGATGGAAGAGCGAACCTCGACACTCCTCTGCGGCGACCTCTTCACCCAGGGCGGCAGTCAGCTTCCGCCCGTCACCGAGTCCGACATTCTCGGACCGAGCGAGGCATTCCGCCACGAGATGGATTACTTCTCGCACACGAAGAACGCGCATCTCATGCTTGAGAAGCTTGCCTCGACGAATCCGGCAACACTCGCGTGCATGCACGGCAGCGCATGGCGTGGCGACGGGGCCGCATTGCTTCGCGCGCTTTCCGAGGCGCTTTCGGTATGATGGGTTCTAGGTTTGGTTCGGTCGGGCTGGAGGTGACACCTGGGGCCTGGTCCCGTGCCTTCGGGTGTGTGGCGATGCCTTTTCAGTGCTTTACAGTTACGTGGCCTCGCAGATCAATCGACGGATGCCGCTAACGAACACGGAGAAGCTGTGGGATGAGTTTCGTTCCAAGGAGAGGTGGGGCCCTATGTTGCGCGAGCCCGAAACCTTCTGATACCGGTTACCGGTCAACCGCTGGAGTTCCTGAAAGGGATTCGCGAGCCGGTCGGGATTCTTATACTTGGCTTTGCCCTGCTGGGGAGCTAGACCGTTGATTTCCAATCCCCGCTCAACCGCTCTCAGGTCGCCTAGATACCAGCTCTCCAACTCGTGGCAGGCAATGCGTACCAGGGTCTCAGGCCTGCCGGCATTGCTGCAAAGCTGCGTCAGGCGGCCTTTGATTTTGGTGCAATCGCCCTGGTCTTTGTCCCTCAGAACGACGAACAAGGTATCCGCTGCTTGCCAGCCCCGCAGTTTGGGCAGCAGGCGCTTCTCCAGATCCTGCTTGCCTTCGAATACAACGCAGCGGAAGGCGATCCCGGGCGGTAGCATCCGAGGTAGAAGCCCAGTCAACATCTCCCGTGCCGATGGCTCCTCCAAAAACAACACAAGCTGGGTCACAACGGATCGACCCCCTCGAAGAATCCTTCCTTCCACAGATAACCCATCTGATCGCCTTCCTGCATGAAGGCGACAAGTTGCGGGTCGTCCTTGGCGCGTTTTACCTTGGTATACCCGCCGTCTTTGACTAGCCAGAAAACCTCGTCGATCTGGACGGCGTTGAGAAAGTCCGGCGAATGGGTCGATACGAACACCTGTCCGCCGCGGTTCGCGTAATCCCGGAACTCCTCGGCCAATTCCCAAAGTAGCTTCGGATAGAGCTGATTCTCCGGTTCCTCGATGCACAGGAGCGGATGGGGCTGCGGGTCGTAGAGCAGCACCAGGTATGCGAACATCTTAATGGTGCCGTCGGAGACGTAGCGCGCGAGAAACGGGTCCTCGAAGGCGCCGTCCTGGAACCGCAGCAGGACGCGACCCTCCTCGGTGGTCTTGGGCTCAACGCTGCTGATGCCAGGAACGCGCTGGGCCAGCTTACTGAGGATTGTTTCGAATACCTTCCGGTGCCTTGCATAGAGATACTCTGTTACCAGGGACAGATTCTCGCCCTCCGTGGAGAGGTGATCGGCAAAGCCGGCCTCTTGCTCAGGCCGGGCACGATTGATGTGGAAGTCCGAGATATGCCAGTTTTCGATCAAATTCCCGAGTGCTACCACCGCAGGAAAGCGCTCAAACTGGGCGAGCCCCTTGATAGCGAGGATGTCCGGAGATTTCAGCCGTTGCTCTTGGCGGTCGAGTTGAGTGACAACCGTGACGGCATCCAGCTCGTTGGTGACCGCGTAGCCGTAACCGCAGGAGAAATCGAGGAAGTGCCAAGGCTGTCCGCTGCTACCTCGACGATATTTTAGAACCTCACGCTCAACCACTGGAGCGCCATTACGCTCGCCTATCGTCAGGGCGTAGGTTACCAGCGGGCTGTCGTCTCGTTCGCGGAACTTCAGTTCGATCTCGATGTTGCCGTCTTTGCCCCGACTGCGGACCTCGCTCAAACCTCGGCTTCCACCGAGCTTCACCAAGGCCGTGTGGACATTGCTTGAAAGTGCTGCCTTTAGGAACCCGAACACGCTGAACAGCGTCGATTTGCCTGTGCCGTTAGCGCCCACGAGTACGCAGAAACGCGGAATATCCAGGAACTCGGCGTCTTGGAAGCTCTTGAAATTCTTGAGTCGGATCGATTCGATCTTCATGTCTCGCTCGTTTCCAAGATCCGTTTTTCGGCCGGCATGGGGTGTCTCCGTGTAGCGAGGGCGCCTTGCGGTTTCAAAGCTCCAATTCGGCCTGGGCGCCGAGATACGGGGACTTGAGGCAGACCCTGCAGTACTCCCTGAAAATCATTTTTTATGGCAGCGTATTGCGTAATCTTTGTAACGCGTGTGGGGCGTGCATGGGGGTTGTGGTTATCTGGCAAGTGACCAGCCCGACAGGGCACCCGCCATGCATGCGCTGCCGATCTTACACCGATGCGTGAATCCGTTGCTGTCCGATATCCACGCCCTACGCCCTACGCCCGACGACGCTATTAGAGGTGTTCATGTACGTATGCGCACCTGCGAGACCGATCCGACGCCCGCCTGCTTCACCGAGGGTCGCCGGGCCAGGTGCTAGTCGACACCCTCGCGCCCCGATGTCCGGCGTCGGCGGCGTACCAGGCGGCTCAGCAGATATCCTCCGAGAATGATCACCACCATGACGGCGAACAAGGCCACCGGGCCGAAGGGGCTGAATCCTGCGACCTGGTCGTGTAGCTGCCGCATGGCGAACGCCCAGCCCAGGATGGCGAGGTAGGTTCCGGCCAAGACGACCCCCAAGGTCACCCGCATGCTGAGACCCAGCAAGACGCCGATGGCGCAGCCGACGACGGGTCCGGTCATCCAGATGGGCGACCAAACGAAGATGAAGAGGCCGATGAGCCCGTAACGGCGAATCGTCCCGTGATGGCGTTCCGCGGTCTCCCGAACTGCGCGCAGGTAAGGCCGCAGGGTTCTCACTTCCAACAGCCCGCGCCAGCTGAAGACGAACAAGGGGTAGAAGATCAAGACCAGGATCGTCTCGATCAGGAGGTTGGCCAGAACCACCGTGAGGTCATCCAGTCCGGTGGCGTATCCGAGCGACATGGCCGTGACGCGCCCGAAGACCAGGTTGGTCGCGATGACGGCCGCGAGCAACTGCGCGTACCCCGGGTACCACACGGCGGCTACCGCCAGTGCGGCCAAGGCCGCAAGAGACAGGCCGAGTGCCGCCATCAGGACCAGACCTTCGGACGTCCGCAGGACGGATTTCCACGACGAGCACATGGTGCGCACCCGGGTTTGATCTTACCTTTTGCCTGAAGGGAGCGGTGGTCCGGTTCCGAGGTTTGCCGATCGCGAAAGGGATGCCTTCGCGTGGACGGCATGGCCGACCGCCGGTCCCGCCGTCGATCGCGACACGGCGCGGTGGTATCGTTGGGGCGCCGTCTTAACCAGGCGATCCGATAACGATATCAGGGAGAACGTCCGTGTCCGAAGTCAAATTTTACTCCGGTGAATCCGTTCCGCTGGAGATGCACAAGGTCCGCATTGTCCAGAAACTTCATCTCGTCCCGATCGAGCAGCGTCATGCGGCCATCACCGAGGCGGGCAACAACACCTTTCTGCTCAAGAACCGCGACATCTTCCTGGATATGCTGACCGACAGCGGCGTCAACGCCATGAGCGATCGGCAGCAGGCGGCCATGATGGTCGCCGACGACAGCTACGCCGGCTCCGAGACCTTCTATCGCTTGGAGGATAAGATCCGGGAGATCTTCGGGACGCGCTACTTCCTGCCGGCCCATCAAGGGCGCGCTTGCGAGAATATCCTCTCCCAGGTGCTCGTGCGGCCGGGCACGATCGTGCCGACGAACTACCACTTCACGACGACCAAGGCACACATCACGCTCAACGGGGGCACGGTCGAGGAGATCTTCACGTCCGATGCGCTGGAGGTGACCAGCGAAAAGCCCTTCAAAGGCGATATGGACCTCGAGAAGCTCCGGGCCTTGATCGCGGAGCAGGGTGCCGAGCGGATCGCCTTCGTGCGCTGCGAGGCGGGCACGAACCTGATCGGCGGACAGCCCGTGTCGTTGAAGAACATGCGCGATGTCGGCCGGATCTGCCGCGAGCACGGCATCCTGGCCGTGCTCGATGCCAGCCTCTTGGCCGACAACCTCTACTTCAACAAGATCCGCGAGCCCGAGTGTCGTGACATGAGCCTGCGCGATATCACCCGTGCCGTGGCCGACCAGTACGACCTCATCTATTTCTCCGCCCGCAAGCTGGGCTGCGCGCGCGGCGGCGGGATCTGCATGAACAACGAGGATCTCTACAAGACGATCCGCGAGAAGATCACCCTCTACGAAGGTTTCCTCACCTACGGCGGCATGTCGGTCCGCGAGATCGAGGCCATCACGGTCGGTCTCGAGGAGACGATGGACATGGACATGGTCAGCCAGGGTCCGCAGTTCATTCGCTTCATGGTCGAGGAGCTGGCCCGCAAGGGCGTGCCGGTGATCACGCCGCCCGGCGGACTGGGCTGTCACATCGACGCGCGGGCCTTCCTCTCGCACGTCCCCCAAACCGAGTATCCCGCCGGTGCGCTGGGCTCCGCCCTCTATCTCGTCGGCGGCGTTCGCGGTATGGAGCGCGGCACGCTCTCCGAGCAGCGCAATCCGGACGGAAGCGAGAAGCTCGCCGACATGGAGCTGCTGCGGCTCGCCTTGCCGCGCCGGGTCTTCACCATGTCGCAGGTGAAGTACGCCGTCGACCGCATCGTCTGGCTGTACGAGAACCGCCATCTGGTGGGCGGTCTGCGCTTCGTCGAGGAGCCGAGCATCCTGCGCTTCTTCTTCGGACGTCTCGTTCCGACCTCCGGCTGGCAGGAGGCGCTGGTGGCCAAATTCCGCGCCGATCTGGGCGACAGCTTGTAGGGGGCCAACCATGTCTTCGCAGAGTGCGACCTCGAATCCCGAGGAGGCGGCGAGTCCCCTGCCGCCGGCCCCCAGCGGGTCTGTGTTCCGGCGACCAAATGTCGGTGCGGCCGACCGGCAGGCGAGGAGCGATGTGCTCCCGATGCCTGTTGATTCATCGCCACCGCTAGGCCGGGGGCTGGAGGCTGGTGGCCGGGGGCTCCCACCGCGATGAACGACTGGTCTCCAAGCTCCTGGCAGTCGCACAGGGCACTGCAACAGGCGACCTATCCGGATCCGGCGGCACTCGAGGCCGCCCTGGCGGAGCTGCGCGGCCTGCCTCCGCTGGTGACCTCCTGGGAGATCCAGTCGCTCAAGCGCCAGTTGGCCGAGGCGGCGAACGGCGATGGTTTTCTGCTTCAAGGCGGCGACTGCGCGGAGGGATTCGCCGACTGCCAATCCGACATCATCGCCAATAAGCTCAAGATCCTGCTCCAGATGAGCCTGGTGCTGGTGGAAGGGCTCAAGCAGCGGGTGATCCGGGTCGGGCGCATCGCCGGGCAGTACACCAAACCACGCTCGGCGGATACCGAGACCCGCAACGGCATCACCTTGCCCAGCTATCGCGGCGATTTGATCAACGGTCCCGACTTCACCCCGGAGTCGAGAACCCCCGATCCTCGGCGCCTCTTGCTCGGTCACGGCCGAGCGGCCCTGACCCTCAACTTCATCCGTGCCCTCTCCGAGGGCGGGTTTGCCGATCTGCAGCATCCCGAGAACTGGGACTTGGCCTTCATGGCCAATTCACCGCGCGCGCGGGACTACCGCAAGGTGGTCGAGTCGCTCGGGGAATCACTGCGGTTCATGAAGGCGGTGGGTGCCGGCTCGGGCGAGCTGGCGCGGGTGCAGTTCTTCACCAGTCACGAGGCCCTGCATCTGCATTACGAGCAGGCGCTGACACGGCAGGTCAGGCAGTTTCCGGGCTGGTTCGATCTGAGCGCCCACATGCCCTGGATCGGTCTGCGTACCGCCGATCCGGACGGTGCGCACGTGGAGCTCATGCGCGGTATCGCCAATCCGGTCGGGGTCAAGCTCGGCGGCGAGCTCTCGCCCGAGTGGCTCGAGGCATTGGTGGAGCGGCTGAATCCGCAGCGTGAGCCGGGACGCTTGGTCCTGATCCATCGCTTCGGCGCCGATCGGATCGAGCATGAGCTGCCGCCGATGATCGAGACCGTCCGGCGCACCGGCAGTCCGGTCCTCTGGGTCTGCGATCCCATGCACGGCAACACCGAGACGACGGCGAAGGGCTACAAGACCCGGCGCTTCGAGAAGATACTGGAGGAGTTGTCCCTGGCCTTCGACATCCATCGCGAGTCGGGAGGCCGCCTCGGCGGCGTCCATTTCGAGTTGACCGGGGACGATGTGACGGAATGCTTGGGAGGTGCTCGCGGATTGGACGAGGTCGGCCTGGAGCGCGCCTACGTCACCCAGGTCGATCCCCGTCTGAACTACGAGCAGGCCCTGGAGATGGCGATGGCCGTCGTGCGCAAACTGCGCAGTTGATCATCGTTGTCGTTGTCGTTGTCGTAATCGGATTCCGGACGAACGCGACAACGACAACGACAAATTCTGCGAGGGTTTGCTCAAGACTGACGGCATCGGGGACTCAATGCCTTCCAGCCCGCGCCAAGGGCATCGGACCGAAACCCGGCAACTTGGCGGTTTGGAGGATGGGTTTCGCTGCGCTCTACCCATCCTACGCGTTTATCACCAGCGCGGCATGCAGCTCCGCGGCCTGGAGCGTGTTCTCGAGCAGACTGGCGATGGTCATGGGTCCGACCCCGCCGGGCACGGGCGTGATCCAGGAGGCGCGCTCGGCGCAGGGCGCGAAGTCCAGATCCCCGACCAGGGTGCCCTCGGCGGTGCGGTTGATGCCGACGTCGATCAGGATCGCGCCGTCCTTGATCCAGTCGCCCGGGATGAAGCGCGGGCGTCCGAGTGCCGCGACCAGGATATCGGCCCCGCGGGCCTTCTCGGCGAGATCCTTGGTTCGGCTGTGGCAGACGGTGATGGTGCAGCGCGCGGCAAGCAGCTCCAGGGCCATTGGGCGGCCGACGATGTTGGATTGTCCGATGATCACGGCGTCCAGTCCTTCGATCGGTCGTCCGGTGCGCTCGAGCAGTGTCATCACGCCCTTCGGCGTGCAGGGGCGCAGCAGCGGCCGGCGCAGCACCAAGCGGCCGACGTTGTCCGGGTGGAAGCCGTCGACGTCTTTGGTCGGCAGGATGCAGTCGGTCACCGCGGCCTCATCGATCTGCTCGGGCAGCGGGAGCTGGACCAGGATGCCGTCGATCTTCGGGTCGGCGTTGAGTCGGTCGATGAGATCGATGAGGTCCGCTTGGTCGACTGTCGCCGGCAGCTCATGCATCTCGGAGTAGAAACCGACCTCGGCGCAGGCCTTGCGCTTGTTGCGCACGTAGACCTGAGAGGCCGGGTTCTCGCCGACCAGCACGACGGCGAGGCCCGGCGGGCGTCCGCCTGCCGCCAGGATGGTGTCGACGCGGTTGCGAATCTCGACGCGGATCTCCGCGGCGACGGCCTTGCCGTCCAAAATGTGTGCGCTCATCGTGGTCTCGTCATGCGATCGTTGGGCAGCATCATAGCGAGCACCGGTGCGTATGAAAACGCGGCCGCCGTCGCCCGGCGAGCAAGGGTTCGCGGTGGATTGACTCCGTTCTTCATCCGGCGTATAGTTCCGGCTCTTCGATTTCGGGATGTCTTTCCCGAAACCGGGGTATAGCGCAGTCTGGTAGCGCGCCTGCTTTGGGAGCAGGATGTCGGGGGTTCGAATCCCTCTACCCCGACCAATTGCCCGACAGGTCGCTTACGGTGACGTCTCTCAGGGCGACCGAACGCCGGCTTCGATGCGCACTCGATCGGCGCTCGTAGCTCAGTTGGATAGAGCAACGGCCTTCTAAGCCGTGGGTCGCAGGTTCGAGTCCTGCCGAGCGCGCCAAAATCAGGCTCGACAGGCAGTCAGCAGGGAAATGTAAGCGCGGATGAGCGCTATCCAGGGATCGATGTTTTGCTATGGTGGACGTAGCTCAGTTGGTAGAGCGCAGGATTGTGATTCCTGTGGTCGTGGGTTCGAGCCCCATCGTCCACCCCACCCTTCAGGCTCTGCGATCGGTCTGGACCGATCGCATTGACACACGTCTCGGGTCGTTAGCTCAGTTGGTAGAGCAGTGGACTCTTAATCCATCGGTCGTAGGTTCGAATCCTACACGACCCACCATCATCAAGGGCTTGAGCGCAAATCGCTCAAGCCCTTTTTGTTTGGTGCGATCCTTATGCAGGATCTGTAGAGCAGGCCATGCCGATGCTCGACCGAAGCCTGGCCGGCGATGAGCGTGGCGTGGCGGTCGTCGAGCCGTCGAGCCGTCATCATCGACGCTGCAGGGTGCGCAGCGGTGCATTTTGCCGGTGCGCTCATCGACTTGACGCCCCCCGCCTGCCTGACTACCCTCGCGCGAGCGACGTAAACCCCGCAACATGCATCGGTACGGCAACGGGCGGTCAGTCGGGCCTCCTGTCGGCCTCGTCGATGGCCGTCGCTCCATGATCGCCTTATTCTTAGGCCCGAGCCCACGGCCGATACCCCGGTGTATCGCTCGATCGGTCGGGCTGCGCGCGACGCTTTGCCCGCCGCCATTACCTCATCGAGAGCCAGCGTGTATCCCAAGTATTTCGGGCTTAAAGAGCCCAGCTTCTCTATTGCGCCGGATCCCCATTATCTGTTCCTGAGCGAGCAGCATAAGGAGGCACTCGCGCATCTTCTCTACGGGGCGGGGGAGAGCGGCGGCTTCGTTCTTCTCACCGGCGAGGTGGGGACGGGCAAGACGACCGTCTGTCGCGCCTTCCTCGAGCAGCTTCCGGAGGGGGTCGAGGTTGCCTTGATCCTCAATCCCGCGGTCACCGCCAACGAGCTGCTGCTCAACATCTGCGACGAGTTTCGGATTCCGGTGCCCGAGGGCGAGCGTTCCGTGAAGGCGTTGGTCGATCGGCTCAACGTCTATTTGCTGGACGCGCACGGCAAGGGTCGTCGACCCGTGCTGATCATCGACGAGGCACAGAGCCTGCGTCCGAAGGTCCTGGAGCAGGTGCGTCTGCTCACCAATCTGGAGACCAGCAAGCACAAGCTCCTGCAGATCTTTCTGATCGGCCAACCCGAGCTGCGGCGTCTGCTCGAGCGCGATGCCCTGCGTCAGATCAACCAGCGGGTGACTGCGCGTTTTCACCTGCGGCCCTTCACGCGCGAGGAGACCGGCGACTATATCCGCCATCGGGTCGCGGTTGCCGGTGTGGATCGTCCCTTGTTTAGCGCTGCGGCGATTCGACGGATCTACAGCTGCTCCGGCGGTGTCCCGCGCCTGGTCAATATCCTCTGCGATCGCGCGCTGCTCGGTGCCTGCGTGACGCGCAGCTCTCAGGTGACACCGGCCATCGTCAAGCGAGCGGCGCGCGAGGTACAAGGCGAGTCGATCGATAAGCCGCCTCGCCCGGCGGTGCGCCCCGGATTCGCCGCCGCTGCCGCATTTGTCCTCGCGATGATCGCAGGCTGGCTCGGCTATGCCTGGGTGTCCGAGGACGCCGCGGGGCTCCTGGCCGATCTTCTCACGGGTGAGCGCACCCTCTCGGCCGCAGCGCCGCGTGCCGGCGAGGGGCCGGGAGAGGGCGCTGCCCCGGAATCGCCGATTTCGCTGCTCGTTGCGTCCGACGGGGCTGCGGATGGGGCGCCGCCCGGGTCGGTCGGTCTTGCGGCCTCCGGCGAGGAGGTTCCGGGCGAAGACGCGCCGATCGACGCCGCTTCGGCGGACACCCTCCCGCAGATCGACCCTGCGCGCTTCGAGCCGGACGCCCTTGCCGAAACGCTTGCCCGCATCGCCATGCCCGAGTCCGACGCCCTGCGCCTGCTGTTGCTGCGTTGGGGTGTGGAGGTCGAGAGTCTCCCGGCCGGCGACCCCTGCGCGCGTGTCGCCTCGTTCGGACTCGGGTGCGAGCGCGGGCAGGGCGACCTCGACGAGCTGCGTCTTTTCGATCGTCCGGCCTTGCTCCGCGTCCAGGACGCGGGGGGCGCTCGGCGTTTCCTCGCCCTGAGCGCGCTCGATGAGTCGTTCGGTACGCTTGCCCTGCCGAGCGGGGACGAGCTGGCGCCGCTTGATCGGCTGAAGTCCGTCTGGACCGGCGATTACATCCTGGTGTGGCAGCCGCCGCCGACCGGGTCGGCGCTGATCGGTCCGGGCACCTCCGGGGAGTCGGTGCGGTGGTTGCGGGATCTGTTGGCGAAGGTACCGGCCTCGGGGCTTCCGGCCAGCGATTCCAATTATTACGATACGGAGCTGACACGTTCGGTCCGGGCGTTCCAGGCGTCGCGCGGCTTGGTCGCGGACGGGATCGCCGGTCCGCGCACACTCATGCAATTGCACAACGCTGTCGATCTACCCGGAGTCCCCAGGCTGGTCCGGTCATCCGACGCGTCCGAGCCCGCGAGTACGGAGCCCACGGAGCCATGAGCTATATCCTGGAGGCGTTGAAGAAGTCTCAGCAGGAGCGCGAACTCGGGCGTGTGCCGACGCTGGACACCAGCGGCATGTTCACCGAGGACAAGGAGCCGGTGCCGACCAGTCATTGGGGCTTGCTCGCGGTCGGCTTGGCGGCGGTGGCGGTGGTCATCGCGCTCTATGCGGTGCTGCGAACGCCCCCGCCGGTGCCCTTGCCCCTGCAGGCCGGCGCCGAGCCGGAAGCGGCCGCTGCGCCGATGTCGACATCCACACCGGCACTCTCGGCGGCAGACTCCGGGCAAGCCCCTGCGGATGCGCAACCGATGATCGCCCCGGATGGCGCCGATTTGCCCGCTTCCTCGCCCGGGTCCTCGCAGGCTCAGACATCGCCGCATCGCTCGGGGGTGGCGGACGCGTCAGCGCGTGAGCCGCGCGTCCCCGGTCCTGATCCGGGGCTGTTTCCGGGCGAAGCTCCGTTGTTCCCGGCAGAGCCGGATCTTTGGCTGGAACAGGAGCTTCAGCGTCAGTTGGATGCCGAGCAGGCGGCCTATGCGGAGCCGCCCGCGCCTAGACGCCGGCCGCAGCGTGCGGCCGTGCCGCCCGACCTGGTCGAAGACATCGAAAGCTTCAAGCAGCAGGTGCGTCGCGAGCAAGGGATTCCGCCCCCTTTGGAGCAACGCCAGCCGGCGGACATCCGCGGGGACCCCACCAAGCTGCGCCTTACGCCATTGCAGCAGGCGCAGCTGCCCGCTTATTTCATGACCGTGCATGTCTACGACGAGGATGTCGCCAAGCGCTTTGTGCACATCAATGCACTGCGCTATGTCGAAGGCGAGGAGACCCGCGACGGCATTCGCATCGAGCGCATCATCCCGGAGGGTGCGGTCCTGAGCTATCTGGGCAATCCCTTCTTTGTGCGTCGCTGATGATAGTGGTGAGTGGTGAGTGGTGAGTGGTTGGAAATTATTTATAAACAGTAAGTTAGTTGGCGTAAGGCGGAAGGGTCTGCGCGTTGGGCAATATCGAGTGACCTGAGGCGTCGAGTCTCCGTGTTGGATGTCGTGTCTATCCACCTGCACTCGCAACCGGCCCGCGAATTCCGTAAAGTGCGCAGCTCCGCGACCTCCTCAACCCCGACCCCGGCGCCGTTCCAATGACACAACCTAAGGCTCGCGACACCGACGCCATGCATCGCCATCTGCGCGACGTCGAGCGACTGTTGGCACGCCTTCGGCTGGTCGACACCCTGGTGCATCGCCAGAAGATGCCGCATCAGGAGCTGGTGGAGAACATTACCCACAGGCAGAACCTGGGTCGGTTGCGCCGCAAGCTCGACCGTCTGCATCCGGCGGATATCGCCTGGATTCTCGAAGCCTTGCCCGTCGAGGATCGGTTGTTCGTGTGGGATCTGGTGAAGGCCGAGAAGGACGGGGACATCCTGCTCGAGGTCTCCGACGCGGTCCGCGCGACCCTGCTCGGGACGATGGACGCCGAGGAGATCAGGGCCGCTGCCGAGACCCTGGATGCCGACGAGCTGGCGGACCTGGCCCCCGATCTGCCGCCCGAGATCATGCAGGACGTCTTGGCCTCGCTCGATGAAGAGGAGCAGGAGCAGGTCCGTGCGGCCATGTCTTATCCGGAGGGCACCGTCGGCGCCCTGATGGACTTCGACATGGTGACGGTGCGCGAGGACGTCACCCTGGAGGTGGTGCTGCGGTATCTGCGTCGGTTCGATGCGCTGCCGGATCATACCGACAAGATCTTCGTGATCGACCGGGAGGAGCGTCTGCGCGGTGTTCTGACCCTGGAATCTCTGCTGATCAACGACCCCGAGACGGAGGTCTCCAAGGTCATGCAGTCCAAGTCGATCGTGAGCTTCTCTCCGGACGACAGCGCCGATTCGGCCGCCAACGCCTTCGAGCGCTACGACCTGGTCTCGGTCCCCGTGGTGGACAGCGAGAAGGGCGTGATCGGTCGCCTGACCGTCGCCGAGATGGTCGACCATATCCGGGAGGAGTCCGAGGCCGAGATCCTGAGCAATGCCGGTCTGCGCGAGGAGGAAGACATCTTCGCGCCCGTGATCCGCTCGGTGAAGAACCGCTGGGCCTGGTTGGCCATCAATTTGGTGACCGCCTTCATCGCCTCGCGCGTCATCGATCTGTTCGAGGGCTCGATCGAGAAGCTGGTGGCCCTCGCCGCACTCATGCCGATCGTCGCCGGCATCGGTGGCAACGCGGGCAACCAGACCATCACCATGATCGTGCGCGCGATCGCGATGGGACAGGTTCAGCCGTCCGCCCTGTGGCGGCTGTTGCGTAAGGAGCTCGGCGTGGCCGTGATCAACGGCATCGTCTGGGGCGGGGTCGTCGGCGTGGCGGCCTGGCTGCTCTACGGCAATTACGAGCTGGGTCTGGTCATGACCGCGGCCATGACGCTCAATTTGCTCCTTGCGGCGACCGCCGGGGTGCTGATTCCCTTGATCCGCCAGCGGTTGGGCCGGGATCCGGCGCTCGGCAGCTCCGTGTTGATCACCGCCTTGACCGACTCGGGCGGTTTCTTCATCTTTCTCGGGCTGGCGACCCTGTTCTTGCTTTAAACCGCGTCCCGGCTAATGGCCGTGGATGCGGCAAACGTCGAACGCAGTCGAAAATCATGATCTCGCTCTGGACGCGGCTGATCACCGGGTCCAATCGGGGTCGGCGACGGAGCCGCATTCGCGGCTGTCGTCCCTCGGCCCGACCGGAGAGGTCAGGTCAATTGCCATAGGCATACTCATCCCTGCAACGCCCCTGCTTCCAAAGGCCGGGGGGGCAGGGATAGGATGCGCCGCGAGGGTCGGAATAGACCGGTCTGTCGTAGCCGTCGGTGGCGATCGCCGTGGCGACGGCACCCGCGAGTCCGCTGCCGATGATGGCGGCGTTGCGCCCGCCGAGTTCGCCGCCGACAAAGGCGCCGAGCGCAGCACCGAGGCCGCCGCCGACGGCGGCGCGGGTGCTCAATTGGTCTGCCGGCGCCGGGGTTGCCGCCATGAGCAGCGCGAAGGCCGGAGCGATCAACAGTGCAGCTTTGCGATTGGACATACTCGATTCTCCTCGTCGGTCGATTGGGTCGCGAGTATGGTTGCAGATCCAAGCTGAACCTTCGCTGAACGCTCCGCGGTCTCTTTGTTCCGTGCGGCGGAGCCCAGGGCAGGGATGGCGTTCGGTCCTGTCCATCGCATCAACCGGAGCCCGAGATGACCCTACGCCGCATCGCGGTGGTATCGCTGCTGCTGATCGGGCTCGCACTGATCGCGCTCGGATTCATGCTGCCGGGCGGCGAGCGCCTGATCCGCGAGAATCTGCCGTTGGAGACGCATGTGACGGTCCTCGCGCCGGGTGATGACGGGACTATCCTGGCCGCCACCCAAGCCGGCGAGATCTGGCGCTTCGACGGCACCGGTTGGGAGCAGGAGGATGCCGGACTCGGAGGGCGCTTGGTGCTGGCGCTGCGCGGGGAGCCGAGCCGTAGCCGTCATCCGATCGGGACGGCGACCGGACTCGTGTCCGCGTCCGGCCTTGTGCCGCCCGGCAACCCGCGGGTCAGCGATGTCCTGGGAACCGCGTCGGGCCTCTTGGCGGCGACACCCGAGGGTCTGTGGGTGCATGCCGACGACACCTGGCATCGTCCGCTCTCGGACGTCCCGCTGTATCGGCTGGCCGAGCAGCGGCGCGACGGTCGCATCCAATTGCACGCCGCAACGATCGGCGAGGGCGTCTACTCCGCCTCGATCGAAACGCTCTTGTCGCCCTGGACAGCGAACAGTCGCGGGCTCCCCGACGGCGTGAAGGCGCTTTGCTTCGCCGTGACCGAGGGCGGCATGCTCCTCGTCGGGACGGATCGGGGCCTCTATCGGCAGGCCGCACCGGGCGAGACGTGGGAGGCGTTGGCGCCGTTCCCGCGCGAGCGCCGCGTCCTCGCGCTGTATCGTGCGCCGCCGGACGCGCGCGGTCTGCAGCGGCTGTGGATCGGCACGGATGATGGTCTGTCCGCGCTCGATCTTGCGGAGACGCGCGACGCGCTCTCGGTGGCCGGCCCGCTGCGATCCTTCGATGCACTCTGGGAGCCGCCCGAGACGGGTGTGAGCTGGATCCTTCCCGTGGCGGGGGACGGCCTGATGGTCAGCGCCGGCGCTGTTTATCGTTTGAGTGCGGTGCGTTATCCGGGTTGGTACCGGTTCGTGCTGGCCGGTATCCTGTTGCTTCTTGTCGGCGGTTGGCTGTGGCTCGGATTCAACCCGGAGCCGGCCCGCGACGGCGCCTAACCCCTGTTCCGGATCGAGGTTTTATTATGGATCGCTTTACGCGAAACGCCGTCATCGGCTCGGGTGTCTTGGTCGTGCTGTTGATCCTGTCGCTGCTGCCGTGGGGCGGGATGGCGTTCGGACCGCGCATCTGGCAGCTCAATGCCGTCTTGGAACGGGATCCGATCCTCGCGGAGTATCCCTACGCGTTTAAGGCGCTGCTTTTTTTGAACGGCATCGTGACCCTGACACGCCCCTATGATGCGGACGTTTCGGTGAACGAGGTCCTCGTGGCGATCGACCCGACACTGGCCGGCAAGCCCGCCGATGATCCGGCCTTCGCCGCCGCGCGCGACCGGCTTCAGCGCACCGAGTTTCACGCGATCAGTCTGATGCTTGCCGAGCCCGACGTGGGCTCGATCGTGTGGTCGCTGGATCGGGCTTGGCTCAATCGTCGGGGGATCGCGTTCCCGGCCCCGAATCCCGCACTCGGCGGGTCGATGTAGGGCGAACGGCTCATGCAGCATTTCTATTTTTTACTCGGTCTAGGCGCTCTCGTCGCGCTCACCTTCCTGTTCAGCCTGTGGCGCCGATTCAGGCAGCGCAATCGTTTACCCTACCGTGTCGATGCCTTTCTCCTCTCCCCGCCGCAGCGTGCCTTCTGCACGGTGCTCGAGCGTGCCGTCGGGCAAGAGTATCGGGTCTACGCCAAGGTCCGGGCGGCGGACATCATCGAGGTCGAGCGCCGGCTCGATCGGCGCGCCCGCGAACGTGCGGAGGATCGCCTCGCCGAGCAGGTCTTCGACTTCGTGATCTGCACCCGGGAGTCGAGCGCCATCGCCTGCGCGGTCAATCTTGCAGGGCGCTCGCGCGTGTCTAGACGCCCGCCGAAGAACCGGCTCGACCGCATCTGTGCCGCGGCCAAGCTCCCCTTCGTGCGCTTTCGCGAGAGCGACGTCTATTCGGTCGTGGAGATCGAAGAGCAGGTGTTCTCGGCCATGCAGACGATCCGAACTCACCCCCGTGCCGAGGAGCTCTCGGCGCAGGAGACTCGCGAGGCGTTGCGTGACCTCTCGGACGTGATCGTCGATACCGTTCCCGAGCCGCGCCGCATCAAGCGCCCGGCCCATCCGACGCCGCCGGCGCCCTCTAGCGGTCGAACAACGCCGAGTGCTCCGACCCCGATCAAGCCGCGTACCCGCACCGAGCCCCGGCTGCACATCGACGAGGAACTCGACATCGGCCACGAGGAGGAGATGCCCGAGCCCCGAATCGAGGTCGAGTTCGACGAAGACCGCCCGAGGCGAGCCAGGATGTAACTCCTAAACCGCGCCCAGCGCGGTATGCGATGTTTTCGGATGGGATCGGCCCCGGAAGATTTGACAAGCGTTGGAGCCGGCGCGGTATGCGTCATGTGTTGGAATGGCTTGGCCGCGCCGGCTCCGACGACGGTCGGAGCTGGCGCGGTTTAAAGTGTTAAAAAGATTAAATTCTAAACCGCGTCTCGCCAAGATCGAGGAAGCCTCCGACGCTAAACACAAAGTGAAAATGACGCATTTCGCTCTGGACGCGATTTAGGAAGATTCAAAAAAAGAAAACGACTCGGTTGTCGTTGGCGTCATCGACAACGACAACGACAACGATAGGATTCGGGGCTCGACTTATTTTTGGCCCATCACCGATTCACGCAATCTCCTGAACCGCGTCCCACCGAGTTTTCAAATGAGCGGCGAGGTCGAAGGCACCTCGCCGTCACCCGAATCACTCCTGACGCGGTTCAGCTCGGATCGATCCAGATCTGCCCCTCCGCCACCATGAGTCGATAGGTCCGAATCGGCTCGTCGGCCGGCTCGTCCATCGGCTCGCCGGTTTTCAGGCTGAAGCGGCTGCCGTGCAGCGAGCACTTGATGCGATCCCCGTCGAGACAGCCGTAGGAGAGCGGATAGTCCTCGTGGCTGCAGTTGTCCTCGACGGCATAGAAGTGTCCGTCGACGTTGGCGACGATGTACGCCTGGTTGTCCACGACGACCTTCAGGAACTTGCCGGGCGCGATCGCATCGGTGCCGGCGACGGCGACATAGGGTTTGTCCATCGGCATCTCCTCAGCGCACCCGTTTCGCAGCCTTGCCCGAATCCAGCACGTCACGGATGCGATCCGCGGCGACCTCCAGCGAGCCTTCGCGCCCGAGATGCCAGAGGATCAGTGCGCCCGCGAACACCAGGCTGTCGTAGGTCGGACCCTGCGCGCCTTCCAGGGCGGCGATGCCCGCCTGCGCCGCAGCCTGCGCGGTCGCCAACACATCGACCGCCACGGCGATCTCGTCGCCCGGTCGGGTGGTCTGGGGCAGATCCTCGGGCAAGGGGACGGCGCGCACCGACTGCGCGATCCCCAGAGCGGTCGGGTCGACCTCGAAGGACTGCTCCTCCGACATCTGCTGATAATTGAAACAGGTGCCCTTCTGGCGCAACGAGGGGATCACGCCGCCCTCGACGCCGCGAATCAGGAGTGCGGAATGAAAACCGGCATGACGCGCCAACATCGCGTAGATGCGTGGATAAGGCTTGTGGACGTACCCGGTGACCAGGTGGGTGTGCTTGCGACCGTGGATCGGCCGGGCCAAGACCTCGACCGTGGTGATCGCCTGGCGCTTGACGATCGTGGAGCGCAGATCGACCAAGTGATGCAGCGGGGCGCAGAAGGCGCGTTGGTCGACATAGCTCCAGCCGAGCGCGGGATCGGACAGTCGCTCCGCGGCCTCCACCGGCGAAAGATCGACCGGAACCCCGGCCGCGTCCAGGATATGCCGATGGGTCACGCCGAACTTGGGTCCGACCGCGTGCGCGCCGTGGCTGATCGCCGGGACACCGCACTCGGCGAGCACCGGCATCAAGAAGGGCGACGCCGGTAGGCAGCGGTTGTAGCCGTCGTAGGGATCGGCGATGTCGACCACGTCGTCCACACCCGCCACGACATAGCCGGTGGCCTCGCGCACCGCGTCCAGGATGCCCTTGAGCTCCTCGTCGGTCTCGCGCTTCATCCGCAGGGCGATCAGGAAGATGCCGGCCTGCACCGGGTCGACCGCGTTGTCCAGGATGGCGCCCATGCCGATACGGGCCTCCTCCGTGGAGATGTCTTTGGAGAGCTCCGGACCGGTCGCGATGCGCTGGATGATCGAGCGCATTTGGGTCTTGACGTCGCTCGATGCGCTGGTCTGACTACTCATGATTGTCCTCCGGGACCTGATTGTTTTCGGTGCCGACCTGCAGATGCCTTGCTCGGACCGGGTCTCTAACGACCTGCCCGCCATTCTGGCGACTCGGGCGCGGGATCTCAACGCGCGGGAAGGGTCCGGGTTGGTGCAAGATACGGTCGTTCACCTTGCGGAGTCGACACACATGGCCCATTCGTTCCGTCTGTCGGGGTTTGCCCCGGTCAGCATCCTTGCCCTGCTCGTCCTGCAGTTGCTCGCCGGCTGCGCGAGCCTGACGGCGCCTTGGACGGCGCCCGAGGTCGCGCTGCTCGGAGCACAGCCGAAGCTCCTCGGGCTCGATCGTCAGTCTTTCCTCGTCAATCTGGGGGTCACGAACCCCAACGATCGCGCGCTTCCGATCAAGGGCCTGAGCTACCGGGTCGTGGTTGAAGGTCAAGAGCTCGCCGAGGGTTCAAGCGAGCTTGCACGCCTGATCCCTGCGGGCGGAACCGAGCGGGTCGACGTGGAGGTCAACAGCAACCTGCTGGGCTTGATGCCGACCTTGCCCGGACTGCTGCTCACCAAAGACACGCTCGCCTGGACGGTCAGCGGAATCGCCTACGTGGATGCCGGCGGCGTGCGTCTGCCCGTGCCCTATCGGCACAGCGGAACACTTGCGCCCGCGGCATTGGTCTCGGGCGCAGGGTTCTAAACCGCGTCTCGCCAAGATCGAGGAAGCCCCCGACGCTGAACACAACGTGAAAATCACGCATATCGCTCCGGACGCGGTTTAGGGGGCCAATCCGCAACCGTCATCAAACCTTCATTTTGCTCAATATTCGTTTTGGGGTATGTTTTCAGCCGTGACGATTCAACCGACCGATTTGTTTGCCGCGCTGGCTCACGAGACGCGCTTGCGTTGCTTGATCCTGCTGATGCGTCATCCCGAGCTCTGTGTCTGCGAGCTCACGCATGCCATCGGCGCGGTTCAGCCGCACGTGTCGAGACATCTTGCGCAGTTGCGCGAGTTGGGTGTGGTGACGGATCGACGCGAGGGTTTGTGGATCTTCTACCGCGTCAGTCCGGTGCTCCCGGAGTGGGTCGCCGCCGTCCTGCGCGAGACGTTCGACGCCGTGTGCGGCGAGCGGCCCTTCGTGGAGGACGATCGGGTGCTGGCCCGGATGCCGAATCGGCCGGGTGTGCCCCGCTGCGCCTGACCGGGTGTCTCGCCGTTCTGGGGGCGTGGTGACGCGGTCATGACGGCGCGCGTGGCAAAGGCGCTCGACGATCCGTCGAGGTCAATTACCGGACGCTCGTCCGGCGAGGTTTCATCCTACCGAGGACCAACCCATGGTCGAGAGACCTTACAACGTGCTGTTTTTGTGCACCGGCAATTCGGCACGCAGCATCTTCGGCGAGTGTATCGTCAACCGCTTCGGCCGTGGCCAATTCAATGGCTACAGCGCCGGCAGTCATCCGAAGGGCGAGGTGCATCCGCTGGCCCTCGAGGTCCTTCGGCGCAACAACTATCTGACCGATGATCTGCGCAGCAAAGACTGGGCCGAGTTTGCCGAGCCGGGTGCGCCGGTGATGGATTTCGTTTTCACGGTCTGCGACCGTGCCGCGGCGGAGATGTGCCCGGTCTGGCCGGGACAGCCGATGACCGCCCATTGGGGTGTGCCGGATCCGGCCGAGGTCGAGGGCAACGAGGTCGCGCGCATGATGGCGTTTCGTCAAGCCTTCGCCGCGCTTCAGAATCGGATCCAGATCTTTCTCAGTCTGCCGCTCGCGTCCTTGGATCGGCTCAAGCTGCAACGCGAACTCGACGCGATCGGGCGTACGCCGCTCCCCGCGTCGGAGCCGATCGAAGCCGCTGAATCGGGATCGGAGGGGCGATGAGTGTTCGTGTCGGGATCAACGGCTTCGGCCGCATGGGGCGACTGGGTCTGCGCGCGGCCCGGGGTCGGGACGGGCTTGAGTTTGTCCGGATCAACGAGATCGCGGCCGATGCCGCCGGATCGGCGCATCTGCTGAAGTTCGACTCGGTCCACGGGACTTGGGGCCCTGATTGCACGGGCGAGGGCGATGCGATCCGGATCGACGGCCGGTCGATTGCCTACAGCCGCAACCCGGCGTTGGCCGACACCGATTGGTCGGACTGCGACATCGTCATCGAGGCGACCGGCAAGCACCACAAGAAGCCCGAGACCCTTCGGGGCTACTTTGACCAAGGGGTCAAGAAGGTTTTGGTCGCGGCGCCCACAGACGGCGCCCTGAACATCGTCTACGGCGTCAACCATCACCTCTACGACCCGGCCGAGCACCATCTGGTCACGGCGGCATCCTGTACGACCAATTGTTTGGCCCCTGTGGTGAAGGTCATGCACGAGCGGATCGGGATCCGCCACGGCACCATGACGACCATCCACGACATCACCAACACCCAGCGGATCGTCGATCTCGGGCACAAGGACCTGCGCCGCGCCCGTGCCTGCGGCCAGTCCCTGATCCCGACTAGCACCGGATCGGCGAAGGCGATCACCAAGATCTTTCCGGAGCTCACGGGCAAGTTGAACGGGCTGGCCGTGCGCGTACCCTTGCTCAACGCCTCGCTGACCGATTTCGTCTTCGAGGCCGCGCGGGCGGTGACGGCCGATGAGGTCAACGGGTATTTCAAGTCCGCGGCCGACGGCGATCTGGCGGGTATCCTCGGTTACGAGGAGCGCCCGTTGGTCTCGGTCGACTACAAGGATGATCCGCGTTCGTCGATCATCGATGCGCTCTCCACCATGGTCATCGACGAGACTCAGGTGAAGGTGTTGGCCTGGTACGACAATGAATGGGGTTATGTGAATCGGATGATGGACATTGCGCAGATGTTGGGCGAGGGGCTTTAGCGTGTGCTGTCGGAGTGTGGAGGATGGGTTTCGCTGCGCTCTTTCGGTGCTGGGACTGGAGCGTCGGAGCGTGGAGGATGGGTTTCGCTGCGCTCTACCCATCCTACGGCTCTGATCGGAGCGGTGGGGTGGGACACGCGCTGGTAGGGTGGACAAGCGCAGCGCAGTCCACCGGCGCCGTCGCCGGGCTCGGTGGACTTCGCTGTCGCTCGTCCACCCTACCGGCCTGTCTGATGAACGAGGCCGGCTTGTCTTGCCGTGAGCGAGCCCCGGGAGGGCCATGGATACCAATACGCGCAACTACCTGACCGTCACCGCCGGCTACTGGGCCTTTACCGTCACCGACGGGGCGATCCGGATGCTGGTGGTACTGTATTTCCACCTGCTGGGCTATTCGCCGTTCGAGGTGGCCATGCTGTTCCTCTTCTACGAGGTCTTCGGCATCGTCACGAATTTGGTCGGCGGATGGCTGGGTGCGCGGATCGGGCTGAATCTCACCATGCACATCGGCATGGGGTTGCAGGTGGTGGCGCTCTCGATGCTCACGGTGCCGGATGCCTGGCTGACGGTCGCCTACGTGATGCTGGCGCAGGCACTGTCCGGGATCGCCAAGGACCTGAACAAGATGTCGGCCAAGGCGACGGTGAAGACGCTGGTCGGTGCGGGCGGGGAATCGCGGCTGTTTAAGTATGTCGCCATTCTCACCGGCTCGAAGAATGCGCTCAAGGGTGCCGGCTTCTTCATCGGTGCGGCGCTCCTGGAGTTGATCGGGTTTCGCGGGGCCTTGGCCGTGCTCGCGGGGATGCTGTTGATCGTGCTGATCGTGACTGCGATCCTGTTGCCCTCGGGCGTCGGGCGCATGGCGTCCAAGCCGAAATTCACGCAGGTCTTCTCCAATACGCCTGCGATCAACTGGCTCTCGGCGGCGCGCTTCTTTTTGTTCGGCGCGCGCGATGTCTGGTTTGTCGTGGGTCTGCCGGTGTTTCTGTATTCGGCGCTGGGCTGGAGCTTCACCCAGGTCGGCACCTTCATGGCAGCGTGGGTGATCGGTTACGGGATGGTGCAGGCCGCAGCCCCGCGACTGATGCACCTCGGGCGGTCGAATCAGGTGGCTCGACGTCATCCGGGCGGTCGCACGGCGAGACGGTGGGCCTTGTTGCTGGCGATCGTGCCGGCGGGAATGGCCTTCGCGCTCCACCAGGGCTGGCCGTCGGGCGAGGTGCTGATCGCCGGTCTCATGCTGTTCGGTGTGCTCTTCGCCATCAACTCGGCGGTGCATTCCTATCTGATTCTGGCCTACTCGGACTTCGAGAAGGTCTCGATGAGCGTTGGCTTTTATTACATGGCCAATGCCGGCGGGCGGCTCGCGGGGACGGTGCTCTCGGGTCTGGTTTATCAGACGCAGGGGATCGAGGGGTGTCTCTGGTGGTCGGCCGGGTTCGTGCTAGCCGCGTTCCTGCTCTCGCTGCGTCTGCCCGAGGTCTCCGAGTCCAAACCGGTCCGGGTTGCCGCCTGATGTCGCACGTGATGGGCGTTCCATGACATCCCAATCGGGTGTCGGCCGGGTGTTGATCCTGGCTTGCGGGAACCCCTCGCGCGGTGACGACGCACTCGGGCCGCTCCTGATCGATCGCCTGGACCTGGAACCCGATTTCGCGCGGCGCGGCATCGAGACGCTGACCGATTTTCAGCTGCAGATCGAGCATGTCCTCGACCTTCGGGACCGTGAGCGGGTGATCTTCGTGGATGCCGCCGTCAGCGGCCCGGAGCCCTTCACCTTTCGTCCCCTGTGTCCGAGTCCGGATGCGTCGTTCAGCACGCATGCACTCGAGCCGGGTGTCTTGCTGACCCTGTTTCGGCAGGTCACCGGGCAAACGCCCCCGCCGGCCCGACTGCTGGCGATCCGCGGTTACGGATTCGCGCTCGGCGAACCCCTGAGCGAGCGTGCATCGGCCAATCTGGACCGGGCGGCACGCTTTCTGATCCGGCTCTTGCGTTCCGACGGAGGCGTCGGAGGCTCATTAGTGGGCCCGGGTGTTCCAGGGTCGACCGAGCATGAGGTAAAGCGCTCCGAAGCCGCCGTCGGCGTAGCCGTATCCGAGGTAGATGGGGCCGATGAAGGTGTCCGCGCCCAGGAAGAGGCTGCTGCCGAAGCGCAGGTTGTCGAATCCGATTTCCGAGCGTCGGTCCCAGACGTTGCCCGCCTCCAGCGAGGCCCCGGCATAGGTGCTGACCAGTCCGGAGGTGAGGTTGCGCATGTAGACGGCGCGCGCGAGTCCGAGGTTTCCACCCGAGAGCTCGTCCTGATTGAAGCCCGAGAGGTTCAGGAAGCCGCCCAGTCGGTAGAAGGACTGAGCCGGCTCCTGCCCGCCGAAGCTGCCGGCCATTCTGAAGCCGGTCAGGAGGGTGTTTTTCCCCCAGCTGTGGGCGTTCACGAGGTTGAACCCGGCCTGATCGTAGTTCTCGGACGCGCCGATCTCGGTCCGTGAGGTCAACGCGAATGCGCTGCCCACCCAGCCGCGACGCGGGAAATTGGCGCTGTCGAGGGTGTCGAGATAGAAGCTCAGGCCGAGCGAGCCTTCGTCGAACCCGTACCCCTGCATGCCGGGCTCACCGTAACGCAGGTCGGCGTCGCCCGCGTAGCGACTGTACTTCAGCCCGAGCCGTCCCCAGTCGCCGAAATTCCGGCCGCCTTCGAGTGAGCCGCCGAGACGCGCGATCAGATATTTTGCCGTCGGGTTATCCGATTTCTCCGGCTCGAACAGGGTCAGACTCTGGGTGAAGTAGCCTGCGGTCGCCTCGAGATACCAGCGCTCCAAGGGGTCGAGCGGCTGATAGAGCTCGGTGGTCAGGCCGGGCTCCTCGCCGGCCTGCAGAAAGGTCCGCCACTCGGCGTTCAGTGCGTTCACGGGCGCCATCGTGTAGGCCGCGCCGACGTTGAATTGCGAGTCGCCCCCGGAGGCGGATGACAGCTCGATGCCGAACTGCAGGGAGCTGGTACCCCATGATTTCTCGGTCGCGGTAATCACCAGCTCGGTCTCGTCCTCGGAGGTCTCCTCGACGCGATAGTGGACCGATTGGAAGTTGTCTTGATCGAAGATGCGGTCGATCTGCGCCTCCAATGCATCCGTGTTCAGCGGCTCGCCGAGCGGCACGTCCAAGCGCTCGGTGATGAGTGCGTCGGCCAGGCGCGAGTGATTCTCGACGCGCACGCGATCGATGATCGGCATCGGTCCGCCTCCGAGCCGTTGCCGGTCGAGATAGGCGGCATAGCGGGCCGTCGGGATCTCGATCGCCGCCAGCGCGGCCTCCTGCTCCCGAGCACCGAGCTCCCCGATGGCGATCGCCTCCAGCATCCTGTTGAAATCCGCAGCCGTGACTTTGCGCCCGAGGGGCGGGGTGATGAGGACATCGCGCCCGCGCAGCTTGGCGATCTCCTCCTGGGTGTTGCGCCAGGTCACGAGGCCCATCACCTGATCGAGCATCTCGAGCACATTGTTGATCTCTTCGCGATCGCGACGGGGTCCGCCGACATCCACGGCGATGATGATGTCCGCGCCCATGTCGCGGACCACGCTGACCGGCAGATTCATGGCTAGACCGCCGTCGATGAGGAGTTGATCGTCGATCTCCACCGGAGCGAAGGCCGCGGGCACCGCCATACTGGCGCGGATCGAGGTCGCGAGATCGCCGCCGGCGAGGATCACCGCCTCCCCGGTCACCGCGTCCGTGGCGACGGCGCGAAAGGGAATTTTGAGGTCGTCGAAATCGTGGATCGCTCTTGCGGGAAGCGTGTAGCGGCGCAGCGCGAGGTCGAGCCGGTGGCCTTGGATCAGGGCCGGGACGAGATTTACTTCGCGCTTTTCCTCGTTCACCCCCGGCCTGGCGCTCAACAGGAAGTCGTTGTCGTCGAGCTTGCGATGGATGCGCCGATCCTGGCGCGGGGGCTCGTCCTGAAAGAGCGCTGTCCAGTCGATCTCCTCGATGGTGGCCTCGATCTCGTCCGGCGACATGCCCATGGCATAGAGCCCGCCTACGACGGCACCCATCGAGGTGCCGGCGACATAGTCGACCGGGATACCCATGCGCTCGATCACCTTCAGAACCCCGACGTGTGCCGCGCCGCGTGCCCCGCCGCCGGAGAGCGCCAGGCCGATCGTCGGCCGCTCGGCGGCCTGCGGCGGAGCGCTCGGGAGTACAAGTCCGAGCAGGGGGATCAGCAGCAGCGCCAGCCGCAGCGGATGCTTCAGAGCACGCACAGGCACGATGTCGTTCCTCGTGGAAAAAAAGCGCTACGTTAGCATGCCCGCGACACACCGCGTCGGCTCGCAGCGCTGCAATGCAAGGATCGGCCGTGGGCGAGCCTTTTCGGCTAGACTTCGGCCGTCGAACCCTCATCAAGGATGCTTGACGATGTCCTGCAGCATGCGTGTCTCGGAGCCTGATTCGGATGGACTATTCGAAACCCGGCGCGTCTCGCGTCGACTCGGGCCACTGGTCTGCTCCTTGTTTATCGGTGGTTTGGCGCTGTCGGGCTGCGGTGAGACCGACGCCCCTGCGCTGCAGATGCCGCCGCCCTCGGTGATCGTGGTTCCGGCCGAGTCGCGCGTCGTCGACGAGGAGGCGTCCTTCGTCGGGCGGGTGATCGCGGTCAACCGGGTCGATCTGCGTGCCCGGGTCGAGGGCTTCCTCGAGGAACGTCGTTTCACCGAAGGCCAAGAGGTGAAGGTCGGCGATGTCCTCTTCGTGATCGAGCCCGGTCAGTACGCGGCTGCGGTCGAGCAACGCCAAGCCGATCTGGAAAAGGCGCGGGCCGATCAACTCAACACCGCCGCCCAGTTGGCGCGCGGACTGGAGTTGGTGAAGGCCAAGAACATCTCGCAATCATCGGTCGACGAGCTGCAGGCGGCGGATTCGATCGCGAAGGCGGGCATTACGCTTGCGCAGGCGGCCCTGACCCGGGCCATGCTCGACCTGAGCTATACCAAGATCACGGCGCCGGTGGCCGGCCGCATCGGGCTTGCGAGCTACACGGTGGGTAACCTGGTCGGTCCCGCCTCGGGCACCTTGGCGACGATCGTGAGTCGCGATCCCATCTACGTCCAGTTTCCGGTGACACAGCGTGATCTGCTCGGCGCGCGCCAAACCATCGAGGACAAGGGCGGCAATGCTCGCGATGTGAGGGTCCGTGTGCGCCTCCCGGACGGCACACTCTACGAGTACGCCGGGCGTCTGGATTTCGTCGACGTGACCACGGATCCGGGGACGGACTCGGTCACCCTGCGCGCCGAGCTGCCGAACCCGGACGGCATCCTCGTCGACCGCCAGTATGTCGGGGTCCTGCTTGAAGCCGGCGCACCTGAATCGGCGATCCTGATCCCGCAATCGGCATTGCAAGTCGACCAGCAAGGCGTCTACGTCTTGATCCTCGATGCCGACGGCAAGGCCCAAACACGTCGCATCGAGACGGGGCAGACCAAGGGGCCGGATATCGTCGTCACCAAGGGTCTGACCGACGGCGAGCTGATCATCACGCAAGGGATTCAGCAGGTACGACCCGGTCAGGCCGTGAGCGCCGCGCCTGCGAAGAGCGCTGCCGGGGAGCTCGAGCAATGATCTCCGATGTCTTCATCGACCGGCCGCGGCTCTCGATCGTCATCTCGGTCGTCATCACGCTGGCCGGCCTGATCGCCATCACCCGCATCCCGGTCGCTCAGTTTCCCGACATCGTCCCGCCGCAGGTCTCGGTCAGCGCGGCCTATCCCGGCGCGAGCGCGTCGGTCGTGGAGTCGACGGTCGCTCAGCCGATCGAGTCGCAGGTCAACGGTGTGGACAACATGCTCTACATGCAGTCCACCAGCGGCAACGACGGCAGCTACTCGCTCACCGTCACCTTTGCGCTCGGCTCCGACCCGGACATCAATACGGTCAACGTGCAGAATCGGGCCAATCTGGCGATGGCCCAGCTCCCGGAGGAGGTCAAGCGGCAGGGGCTGACGGTTCAGAAGAAATCCAACGCCATGTTGCAGGTGGTGGCGCTGTATTCGCCGAAGGGTGCCTACGACGGGCTGTTCCTGAGCAATTACGCGACCATCAACGTCGTCGACACCCTGGCGCGTGTGCCCGGCGTGGGACAGGCGTCGCTGTTCGGGCCGCTCGACTACAGCATGCGGATCTGGCTCGACGCGGATCGTCTCACCGCGCTCTCGCTTACGCCCGCCGATGTGATCGCGGCGATCCAGAGCCAGAACATCCAGGCCGCGGTGGGACGGATCGGCGCGCAGCCGATGATGGCCGACCAACAGTTCCAGATCACGCTCCAGACTCAGGGGCGCTTGAGCGATGCTGCCGAGTTCGAGCGCATCGTCGTGCGGGCCAACCCGGACGGCTCCACCGTTCTGGTCTCGGATATCGGGCGCGTCGAGCTCGGCGCGCGCCAGTCGGACTCTTTCAGCCGATTGGACGGACGGGACGCGGCCGCCATCGGGATCTATCTCGCGCCCGGTGCCAATGCGGTGTCCGTGGCCGACGGTATCGAGGCGGCGATGGATCGGCTCGCCGAGCGGTTCCCGGACGATCTCGGCTATACCTTGGTGTACGACACCACGGACTTCGTCAACGCAAGTCTCGAGAAGGTCGTGCATACCCTGCTCGAGGCCTTCGTCCTGGTGATCCTGGTCGTGTTCCTCTTTCTCGGGAGCTGGCGTGCCACACTGATCCCCTTGATCGCGGTGCCCGTGGCCCTGATCGGGACCTTCGCCTTCCTGCTCGCGATCGGCTTCTCGGCCAACACCATCTCGCTCTTGGCCGTGGTGCTGGCGATCGGGATCGTGGTCGACGATGCCATCGTGGTGGTGGAGAACGTCGAGCGCATCATGGAGGAGGAGGGTCTGCCGCCGCGCGAGGCCGCCAAGAAGGCGATGGGTCAGATCACCGGGCCCATCATCGCCATCACCCTGGTGTTGCTGTCGGTCTTTCTGCCGGTGGCCTTCATCCCCGGGATCACCGGACAGCTCTTCCAGCAGTTCGCGGCCGTCGTCGCCTTCGCGATGCTGATCTCGGCCGTCAATGCCCTGACCCTCTCGCCCGCGCTGTGCGCCGTGCTGCTCAAGCCGGGCGGTCATCGGCGCGGTCCGATGCGCTATGTCATGAGCGGGATCGACCGCGTTCGCGACGGCTATGCCGCGATCGTCACGCGGCTGGTGCGTTTTTCGATGCTGGTCTTGGTGCTGATCCTGGGCATCGGGCTTGCGACCGGCTGGCTGTTCAAGATCACGCCGACCGGATTCCTCCCGGAGGAGGATCAAGGCGCCTTCATGGCCCATGTGCAGTTGCCGCAGGGCGCCTCGGTGAACCGCACCTTCGAGGTGGTCAAGGAGCTCGAAACGCTGGTGAAGGCCGATCCCGCGGTCGCGCACGTGGTGACGATCACGGGCTTCAGCATCCTCGACGGTGCGGTGCTCTCCAACTCAGCGGCCGTCATCGGGCGCTTAAAGCCGTTCGAGGAGCGCAAGACGGCGGATCTGAAGGTCGATGCCGTCATCGATCGGATCGCGGCCCAAACGATCGGTATCCCGAGCGCGCGGGTCATGCCCTTCAATCTCCCGCCGATCGTCGGTCTGGGGACCGGCGGAGGCTTTCAGTACCAGCTCGAAGACCTGCAGGGTCGTACCCCGGAGGCGCTCGCCGGGGTGATGCGCGGGCTCATCCTCGCCGCCAATCAGGATCCGGCCTTTTCGCGCGTGTTCTCGACCTGGGCGACCGACAACCCGCAGGTGTTCCTCGACATCGACCGCGAGAAGGTCCAGACCTTGGGTGTGCGCATCAGCGACGTCTTCAACGCGCTGCAGGCGACCTTGGGCGGCTACTACGTCAACGACTTCAACCGGTTCGGACGGGTCTGGCAGGTCCAGGTGGAAGGCCGCGAGGCCGATCGTCGGAGCGTCGAGGACATCTACCGGATCCATGTCCGCAACGACCAAGGCGAGATGGTCCCGCTGCGCGCACTGCTGACCCCCGAGCTGATTCTGGGGCCGCAGCTCCTGCAGCGTTACAACAACTATCGCAGCGTCACGATTCAGGGCGAGCCTGCGGCCGGATTCAGCTCGGGCGACGCCTTGGCGGCGATGGAGCGGATCTCCGCGGCGACCTTGCCGGCGGGCTACGGCTTCGAGTGGACGGGCACCGCCTTTCAGGAACGCGAGGCCGGCGGTCAGACGCCGATCGTGTTGGCGCTGGCGGTCTTGTTCGCCTACCTCTTCCTGGTCGGGCTCTACGAGAGCTGGTCGATGCCGGCGGTCGTGCTCCTGAGCGTCACGGTCGGGGTGCTCGGCGCGCTCTGCGCACTCTGGGTCGCGGGTCTCTCCAACGATCTCTACGCCCAGGTCGGCATCGTGGTGCTGATCGGACTGGCGAGCAAGAACGCGATCCTCATCGTCGAGTTCGCCATCGAGCAGCGTGCCTCCGGGGCCTCGATCCTGGATGCGGCCACCCGGGCGGCACGTCTGCGGATTCGCGCCGTGCTCATGACCAGCTTTGCCTTCATCCTCGGCCTGGTCCCCTTGATCATCGCCAGCGGTGCCGGCGAGGCGAGTCAGCGCGGCGTCGGCACGGCCGTCTTCGGTGGCATGCTTGCCGCCTCGCTGATCGGGATCTTCCTGATCCCGATGCTCTACGTGGTCTTCCAGCGGTTTCGCGAGAAGTTCCACGGGGGCGTCAAGGTTCGGGATCCGGGTCCGGACCACGAGGCATCGGTCTCATGACGTCCGAAGGGGGGCGGTCAAGCCACTCCAACACATGACGCATCCCGCATCGGGCGCGGTTTAAACACAATGGAGCCAACATGATCGACGCCGATACCCTTTCCAAACATCGCCGGTTTTCGTCTCCGGTTCTGACTCTGACTCTGACTCTGACTCTGGGCCTCACGCTCCTGCTCCTTGCCGGCTGCGGCGACCAGGTCATCGTCGAGGGCGTGAACGCCTCCGACGGGGATCTCGTCGGAGACAGCGTCATCGACAATCCGGCGGCGGATGCCGCGGGGATTGCATCCGGCGAACCCTACGCGATCGGCAATCCCTACGAGGAGGCCGAGGAGGGCGAGAAGAACATGGGACCCAATGCGCCGGGGTATATCCCCGAGACCATCGATTAGAAACGCCTCAGAAATACATTGAGCTCCGAATCCAATCGTTGTCGTTGTCGTTGTCGTTGTCGTAATCGAGTACGACAACGACAACAGGGGCAAAGGTATCCCCTCGTCGAGTTCTCTGACCCATTGTTGAAACGCTCCTTCGGCGTCGTGACCCGATCAGCCCGCCCTTTTAGGGCGGTCCGCAGGTTCGGCCCGGGTCGGAAGCTTCGATGATGAGACATCCGATTGTCGGCTGCACGCTTGCTTTGGGGCTCTGCCTGACGCTGTTGTCGTCGACACTTGGTGCCGAAAACGGCGGCATAGGCTCGTTGAATCCGTCGCTGATGTCGGCGGAGGGCCTGGAGGCGAAGATCGCCCGGGCCGAGACAAGCACCGATCTGGATGCCGACCTCAAGACCAAGGTCATCGCCCGCTACCGTGAGGCCCTGTCCAACCTCAAAGAGGCCGAGGTCAATAGGGACCGTGCCACGGCCTTCGAGGAGGTCGCGCAGGCGGCGCCGGAGGAGACGCGCCGCATTCGCGAACGTACGCTGGAGGCCGGCTCAGTCGATGCGCTCGAGGGGCTCGGCGTCGGTTCGCAGACGCCGCGCGGGGAGATCGCGCTGCGTCTGCGCAAGGCCCAAGCCGACCTCGCCGCGGCAGAGGCGCGGCGCGCCGATTTCGAGCGCCAGCGCGTCTTCCACGAAAACCGCCCGACCATGATCCGCCAGCGCTTGACGGCGGCGCAGGAGCAGCAGGACGGGATCGCCGCGGCCTTGCGGGTGGAGCCCGGCGGCGGCGAGCATGTCTCTCCGGTCTCGGGCGCAGGCTCTTCACTCGTACAGGCTCGATGGTGGGCGCTGGAGACCCGCTACGTCGCTTTGAGTACCGAGATCCGGTCATTCGAGCAAGAGCTGATCAGTCAGCCGATGCGGTTGGAGCTGCTCGCGGCCAGGCGCGACGAGGAGGCCGCCAGTGTCGCGCGTCTGCGCACGCAGGTCGAGGCACTGAAGGTGCTGCTCAACGACACGCATGAGACCGAGGCTGCGTTCGCGAAGGCCGAGGCTGCGCGGATGCTGGAGTTAACCAAGGGGTCAGACCCGTTGCTGAGCCAGCTCGCGCGCGAGAACGCTGAGCTGACGGAACAGCTCTCGGCCATCGCCGGACGGCTCGACGAACACGACGAGGACGAAGCGCAGGCACTGCGGTTGGCCGAGCGGATCCAGGCCAATTTCGAGCGCGTGCGGGCGGCTCGGGAGGTCAGCGGACTGACCGAAGGCATCGGCCCGCTCTTGCTCGAGCACCGTGCGGACCTGCCCGATTTCGAGGTTTATACCCGCAATCTGCGTGCGCTTGAGCAGCAGATCGCCGCGGTCAACGTCAGCCGGCTGCAGCACCTCGACGAGGCGACCCGCATCGCCGATCCGAATCGCACCCTCGCCGAGCTTTCCGCCAAGCTCTCGGCCGACTCGAAACCGCAGGATCTCGACACCCTGCGCACCTTGATCGTGGGGCGCCAGGTGTTGCTCGCCAAGCAGCTCGAGGCCGAGGGCGTACAGCTCGATGCGCTGCAGAGGCTCAAGGCCGCCGAGGGTCGGATGCTGGATGTCGCGCGCGCTTACGATTACTTTCTCGAAGAGCACCTGTTTTGGCTCGGTACGGGGGCCAAAACCCGTCCGGCGGAGTTGGCGAATCTTCAACCCGAGATCGGGCGCCTGCTGTCGCCCTCGGTCTGGTCGGAGCTTGGCCGCAGCCTCGCAGGGCCGCTCGCGACCTCGCCCCTGTATTGGCTCGTGGCGTTGGTGTCGGGCGTGCTGCTGTGGAAGCGCAGCGCTTTGATTGCGCAGATCGAGCGCGCCTCGGTTCGACCCCAACCGCCGGGTGTCGGGGGCACGCGGCAAACGTTTCGGGCGCTGATGCTCACCCTGATCCTTGCAGTGCCCCTGCCCCTGTTGTTCGGCGCGCTCGGCGTGGCGCTTCAGAACGCCGCACAGGGTACGGAGGTGTCCGAGACGGCCGGGGTTCAACTGGTCCGCATCGCGGTCGTACTCTATGTCCTGCTGTTGTTGCGCGGGATCTGTCTGCCGTGCGGTCTGGCGATCGGGCATTTCCGGTGGCCGCAGGCCGGTGCGCAACGGCTTAGGTCGGAGATCGGCTGGCTGATTTGGGTCCTGGTTCCGGCGATGCTGATCCTCGGCAAGGCGATCAGCCTCAACCCGGATGCCGCTGTCGGACTGGTCGCGCGGCTCACCGCATTGGTCTCCGTCGCGGCGATCGCCTTGTTCTTTTTCCGATTGTTTCACCCCGGGAGCGGTCTTCTGAAGGCGTCGCGGCAAGGTCCTGGCGCCGGTCTGTTGGCCCGTGCCTATCCGATCTGGTATCCAGTGTTGGTGGCCGTGCCTTTGGTGATCTTGGTTCTCGTCTTGGAAGGTTACGCCTATTCGGCGCTCGTCCTCTGGGATGCCTATCTGCTCACCTTGGGATTGAGCGTTGCCTTGCTCTTGCTCCATGCCCTGGCGTCGAGCTGGCTGATGCACGCACGCAGCCGTTTGGCTCGCCGGGTTGCGCTCGAGCGCCGAGCGGCCGCCGTCGCGGAGCACGAGGCGACGGACGGCGGGGAGCTTGGCGCCGCGCCGTCCGACGACGCGAACATCGATCTCGCGGCGGCAAGCGCGGCCGGTCGAGAGCTTCTGGGGATGGCGGCCGTCGTCCTCGCCCTGGTCGGACTTTACGCCATCTGGTCGCCGGTCTTTCCGGCACTGGGCATCCTCGACGAGGTGACCCTCTGGCACACCACCCGGATCCTGGACGGGGAGGAGACGGCGCTGCCCGTCACCCTGGCCGATCTCGGGCTCGCCCTGCTTTACCTCGTTGCGATCGGCGTGCTCGCCAAACGGTTGCCCGCGATGCTCGAGATCATCCTGAGCGAGCGTCTGCATGTGGCCTCGAGCAACCGCTACACGGTGACGACGCTGACGACCTACGTCATCGTCGCCTTGGGTATCGTGCTGGCGCTCAATACCGTGGGTGCTCAGTGGTCTCAGCTTCAGTGGTTGGTGGCGGCCATCGGGCTGGGGATCGGGTTCGGCCTGCAGGAGATCGTCGCGAACTTCGTCAGCGGCCTGATCATCCTGTTCGAGCGCCCGGTGCGGGTCGGCGATGTCATCACCGTAGACGGAACCGACGGCGTGGTGACCAAGATCCGCATCCGCGCCACGACGATCCGCGGTTACGATCGCAAGGAGCTGCTGGTCCCGAACAAGGAGCTGATCACCGGTCGGCTGCTCAACTGGTCCCTGTCCGACCCGGTGACGCGGATCATGATTGTCGTGGGTGTGGCCTACGACACCGATGTGGACCTGGCCCATGCCCTGATGCGTGAGGCGGCGCGGGAGAATCCGCGCGTGCTTGCCAACCCCAAGCCTGCGGTAAACCTCGAAGGGTTCGGCGACAACGCCCTGACCCTGTCGCTGCGGGCCTATATCGAAGATATCGAGCATCGGGTTGCCATCACCTCCGAGCTCAACATGGCGATCAACCGCACATTCAGAGAGGCGGGCATCGTTATCGCCTACCCGCAGCGTGATCTGCACCTGGATACGCGCGGACCCTTACGGGTCAGGCTCGAAGAAGCGGATCGACCGGAATACCGCGACCTTGACGGCGAGGGTCTCGCCGGACGTTGATCGGGTGACGTCGAGGTGCGAAGGCAGCGCGGGTGGACGTGTCCAGGCGGGCGAGCCCGTCTCAATGCGTCTCCAATTTGCCCAGCTCGCCGAGGATCTCCAGCACCAGTTGCCGGGTCTGCGTATCCATCCCGCGACAGAGCTGGTCCGGGTTGCGCTCCCCGTTGATCAGCGGGCGGACAACACCGGCCAGGCGGGCCATACTGCCTCCGACTTTGCTCATCTGATCGGCCATATTGCCGATCAGCACCAGCGCCTGCGGATCGCTGCGCGCGGCGTGGATCATGTGTGCGAGGCCCGGTGCGGCAAGGGTTGGATCCTGTGCTCGGCTCGGATCCGGCAGACTGGCGGGGTCTTGAAGCCCGCGCAGGACGGATTCCGCGATGACCCCGTCCTCTTCGTCGAGACCGCTCAGGAGCGCGGGCGAGCGCTCGCCATTGGCGATGCGTCGCAGGACGGCGACAAGCGTGCTCCAACCCTGTTGCTCGGCTTCGGCAAGCAGGGCCTTGAGTTCGGCTCGACCCTCCGGGCGCTGGGTCAACGCGACCACTTGGCGGATGAAGGCCGCATGGACCAGTCGAATCTGCTCGCGCCGTTCCGGGAGGCTGGACACTGGAGAATCTCCTCTTTCAAAATGTCGGGAAGCGCAACCGGGCGTCTCGGCCATGCCTCCTGCGTGCGTGCCCGGTGCGGTATGCGCCATCTGTTGGAGTGGTTTGGCCGCGCCAGTCCCGACAACTGTCGGAGCTGGCGCGGTTTAAAGGATTAAAGAAATTAAATTCTAACCCGCGTCTCGCCGAGATCGAGGAAACCTCCGAAGCCAAACGCAAAATGAAAATGGCGCATCTCGCTCCGGACGCGGTTTATCATCGATGATGGCTCTTGGCGAAGAGTCCACTCCTGCCGTTCGCACCCCGATATCGCACCTTCATGGAGAGTTCATCGATGCAGATCGAAGTCACAGGCATTCTCGGCCTGATTCACCTGATCCTGACGATCTACGCCATCGTCAAGATCGTCGGCAGCTCCGCCGGTACCGGCTCGAAGGTGCTGTGGATCGTTCTTGTCCTCTTGTTGCCGGTCTTGGGCCTGATTCTATGGTTTCTTTTCGGCCCGAGCTGAGCTTAAACCGCGTCCGGAGCGAGATGCGCCATTTTCATTTTGTGTTCAGCGTCGGAGACTTCCCTGATCTTGGCGAGACGCGGTTTAAATTTTAACCTTTTTATATTTTAAACCGCGCCGACTCCAACGGTCGTCAAGTCTGCCGAGGCCGATCCGATCCAAAAACAACGCATACCGCACCGGGCGCGGTTTAGAGGATCGGCCCCAACATGGCGATACTGTTGTTCAGGAGGCGCCGGCCCGGTCCCCAGGCCGCGACGGTCTTGGCGTCGACGGGGCGGGAGCGGGCGATGTAGCTGTCCTGGCGCTCGCGCATGGTCGCCGTGAGCGCCGGATCGTAGACCAGGATGTTGTTCTCGAAGTTGAGCTCGAAGCTGCGCCGGTCCATGTTGGCCGATCCGATCAGGGTGACGGCACCGTCCAGGGTCAATGATTTGGTGTGCAGGAGCCCGCCTTCGAACTCGAAGATCCGCACCCCGGCAGCGAGGAGGTCGGCGTAATAGCTTCGGCTGGTCGCGCCCACGACGAACGAATCGTTGCGGGCCGGAAAAACGATGCTGGTCCTCACGCCCCGGTAGGCCGCCCCGCAGAGTGCGCTCTGCATGGCTTCATCGGGGACATAGTAAGGTGTCGAAATCACCAGCTCCTCGCGTGCACTGTAGATCAAGGACGCGAACAGCTCGGGCATCGCCGAGGCGCGCACGGTCGGTCCGGTGCCGATCACCTGTGCCACGAACCCCGCGTTCGCCGCCGGCACGGGACGGCGCAGCAGTGCATCGATGCCGTCGTCCACATGTGCCAGCCAGTCGCTCGCGAACAGGATCTGATTCTGGCGTGCGATCGGCCCCTCGAAGCGCATCATGGCGTCGACCCAGGGGGCATATTTGGCCTTGATCCGGAACTCCGGATCGGCGCAATTTTGGCTGCCGCAATAGGTGATGCTGTCGTCGATCACCAAGATCTTGCGATGGTTGCGCAGGTCGATGCGTCCCCCGAGCGGGCGCAGCAAGGGGTTGACGATCGGCAGCGCGCGCGCCAAGCGCACGCCCGCGTCGGCCATCCGCTGCCAATGGATCGAATGGATCAGCCGGCGCGAGCCCAGATCGTCCGCCATGGCCCGACAGGTGACGCCGCGCCGGGCGGCACGCTCCAAGGCCGCGACCATCGACAGCCCATTGTTGTCGGGCAGCCAGATGTAGAAGTTCAGGTGCACATGATCGGTTGCGGCGTCGATGTCCGCGACCATGGCGTCGATCGCGGCGTTGGAGTCCGCCATCAGGGTCGCCCGGTTTCCGCCCACCGGGGCAAAGCCGCTGATGGATTCACCGAGCCGGAACAGGTGCCGATAGGTGTCCGGGATCTCGGGCGGCGCAAGCCGGCGATCGAAATCATTCGCCAATTCGGGAACCCGCGCAAAGATTCGCCGCATCCGTTCGCCGCGATGTCGCCCCAGATTGACCTCTCCGAGCAGGACGTAAGCAACCGCCCCGACCACCGGGACCGCCAGGATCACCACCACCCAGGCGATCCGGGATGCCGGCTGCCGATTCGGCCGCAGCAGCACACGCACGACCAGTCCGACTTGGATGAGCAGATGCAGGAACAGGATGATCATGGATTCGGCCTGCTCGGGAACGTCTCGGTCCAGAGCCCGATGCCCATGACCAGAAAGGCAACGGCCAGGACGACACAGGCAATCGCCGCGATCAGGGTCGCGATTTCGGCGCCTTGACTGCGGCGGTGCTTGAAGCCCCAAAACGCACCGGCGGCCGTGATCAGAAAACCGAACTCGCCGATGAAGAGTCGGGTGAGCAAGGGCATCCCGCGCGGTGCCTGCGTCTCGATTGCGCCGCCGGGTCCGCTGCCCAACGCAAGCACGAGCGCGAGAATCAGGCCGAGGCCTGCCGCAGCCCAGGTGAAAGGGAATCGTTTGCTCATGCGCGTCCTCGTCTCCGTGTCTTCCAAGAGCCCGGTCGAGGATTATCCTCCGACGGCGATGCCCTGTCGTCGTGTCGGTTCGGATTGAACCATTGCCGAGCGCTGCCATCTTATGCTGCAGTGCACAATAAACGTCTCGGCGACCCGGTTGTCGGCCTCGAAAGCCGGCCGTGGCGGCGCGACGAGTCGGTGCGTCCAGAATCCGGAGAGCCTTGCCATGAAGATCAGTATCGAGCGTGCCCGCAGCCGAGCCTCGCCCCGCGGCGAGGCCGTGCGCCTGAAAGACGGTACCTTTTGTCGGATTCACCCGATCGAGCGAGGCGATCCGGAGATCGTCACGGCCTGTTTCGACGGGCTTTCAAATGCGTCGCGTCGATTGCGGTTTTTCGGGGCGAAGCGCGCGCTGACCGAAGCGGATCTGGCCTACCTGACGGGTGCGGACGGACACGATCATCTCGCCTTCGCGGCGCTTCGCCGGACGGTGTCGGGAGGGCGCGACGAGGTGCTCGGCGTGGCCCGATGCATCCGCTCCAAGTCCGGATCCGAGCCCGTATCCGAAACGGCGGAGCTGGCGATGGCCGTTGTCGACCAGGCTCAAGGAAACGGCGTGGGGAGCGCGTTGCTGGAGCATTTGATCGAGGCGGCGCGGGAGCAGGGGATCCGCCGATTTCGCTGCGAGGTCCTCGCCGACAACGAAGGGATGCGCGCTCTGGCCAGACGGCTCGGTGGCCATCCGGTTTGGTTGGACGACGGCACGCTCGAATATGACTGCGCGCTTCCCGAGACCGTCTCGATCCACAGCGGTTCGGGGCTGGATCAAGGCCGGGCAACGGGCCTGCTGTGGGAGCCGGGGATCCCGGGCTCCCCGGAAACCGCTCCTCGGCGGGGCGCGGGTGCGGTGACGGACGTCTGGACCAGCTCATGGGAGCGCGCGGCCAATGTCTCGATCGCCTTCTTCGAGACCGCTGCCCTAGTTTGGTACGATCGTGTTCTACCGAGTCGCATCGAGGATTTAAACCGCGTCCAGAGCGACATGCGTCGTTTTCACGCTGTGTTCAGCGTCGGGGGCTTCCTTGATCTTGGCGAGACGCGGTTTAAAGTTTAATTTTTTCAATATTTTAAACCGCACCAGCTCCGACAGTCGTCGGAGCTGGCGCGGTCACGCCATTCCAACGAATGACGCATACCGCACCGGGCGCGGTTTAAACCGTGCCGTCTCCAGCGGTTGTCGAATCCGCCGGGGCCGATCCCATCCAAAAACATCGCATACCGCGCTGGGCGCGGTTGAGGAATATGAACATTCGCGCGTTCGAAGAGAAACATCCAAGGATCGATGCGTCCGCGTGGGTCGACGAGACCGCGGTGGTGATCGGCGAGGTCACGCTCGGTGCGTCTGTCTCCGTGTGGCCGGGATGCGTGATCCGAGGGGATATCCATCGCATCGAGATCGGCGCGCGCTCCAACATTCAGGACGGGAGTGTTCTGCATGTCTCGCACGACAGCCGCTTCATGCCCGGAGGGGCACCGCTGATCGTCCACGAGGATGTCACCGTCGGTCATCAGGTGGTCCTGCATGGATGCGAGATCGGCCATCACTGTCTGATCGGAATCGGTGCTCGGGTGCTCGACCGTGCGGTGCTCGAGCCCTTCACGATGCTCGGTGCCGGGTCCCTGGTGACGCCGGGGCAGGCCCTGGAGGGCGGCTGGCTTTGGCTCGGCGCGCCGGCGCGGCGGGTGCGGATGCTGACGGATCGGGAGCGCGAATATCTGGACTATGTGGCTGAGAATTATGTGCGGCTGGCTGCCCGGCATCGGGCGGGATCGACCGCTGCATCGCCGCAATAGGGCGGCAGCGACAGGCCGCATGACTGCATCGGGAGGATGGGTTTCGCGCCGGTGAGGCGGAAGCTTGGCGCTGGGAGGATGGGTTTCGCTGCGCTCTACCCATCCTACGTTCGGGGGAGGTGGGGGGTTATCCGCTCTGTGATTGGGACGATGGGGCCGGGGGCCGGGGGGTGGCGGCCGGTGGCTCTCCGACATCGGAGGCTTCGCTGCCTGCAGGCGATACGCGATTCACATCCACGGCCACCCGCAGCTCGTGGGATCCCCCGCCGTAGAAGATGCCGCGCAGCGGCGTGACGTCTTGGAAGTCGCGGCCGACGGCGGTGGTGATGTGCTGCTCGCCCGGGATCTGATCGTTGGTGGGGTCGAAATCGATCCAGCCCAGGTTGGGAATGAGCACCGAGAACCAGGCATGCGAGGCGTCCGCGCCTTGGAGCTTGACCTGGCCCGGCGGCGGGAGTGTTTCCAGATAGCCGCTGACATAGCGGGTCGCGAGTCCGAGTCCGCGCAGACCGGCGATGGCGACGTGTGCGAAATCCTGACAGACACCTTTGCGCTGCTCCATCACCTCGGTCAGTGGGGTGGCGATGGTCGTGGAGGTCGGGTCGTAGACGAAGTCGCGGTAGATGCGCCCCATCAGCTCGATGGTCGCTTCCAGGATCGGGCGCCCCGGCGCAAAGGATTCGGCGGCGTAGGCGCGCGCGTCGGGATCCGACGGGACGAGCGGCGAGGGGAGGGTAAAGATGCGCAGGTCGGTCATGGGCTCATCGTAGCGATCGTGCAGACGATCCACGATCCGCTCCCAGGGCTGTGTCGCCTCGGGTTTCGGCAAGGTCGGGGCGACCACCTCCACCTCGCTCTGGGCGCGCACCTCGAGTGCATCGTGGGCCTGCTGGATCGAGAAATAGCTCACCCGGTTGCCGAAGAAATCCTCGTGCTCGCGATGAACCGCAGGCCAGGGATCGACCCGGATCTGGCTGGACAGACAGCGCTGGCGCGCGGTCTGGGGCGGTTTCAGATGCGCGATGCTGTGGCACAGCGACACCGGCTCGGCGTACTCGTAGCGGGTGACGTGATTGATCCGGAGTCTCATGAGGCGCCTCGCGCTGCGGCTCGGCGCAGCAGGCTGTGCGGCTGCTCTTCGTGTCTGAAATACTGGGCCGTGATGGCGTCCGAGATGGCAGCGCTTTGCCGATCCAGCTCGGCCAGCATGGCGGCCAGCGCGGCGCGGCGCGCGCCTGCCTTGTCCGGCTGGACCATGTTGTCGATCTCGGCCAGGCGGATGCCGGTGAGACCTTTGAGGACGTGCTTTTCCACCGCCGTGCGCCCGACGGTCATGTCGGCGCGCGGCAGCTCGGAGATCAGGCGTTCGAGCTGCACGAGCTGATAAGCCAGGGCGCGCGGGTTGCCCTCGTCCTGAAAGACCAGGTCCAGGAGTGCGCCGATCCGGGTGCCGGCGCGATAGCGTCGGCGGTAGGTGATGAGACTGTCGGTCACGCCGAGAACCGCCTCGATGACCATGTTCTCGTCCTGCTCGCCCGCAATCGGCACCAGCATGGAGCGCAGGAGGCTCGCGGTGGAGGCGGCGCGCTCGAGCCGACGTCCGATCTCGAGGAAGTGCCAGCCTTCGTTGTGGGTCATGTTCTCCTGGGTGAGAGCGGAAAATGCCACCAACGAGGTGATCAAAGGGTCCAGCTCGTCGAGGGCGAGCGAGAGCTGACCGGGTGGTTCATGGGTGAGGTTGCCGAGATGGGCCTCGATGTCGCTCACGATGCGCCAGGTGTCGGCGGAGAGACGGTCGCGGACCGAATAGGCGGCCTGACCCAGGGCTTGGAGCGTTTGCGGGAGACCGCCCAGACGTGCGGGATCGGAGATGAGCGAGAGCATCTCGGGCACGGGGTTGCGCAGACGTTCGGCCGCGCCGGTTCCGATGAAGCCGGGGAAGGACTGGGTCTGATTGGTCAGCGCCTCCAGGAGCGAGCGCAGACAGCAGGAGTCGCCCGTCGAGGCGGCATAATCGCTGCGCTCGGAGAGTTTGAAGATGGTGATCCGCAGCAGCCGCACCAGTCCCTCGGCGCGCTCGGCATAGCGACCGATCCAGAATAGATTGTCGGCGACCCGGCTGGAGACCTCGCTCTCCTGCGTGACCGCGGGCGTGTGCATCTCGGTCGTGACCAGCAGGCTTTCCTGGCGTTCCGGTTCGGAGGCGACGACCCAGACGTCCTTGGCCAGCCCGCCGAGCTGATTGGAGTTGAGCGCGGCGTCGCTGTTCGGGGTGACCCGCCCGAGTCCGCCGGGCATGACCGCGTAGCCCTCTTCCTCGGCGGTCAAAAAGGTTCGCAGCACGCTGGGTCTGGGTTCGAGGTGTCGACCGATGAGCGCCGGAGCGGTCGAGGGTTTCACCCGCTCCTGTGCGATGTAGCTGTCCGGGCGTTTCTGAATGGCTTGCAGGAGCGCCGCGCGTGCGGGCGCATCCATGGTGTCGGGGAAGAGGCAACGCAGACCGTCACGCTTGTTCAGCGGCTTGATGACGAGCTGATCGAGACGGTCCAAGACCTGGACCAGCGACTCCGGATCGCCGCACCACCAGGTGGGGATATCCGGGATGTGCAGCTCCTCGCCCAGCAGCTCTCGGCACAGGCTCGGCAGAAAGGCCGGGAGCGCCGGGTGCTCGAGGATACCGCTGCCCAGCGCGTTGGCGATCACCACATTGCCGGCCCGCACCGCTTGGACTAAGCCCGGCACGCCGAGGAACGAGTCTTCGCGCAGCTCCAGCGGGTCGCACCAACCGTCGTCGACGCGACGCAGGACGGCATCGATGCGCTCTAGCCGACCGAGTGTCCGCAGCCAGAGTGCCCCGTCGCGCACGGAGAGATCCCCGCCTTGGACGAGCGTAAAGCCGAGATAGTTGGCCAGATAGGCGTGCTCGAAATAGGCCTCGTTCTCCGGCCCCGGCGTGAGGACGACCACACGCGAATGCTCCGCCCGTCGCGGCGCAAGACGCGTCAAGGTGCGCCGGATCGAGCGGAAGAACCCGGCGAGACGATGCACATGCGAGTCGCGGAACATGCTGGGCAGCACGCGCGAGAGGACGACGCGGTTCTCGAGCGCATAGCCGAACCCGAGCGGACTCTGGGTACGGTCGCCGATGATCCGCCAGTGCCCGTCCGGCGTGCGGGTCAGATCGGCGGCGTACTGGATCAAGGGGCGATGACCCGCGACCTCCACGCCGTGACAGGGGAGCAGAAATGCGGGGCTGGCGTCGAACAGCTCCGCCGGCAAGAGGCCGCTGCGGATCAGTTTGCGCGGCCCGTAGAGGTCGAGCAGGATCTGGTTGAGCAGGTCGGCGCGCTGGATCAGTCCGCGCTCGAGCTCGGCCCACTCCTCGCTGCGAATGAGCAGCGGCAGCAGATCCAACTCCCAGGGGCGGGACATGCCCCGCGGCTCGGCGTTGAGGTTGTAGGTGACGCCGTTGTCGCGGACCATGCGGGTGGCCTCGCGCCACCGCGCCTCGATGCCGCTCGGTCCGAGCGTGCGCAAGGCGTCGAGAACATATTGCCAGTGGGGGCGTACCTCGCCCTCGGCCGTGCGCATCTCGTCGTAGCGCTCGGGTAGGGGCGTATAGGCATCGACCAAACCCGACTGCTCGAGTAAGGGTGCCAGGTCGGGGACAGACATGGGCCTGGGCTCTTTCCGGGACATTGGGTCTGGATTAGACACGTCATGTCCGGGTGTCGCAAGGTGCGATTAGGGCGTCATATGATGTGGAGTCGAGGCTCGATGGGTGTGTCGGGCGGGGGGGCGGAGACTTGGAGCAGGCAGCGCTCGTAGTGGGGCGCCGTCAGCGGCGGGGCGAAAAGGCTGCCCTGCGCATCCAGACAGCCGATGTTGAGAAGGATGAAGCGCTGACGGTCGTCGCGCACCCCGTCGGCGGTGATGTCGATGTCCAACGCTTGGGCCATGGCGATCAGGGCCTGGACGACCGCCAGGTCGTCCGGCGAGTTCGGCATGGCGTCCACGAAGCTGCGATGAATCTCGAGTCTGCGGATCGGGAGTCGACGCAAAACCTGCGGTGCAAGCCAGCTTGTGCCGACCTCGCTCAACGTCAGGCCAACGCCGAGTCGGTACAATCCGTCCAGGACCTCGCGGGCGCGTTCCGGGTGTTTGAACAGGAGCGGCTCGGCGAAGCTCAGCGCGAGGCGCGCGGGGTCGATCTCGTTGCTTTGGAGCAACCGCTCAAGTGACGGTACCAGATCGAAACGCGTCAGCTGGCTCTCGGAGATGCTGACGTCAAGGATCCCGATCGGGATGCCCTTGAGGCTCCAGTCCCGCAACTGACGGCACGCCTCGGCGAGGACCCACTGACCCAGGTCGATCATCATGCCTCCGGATTCGATCAGGGGCAGGAGTCGATCGTGTGCGACCAGTCCCAGGTCCGGCTGATGCCAGCGCACCCGGACACCGGCACCCCGCCAACGCCCCGTCTCCAACTCGACGCGCGGCTGGTAAAGCAGCTCGAATTCGCCTGTTTCGAGCCCGACGCGCAGCATTTCGGTCAGGCGCTGACGCGCTGTCGATGTGCCGACCGGCGGTTCGGAATAGATCCGGAAGCCATTGCGTCCGCCTTGCTTGACGTTGCCGAGCGCCGTTGCGGCATGCGTGATCATGACCTCGGTGTCGATGCCCGCACCGGTTTCCAAGGCGATCCCCATGCTCATGGTGACGAAGACTTGATGTCCGCGCACCGTCATCGGTGCTCGCAGGGCAGAGTGCAGTCGTCGTGCGATCTCCTGCGCCTCCGTCGGGGTTTGGATACCCTCGAAGAGCAGCCCGAACTGGTTTCCGCTCAGGCGTGCCAGGGTATCGGCAGGACGAATGGTCTCGCGCAGGCGCAGCCCGACGGCACGCAGCAGCTCGTCGCCGATCTGGTGGCCGAGGCTCGCGTTGATGTTCGCGAAGCGATCGAGGTCGAGCAGGAAGAGCGCAACCGGGGTGCGATTGCGTCGCGCCGGATCCATCGCGTAGACCAGGCGCGAGTCGAACAACAGGCGGTTGGGTAGTTTGGTCAAGGGGTCGTAGTGGGCAAGAAACTCGACGTGCTTCGGGCCGTTGGCGGAGACGGGACGCTCGGCGAAGACGCCGACGAAATTCGTGACCTTGCCGCGGCCATCGAGGATGCGTCGCAGATGCAGTCTCTGCAGATAGATCTCGCCGTCCTTGCGCCGGTTCCAGATCTCGCCTTCCCAGACACCTTGTTTGACCAGCCGACGCCACATGCGGGTGAAGAAGCTTTTGGTGTGCCAGTGGGAGTTGAGCAGGCTGGGTTTGCGTCCGAGGACCTCCGCCTCCGCATAGCCCGTGATCCGGCTGAAGGCGGCGTTCACGGCGACGATGCGCCCGTCGGCGTCCGTCATCAAGACGCCGTCCGAGGTTGCGGCATAGACGACCGCGGATTGCAGCAGACGCCGCTCGGAGTCCCGCACGCTGGTCACGTCGCGGATGTTGACGACGATACCCGTGACCTTGTCCTCGTCGTCGCGATGGGGAAAGAGTCTGACCTCGGACTCGCGCACCTGACCGTCCGGGCCGGTCTCGTAGATGTCGTCCACCGCCGGGTGCCCCCCGTCGAGGCAGCGACCGAGGTTGCGATACACCAGCTCGCTGAGCGGGCCCTGACCCGCGACCTCCTGCAAAGGACGCCCGACGGCATTGTCCTGCGTCCGTTGGATCGCCGCCAGGAAGGCCGCGTTTGCGGCGAGCAGGCAGCAGCTGCGGTCCAGGAAGGCGATGCGATCGGGAGAGGCGGAGACGATGTCGTAATAGCGGGCAAGGGCCTCCTCGGCGGCACGGCGTTGCGTGATGTCCAGGACGACGCCGGAAAGCTTGGGTGCGCCGTCCGAGCCTGCGGGCTCGAGGCGGCCAGCGCTCTCCGCCCAGCGCTGCGTCCCGTCGGGGCGGATGATGCGATGGCGAAAGCGGAACGGGACGGCATCCTCGATGGCGTGCTTGACCGCGGTGTTCGCGACATCGCGGTCGTCGGGATGGATCTGCGCCAGCACGGCGTCCAGAGTGACGTCCGTGTCCGGCTCGAAGCCCCAGATGTCATACCAGGTGCGCGAGGCCAGGACGCGCCCGGTCGCAACGTCGATCTCCCAGTTGGCGACCCCCGCGAAGGCCTGCGCCTCGTCTCCGGGGAGTTCCAACCGAAGCGGGGTGCTCGGGATAGCGCGCGGCTCGATGACGATGCTGACCACCGGAGCAGCAGGCGCCTCGCCCGGAGCGAGGCGCAAGAGGCGCATGATGGTCATGACGGGAGGGCCCGCTCGGGTCCGCAGACGCACGGTTCGATTGGTCTCGGTCTCGCCGGTGGCCAGAAAGTCGCTGACCCGGGATGCGTCCTCGTCTTCGAGCAGATCTCCGAATGCGAGATCGGTCGGAAAACCTCGGGGGTAGCCCAGGAGCGCCGAGAAGGCCCGGGTCGCCGCCACGATGCGTTGGTCGGCGTCGAGCACCACGGCGCAGCAGGGCAACGCGTCGAGCAGTCGAACGAGATCAACGGTGTCTCGCCGCGCGGAGTCGACACGCGTGGTGTGCTCCTCGGTCGGTTGAAGTCTGTGCATGCGCGGTGACGTTTCGAAATGCGATGGGGGTTATTCTGCGATTATAAGCGCGAAGATCGGTAGGGATACCGTAACGATTGACCTTCTCGGACCGTTCGTCGGAGGCTGATGCTCGCATGGTTATTGTGTAATGCTTAAGATCAAGGCTTTCCAAGATCCGGAATCGTCCATGACGGGAGCTACACGGGACGACGAGCGCGCGGAGCGACTGCTCTCGATCCTGTTGACCTTTGCGCGCGAGTCTCGTGTACCCGATCCTCCGAACGGGATCGATTTGGATACGCGGCTGGATACAGACCTCGGGCTCGATAGCCTGAGCCGCTCCGAGCTGATTGCGCGGGTCGAGAAGGGCCTCGGGGCGAGACTCTCGGAGCAGGCGCTCTCGGCGCCGACGGCCCGAGACCTCCTGGGGTTGCTGCTCGATGAACCGGGGGCCGCTCCCGATGTTCGGTTTGCCGTCGCACGCGCGCGAAGCGCCGAGGATCATCCGGCCTCCGCGGCGACCCTCTTGGATGTCCTGGACCGGCATCTCCAAGACCACGCGGACCGCATCCATATCTTTTACGAGGGTTCGGAAGAGCGCACGCAGCCGATCAGCTATCGGTCGCTCGCCGAGGGTGCCGCGCGGGTCGCCGCGCGTCTGCAGGCCGCCGGATTGCGCCCCGGCGCGACCGTGGCCTTGATGCTTCCGACGGGGCCGGACTACTTCTACAGCTTCTTCGGCGTCCTGATGGCCGGCGGTGTGCCGGTGCCCATCTACCCGCCGAGCCGACCGCAGCAGATCGAGGAGCATCTGCGTCGCCATGCCCGGATTCTGGACAACGCCGGCGCAGCGTATCTGATCACGGTCCCCGAGGCGCGCGCCATCGGCCGCGTCCTGCGGGTTCAGGTCCGCTCGCTGCGCGGCATCGTGACGCTCGAGGGTCTCGATCGGGAGACCCCGAGCGAGACCCTGGCGCGCCCCGCGCCGGATGATATCGCCTTTCTCCAGTACACCTCGGGCAGCACCGGCGACCCCAAGGGCGTGGTGCTGAGCCATGCGGACCTTCTTGCGAACATCCGCGCCATGGGCGAGGTCGTGCAGGTCGGGCCGGATGACGTCTTCGTGAGCTGGCTCCCGCTCTATCACGATATGGGATTGATCGGTGCATGGCTCGGCAGCCTCTATTACGGCATTCCATTGGTGTCGATGTCTCCGCTTGCCTTCCTGGCGCGTCCGGTCCGCTGGCTGGAGGCGATCCATCGCCACGGCGGGACCATCTCGGCCGCCCCCAACTTTGCCTACGAGCTGTGTCTGACCCGCATCACCGACGCCCAGATCGCCGGTCTGGACTTGAGCTGCTGGCGTTGGGCGCTCAACGGTGCCGAGCCCGTCGGTCCCGAGACCTTGCGTCGATTCGCCGAGCGCTTTGCCCCCGCCGGTCTGCGCGCCGATGCGCTTGCTCCCGTCTACGGTCTGGCGGAGGCGGCGGTCGGTTTGGCGTTTCCCCCGGCGGGGCGCGGGCCTCGGATCGATTGTATCGATCGCGATCGATTTGCCCGCTCGGGCTATGCCTTGGCGGTCGATTGCGAGGATCCACAGGCGATGGAAGTGGTGGCCTGCGGTCGCGCGCTCCCCGGTTATCGGGTGCGTGTGGTCGACGACGCGGGTCGCGAGCGGCCGGAACGCCATGAGGGTCTGCTTGAGTTCCGGGGGCCATCGGCGACCCGCGGCTACTATCGCAATCCGGCGGCCACGCGGGCGCTGATCCACGACGGCTGGCACTCGACCGGCGACCGCGCCTATCTTGCGGGCGGCGACATCCATCTGACGGGCCGTGTGAAGGATCTCATCATCCGCGGCGGACGCAACCTCTATCCCTACGAGGTCGAGCAGGCCCTCGGCGAGGTCGTCGGCGTGCGCAAGGGTTGCGTCGTCGCGTTCGCGGCGAAGGATCCGGAGCTGGGCAGCGAACGGTTGGTGATCCTGGCCGAGACCAAGGAACGCGACCCGGCACGGCGTACCGAGCTGGCCCGGAAGCTGCGCGAGCGCGCGACCGATACGCTCGGCCTTCCACCCGATGAGCTGTTGCTGGTCCCGCCGCGTGCCGTGCTCAAGACCTCGAGCGGTAAGCTGCGCCGAGCCGCCACGCGCGATCGCTATCTCGCCGGCCAGCTCTCCGAGCAGGTGCGTCGTCCCGTCTGGCAGTTGATGCGGGCTACGGCGTCCGGGCTTCGCGCTCGGATCCTGAGCCTGCCGGGGCGGCTTTATGCCGGGTACGCCTGGGCGGTCTTCTATCTGATCGCACCCTGGTTCTGGATCGGCATTATGGCGAGCCCGAGCGTACGCCTGAGGTGGTCGATGGCGCGGGTCGGCATCCGGCTCCTGCGCCGGCTGACCTTCGTACGACTCACCGTCACGGGCCGGGAGCATCTTCCGCCCGCGGGACATCCCTTCGTCCTAGTCGCCAATCATCAGAGCTATCTCGATGGGCTCGCCTTGGCGGAGGCGGTGGAGCGTCCGATCGGTTTTGTCGCCAAGAGCGAGCTGCTCGCGCGGCCGATCGTGGCGGCCTTCATGCGGCGGATGGGCGCGAAATTCGTCGACCGCTTCGATCCGCGCGCGGGGAGTGCCGAGTCCGCCCGTATCAACGAGGTGCTGGCCCGCGGCGAGACCCTGGCATTCTTCCCCGAAGGCACCTTCCGCGAGCAACCCGGGCTCTTGCCCTTTCGGATGGGCGCCTTCGCCGCCGCCGCTCAGGCCGGCGTGCCGCTTGTTCCGGTGGCTCTGCGGGGAACGCGCGAACTCATGCCCGGCGACCGCTTTTCACCGCGTCCCGGACATGCCGAGGTACTGATCGGCCCGCCCATCCAGCCCGACGGAGACGATTGGGAAGCCGCAATCGGACTGCGTGACCGTGCGCGTACCTGGATTGCGGAGCATGTGACCGGCTGAGGGTTATTAAACCGCGTCCAGAGCGAGATGCTCACTTTCGAGTGAACTCGACGTTTGGTGCATCCACGGCCCTTAGCAGGTACGCGGTTTAAAATCTATATTTTTTAATCTCTTAAGCCGCGCCGGCTCCAGCGGTCGTCAAATCTGCCGTGGCCGATCCCATCCAAAAACATCTCATACCGCGTGGGGCGCGGCTTAAGTTTAGATCCCGCGGCTGAACGCTTCGTGTTGCATGCCGGGTCATGCAGGCGCGTTGCTCAGAGGAGCTTCACCAACGCTGCGATCGCGGCGACCTGGGCGAACATCAGCGGGATGAGCCACTTGAGTAGATCGACCTTGGAACGCACGATCTCTCCTCGAACCTGCTCGATCTCTTTCTGAAGGCGGAGCTCGGTTTCTCTGATTTCGCCGCGCATTTGGACAGTCTCGGCCTTAACCAGCTCGATCTCCTTTTGGAGTCGCAGCTCGGTTTCGCGCAGATGGCCCTGGGTGACCATATCCGGGAGATGTGGATAGCGTTCCTCTAGGCGCTCGAAGGCCTCGGCGATGACGCGCGCACGGGTGCGGTCGTCGGTGGCCGTGGTCAGGGCTTCGTAGAGTGCGACGCTGGATGACATAGGGCGACTATGGAGTGCAATCCGTACGGACGCAAGTCCGAAACTCGGCGCTTCGGATCGATCCGTGTATCAGCGCCCGATCGCCACCGGACAGCCCAGGGTCTCCAGACTGGTCCAGAGCGAGGCGCGCGCCAGGAGTGGATTGGTCTCGTCGAGGATGAGCAGATCCATGCCGAGGTTACGGACCGTCGCCGCGAGCCCCGCGGTATCGGTGGCCTCCAGCGGCACCAAGCGGGACTGCTCGCGCATGGTTCCGAGCTGTTCGAGCACATGGTCGCGCAGCGTCGCCGCATCCGCGGATATCGCCGATTGCAGGATGACGACGAGGCTTGCGGCATGTCGGATCCCCAGCTCCAGGGCGATCGAGAGGACACGCTCCGCTCCCTCGCTCCCGGTGTAGAGCACGCCGACGACGAGACCGCCGAGAGTCGTTCTCGGTGCGGTCGGTCGCGGGCGTCGTCGCAGCGGGGCGAAGCGTCCGATCCGCCCCAGTGCGAAGAGTTCCGCATCGAGTCCGGCACCCAGGATCTCGGCCTCGAGATCACCTCGCCAGACCCGGAACGACCAAGCCACACCCAGCTCGCCCGCAGTGCGTTCAAGGCGTTCGCGCACGCCGCGTGCCGCGGCGCGCAGCTCGCGCTGGAGCCGGTCCACGTCCAGGGTGCTCTCGCACAGGGTCGCGATCCGCAGCTCGCGCAGAAAGGGCAGTCCGGCGAGACGCAGCAGCTCGGTGTCTTCGACGAAGACGCCCTCCAGCTCGGCGTTCAGGGCGGCGGCGATGCCTGCGGCCAACGCCAAGCCCTGCAGGCTGTGCGGGGAGGCGTCCAGTGCGACTGCGATGCGCCGGATCCGTCCGCCCGGATCTGCAGCGCTCATGGCTCGGCCCTCTCCGCGGGTCGGGTCTGGCCGTCCTGCGCGTGCAGGGCGCGCAGGCGCTCGGAGAAGCCAATGAGGCGTGCCTCGACGCGCGCGTTGACGCTGCCCTCCGGGAAGCCTCCGTCGGATGCACGCTCGCCGGCCAGCGTTCCGGTCAGGATTTCGATTCCTTCGTCGATGTGCGCGATCGGATAGACCGCGAACCGGCCCTGCGCGACCGCCTCGCGCACGTCGGCACGCAGCATTAGATGCTTGACGTTGGAGACCGGGATCAGGACACCCTGAGCCTCGACCGGTCCGCGCGCCGCGCAGGTGTCGAAGAAGCCCTCGATCTTCTCGTTGACCCCGCCGATCGCTTGGACCTCGCCGAGCTGATTGACCGAGCCGGTCACGGCGAGCGATTGGCGGATCGGCAGGTCGGCAAGCGCGGAGAGCAAGGCGTAGAGCTCGGCCGAGGAGGCGCTGTCGCCCTCGATGCCGCCGTAGGACTGCTCGAAGACCAGGCTAGCCGAGAGCGACAGCGGATGGTCCAAGGCATAGCGCCCGGCGATGAAGCCCTGGAGGATGAGCACGCCCTTGGAATGGATGGGGCCGCCGAGTTTCACCTCGCGCTCGATGTCGATGAGCTCGCCCTTGCCGAGTCGGACCCGGGCGGTGATCCGGCTGGGATGTCCAAACGCGAAGCCACCCAGACTCATGACCGCAAGCCCGTTGACCTGTCCGATCTTGGCGCCGCTCGTTTCGATCAGGATGGTCCCGCGGGTGGTTTCTTCGCGTAGCCGTCGACTGATCCGGTCGGCGCGCTCGATCTTGGCGTCGATGGCACGTTGGACATGCGCCGCGCCGACCGTTTCGCTGCCGTCCGTCTTGGCCCAGTACTCGCTCTCGCGCACCAGGTCGCCGATCGAGCGCATGTGGCTGGTGAGCCTTTCGTTGTCGTCGGCGAGGCGGGCACTGTGCTCGATCACGCGTGCAACCGCCGCGCGGTGGAAATGGCACAGGCCCGCGCGTCTCACCTCGGAGGCGATGAAACGCGCATAGATCAGATGGCTCTCCGGGCCGCGCTCGAGCTGATCCTCGAAATCGACCGCGACCTTGAACAGCTCGCTGAATTCCGGGTCAAGCTCGCAGAGTAGATAGTAGATGTGACGCTCCCCGAGCATCACGACCTTGACATCCAGCGGAATCGGCTCGGGCTCCAGCGACAGGGTACTGATGAGACTGGTGATCTGGGCGAGCGACTCGATGCGGATCTCGCCGGCCTGGAGGAGACGCTTCAAGGTCTCCCAGGCGAAAGGCTGCATGAGCAGCTTGAGTGCATCGACGATGAGATAGCCGCCGTTGGCCTGGTGCAGCATGCCGGCGCGGATCATGGTGAAGTCCGTTTCCAGCGCGCCCAGGTGTGCGCGGTGCTCGATGCGCCCCACCAACTGATGATGCGCCGGGAGATCCGCATAGACGACCGGCGCGCCGCCGTTCTTGTCGTGTGCGAGGAGGACGTTGATGCGGTAGCGCTGATGCCAGGGCGGGCCGTCGGGAGTCGTCGGGATCCAGATGCCGAGCAGCTGCGGTTGTTTGTCGTGATCGGGAAGAAATTGGCGGAAATTCTCGACGACATCCTCCTGGACCTGGTTCAGATAGTCGACCACGGCCGGGAGATCGCCGTATTTTTCGCAGAGACCCTCCATCAGGCTCTCGATGGCGGCGGCGGCCATCTCGCGATTGAGCGCTTCGATCTGCTCGTCGGAGCGCTTCTTCCAGAGCGGCATCTGGTGCAATGCCTTGCGCATCTCGGCCTGCAGGCTGTTGATGTCCTCCTCGATCCGGGTGCGTTCTTCTTCGGGCAAGGCGTGGAACTCGTTCGGGCCGAGCGGCTTGCCGTCGCGCACGGGCGCAAGCGTGAAGCCGGTCGGCGTCTGCAGCAGGATGACGTCCTTCTCCTTGGCCAGCTCGCGGATCTCGCCCATGGCCCGCTCCTGTCGCTCCTCGAGCTCCTCTTCGAGCGCCTGAGTACGGGTGCGGTATTCGTCGCTCTCGAACAGCGATTGGATCGCCCGGTGCAGGTCCGCGACCAACTGATCCATGTCCCGCTTGAGCTCCGTCCCCTTGCCCGGGGCCAGACACAGTGCGCGCGGGCGATGGGCATCCTCGAAGTTGAAGACGTAGCACCAGTCGGGCGGTACCGCTTCGCCGTGGGCGCGTGCTTCCAGCGCGCTGCGGATCAAGGCGTATTTCCCGGTCCCGGAGGGACCGAGCGCGAAGAGGTTGTAGCCTTCGTGGTGGATACCGATGCCGAAACGAAGTGCTGCGATGGCTCGATCCTGTGCGATCAGTCCATCGCGCACATCCAGATCCGCCGTGGTCTCGAAGTCGAGCTGCCCGAGGTCGCAGGGTCGATAGAGGTCGGTCGATTCGAGTGAAGCAATGGCCATGATCGAGCTCGCGTCAGGGTGAAGATCGATGCCCCGCGGCATCGAGACGAACGTCGAGCAAACGACGTCGTCATGCGGTCCGGCGATCCTCGCCGAAGGTCTCCGCAATCGAGGTGCCGAATGATTCGGTCGTGTAGCGCAAGACCTCGAGGGTATCCGACCAGTGCCCCGTCGGTAGGCCGGCCTTGTGGCGTAGGTGATCGAAGAACTCTCGCGGGTCCGGCAACTGCTCCCAGACCGAAGGCAGGAAGGTCCCGCGCCGCCCGCGGTCTTCGAGGATCAGCCCGTCGATGCCGGGTCGGATCTGTTCAAGCAGCTCGGACTCCGACCCGACGTGCATCGGCTCCGACGGACTCAGCACCGAGAGATGGATGTCGAGTCGCGGCAGCTCCGCGCGGGTCAACGGCGGAAACCGCGGATCCTCGAAGGCCGCGGCGAAGGCGTTGCGGGCGACGTCGACCACCAGCGGCCGGATCGCCTCGAGCACGCCGATGCAGCCGCGCAGCGAACCGTCGATCTGCAGCGTGACGAAGGTTGCGCGCTCGGCTTGGAGCGCGGCCGGATACTCATGCGGATCCGGCTCCAGCGGGTGGCCGTGGTTCAACCCGTGCTCGATCGACTGGGCCGCGATGCCCAAGAGCATACGCCGCTCCTCGGCCCGGTAGATGCCTTGCGTTTCAGTGGAAGACATAAGCGCCGTACCCCACCACTTGGTCTCTTGAGCCGGCGGTATCGCCGGAGTTGCGCAGGTCGAGCATGCGGGCCTGCATCCCGCGGCGGCGTGCCGTCTCGAGCAGGCCGTTCACCGGGATCCGCCCGCACGCCTGGTCGTATCCGATGTCCTGTGGTCGGAGCGCCTCGATGGCCGCGGAGGTGGCTGTATCCATCGCTCGGGCGGTCGCGTAGGCGTGATGGTGGCTGAGGTCCGAGCTGATGACGATCAGCGTTTCGGGACCGCCCCACAGCAGATCGAGCACCTCGGCGACCTCGTCCGGACTGGCGTCGCCGACCACGAAGGGCACCAGGCTGAACTGCTCCAAGACCTCCTGCAGGAAGGGCAGCTGCACCTCAAGACTGTGCTCTTGGGCGTGCGCCGCATCCATCAGCCTGACCTGCGGCAGGGCGAGCGCCAGGTCGATCGCGTCACGGTCCAGCTCGACCGCTCCGAGCGGCGTGACAAACCGATCGGCGCTGCTCGCGGCAAGGCCGCGCAGGGGCACGCGATGGGCCGGACCCAGCAGAACGACCCGGCGCACGCTCGCGCGGGCCGGGGCCAGCGTGGCATAGGCGCTGGCGGCGATGGGGCCGGAGTAGACATAGCCGGCGTGGGGGACGATCAGGGCCTTCGGGGGGGCGCCGTCCGGGCTCGCCTCGGCGAGGTAGTCGTCCACCGTCCGCTTGAGGACGCGTGGGTCGCCCGGATAGAAGAGACCGGCGACCGCCGGGCTGCGAGAGAGTGACATGGCTGTTTCCTCCTAACGGATGAGGGCCGTGAGGACCGGCTCGGGACAGGACTCGGAGAAGCGCGGTCTCATACCAGAAGTATAGTCGGCGTGGGTGATGCGTCCTGCGGAACGGATGACCGCGTCCGGGACCTGATCCGGGGTTGCAATCGGGCCGGCGTCTTCCACACTGAAGAGAGCGGTATCTGCCGAGCAGGAGGTTGCGATGAACGGCGAGCGGATCGATCGCGTCGTCCCGACGCGCTACTGGCATGCCTTGGATGACGATCGCGTCCAATGCGACCTCTGTCCGCGGTTGTGCCGCATCAAGGAAGAACAGCGCGGCATGTGCTTCGTGCGGGCCTGCCACGGTGGGGAGATCGTCCTGACGACCTACGGACGATCATCCGGTTTCTGCATCGATCCGATCGAGAAGAAGCCGCTGAACCACTTTCTCCCCGGCACACCGGTGCTCTCGTTCGGGACCGCCGGTTGCAATTTGACCTGCAAGTTCTGCCAGAACTGGGACATGAGCAAGTCACGCGAGATGGATACGCTCGCCGATGCGGCCGAGCCGGAGACCATCGCACAGGCGGCTGAGTCGCTCGGCTGTCGCAGTGTCGCCTACACCTATAACGACCCGGTGATCTTCCACGAATACGCCATCGACGTGGCCAAGGCGTGTCGCGAGCGCGGGATCAAGTCGGTCGCCGTGACCGCCGGCTACATCTGTCCGGAGCCTCGGGTCGAATTCTTCCGGTGGATGGATGCCGCCAACGTCGACCTCAAAGGCTTCACGGAGGACTTTTATCACAAGCTCTGCAGCGGTCACCTGCAGCCGGTTTTGGAGACGCTGGAATACCTGGTGCGCGAGACCAAGGTTTGGGTCGAGCTGACGACCCTGCTGATCCCCGGGGAGAACGACTCGGATGCCGAGTTGCAATCCATGACCCAATGGGTGGTCGAGCATCTCGGGCCGCATGTCCCGATGCATTTCACCGCCTTCCATCCCGACTACAAGATGCTCGACTATCCGCGGACCCCGCTTGCCACCCTCACGCGCGCACGCGCCATCGCGCTCGAGAACGGCGTCCGTTATGCCTACACCGGCAACGTTCATGACGAGGACGGCGAGAGCACCTACTGTCACGCCTGCGGACAGAAGCTCATCGGCCGCAACTGGTATCGGCTGTCGGATTGGAATCTGACCGCGGACGGTCGCTGCAACGGTTGCGGGACGGTCTGTGCCGGCGTCTTCGAGCCGACACCGGGCCGCTGGGGCGATCGGCGCCAGCCGGTTCGTCTGCGCGATTTCGCCGCCTGAGCGGTGACCGGACCGGGACAGTCGAGCGGACGGATGGAGCGCATGTCGCATCGATACGAGGGTGCCGGATCGGCAGGCGAGTGGATCGCTTTGCCGATCATCAGGTTACGATGATCAGGATCACTGGATTCATCCATCGCGAAGCACTGCATGAGCTGATCGGACGCTGGATGCTCGATCGACTCGAGCCGTCGGATCCGACGGCGCTGTTGGAATTGGTCCATTTCAACTCCGTCTATGTCGCCCGTTACCTTCCGCTGCTTGCCGAGGGTCTGCTGCAGGGCGTGCACGGCGGCCGAATCACGCGCCGGACCTGCTTGACCAAGGGTGACATCAAGGACCAGCTCGTCGCCTACCTGCCGAGCACCTCCGAGCGGTCAAGCGTGTTGGTTGCCGACTATCGCGCCGACCGCGGACGTTTCTATCGCGAGACCCCGTTTCAGGGCACGCTCTATTTCAGCGAATCAGATGGACAACGCCGCTATGTCGGCTCGAGCCGAATCAAACGCATTCGGCGACTCGCCGAGAAGTCCGCGAGGAAGGTTGTCGATTGGCTCTATGCCGAGATCCTGCGTCAGGCGCGATCGGATCAGCGGCTCTTGGAATTCGGCCCGGCGTTCTGCGACCTCGCCGGAGCGGCCCAACCCGCTCTCGCCCGCGACCTGGACCGCCTCGAAGCACACGGGCGCGCCCTTTTGCATCGTCTGCGCGCAATGCCGGCGCCGGGATGGCCCCATGACATCCAGATCAACGACGTCGCCGGGATCAAGGTCATCATCGCGCCGGACGCGCAGGACCGTCCGGTCGAGGTCCTCCGGGCTCTGGGGTGTCGACTGGTGGAGCGGGAGGTCCACCGAGGCGACTACAGTGCGGTGAATCTGCTCGTCGACTATGACCCGGACAAGGACTGGATCTTGGCGCAGGGGCTCCCCGAGAAGATCGTGCGGGTCTTTCGGGCCCATGGCATCTCGCCGTGCGAAACCCGCCGCCGTTTCGAGAGCTTCGTGCGCCGCGGCGAGCCGGGCGTGCGTGTGGAGATCATCTGCTCCGGCGCCGAGGAGACCCTGGAGAGCGAGATCGGCCGCTGCATGCACGAGGATCGCATCATCCGCCAGCGCCTCGGGTGTGCTTACCGAGGACACCTGTCGCAGAACCTTGAGTTCCTGCTCGAGTACCTCTTCGCGCTACCCTCGGCACCCGAGGCTCGACTCGAACGATTGCCCGTGCGACTCTGGGAGCGATATCTCCCGGACTACTTCGACGAGGTGAAGCGTGCGCTGTTTCGCGTGCCGTCCGTGGAGCTGAATCCGGAGTAACCCCGTCGATAACCGAGGATCTAAACCGCGTCTAGAGCAAGATGCTCATTTTCGAGTCAGTTCGACCTTTGGCGCATCCATAGCCCTTAGCGGGGGCGCGGTTTAAAACTTTTATATTTTAATATCTTAAACCGCGCTGACTCCAACGGTCGTCAAGTCTGCCGGGGTCGATCCCATCCATAAACAGCGCATACCGCGCCGGGCGCGGTTTAAGGAGGCGAGCATGCCAGCCAAAGCGTTCGACGTCGTCATCATCGGGGCTGGGCCCGCCGGTCTGTTCGCGGCCATGCGGCTCGCGGGCAAGATGAAGGTTCTGGTCATCGACCGCCGCCCGCGCCCGGGCGGAGCCGGCGGCTACACGGACGGCAAGCTCAACCTCTCGCCGCATATCGGGCTGGATCTCGCTGAGCTCGGCCTGTCGGAGGAGGAGGCAACGCGTCGGATCGAGGAGGTGGATCGGATCTTTCTCCACCACGGCGCGGACCCGACACTGCACGGTCTGGACGAGGGGCGCATTCAATGGTGGCTCGACCGCGTCTCCTGGGTCCGCCGGCCGGCATCGAAGGATCGCTGGGATATCGAGCTGGTCCCGGTCGTGCAGCGTCACATGGGGACCGACTTCGCGCATCGGGTCACCAAGGCAATGGCCGACACGGTCGAGCAACGCGGCGGGATCTTGATGCTGGGCACCGCGGTGACCGAGATCCGCCGCGAGACCGACGGCGGCTTCCTGATCGAAACCGCCGCAGGCGACTTCCGCGCGCCCAATCTGATCTGCTCGCCGGGGCGCGAAGGCGCCTACTGGTTTCGCGAGAAGGCGCGTGCACTCGGGGTGCGCACCGGCCACGGCGTGATCGACATCGGCTGCCGAGTCGAGATCGCCTCTGCGGTCTACGAGGAGATCACCGATGTCCTCTATGACCCCAAGTTCATCTTCTGTACCCCGACGCATCAGGATCGCACGCGGACCTTCTGCACCAATCCGGGCGGCCATGTCCGAATCGAGGAGCATGGCGATTTCCGACTCGTCAACGGCGATGCTCTGAAGGCATCCAAGACGTCGAACACCAACTTCGCGATCCTGAACACCGTCGGCATGACCGAGCCACTGCAGGACACCACCGAGATGGGACAGCAGGTCGCGCGCTTCGCCAACTTCTGGGGCGGCGGAAACAGTCTCGTCGTCCAGCGCTGGGGCGATCTCATGGCCGGTCGTCGCTCAAAGGCGCAGAGCTTCTTCTCCGCCGATCTGGGCTTCGACAAGTTGATGCCGACCCTGCCGCCCGGCCCCGGCGTGACGCCGGGCGACATCTCCTTCGCCTATCCCGGCCGGATCGTGCGCAATCTACAGGAGAGCATCGAGCTGCTCGCCCGCGTCATCCCGGGCGTTGCCCATCCATCGACCACTATCTATGTCCCCGAAATCAAGTTCTACGATGTCCGCTACCCGACCAGCCGCGAGCTGGAGACGGATGTGCCCGGACTCTTCGTCGCGGGCGACGGTGCCGGCAAGTCGCGCGGCATCGTGGGCGCGGCGGTCAACGGGATGATGGCGGCGGAGGGGGTTCTGCGACGGGTCGGAATCTGAACCGCAACGTTTGTCATCGCCCCCGCAATGCTCTAGCCTCCCCCGAGACAGCGGCCACCGCGCCACGCCATACAGCGTGTCTGACCCGTCTGATGCCGAAGCGGCAGCGCGCGGGGCGACGCAGGACTTCAGCACCCATCGTCAGGAGACATACATGGGGCACCCGTTCTTCGACCGACCGATTCTCAACTCGCCCTACGCCTATCCAGCGCGCCACTGGGAGCTGGACGAGACAGGTCAGCCGACACACCGGATCCTTGAAGCCCGGCGTCGCGCCGAGTTCATTACGCCCATCCCCAAGCCGAAGAAGCAGAAGGGCGCCCCCAAGCAGGCCGAACTTGCGTTTGAGGAAGGCAAGGGTCTCAGTACCGAGGCTCAGCGCTACGATCACACCGCCGTCATCAACGCGGTCCGCCAAGAGGTCGACCGCTGGCGGATGGATCCCGACCCCAACCACTGGCGCGTCACCCCCGAGACCGCTCGCCTGCTGCAGCACTGGCGCCACCATCCCTTCAGCAGTCTTCGTCCCTTCTTCTGTCAGATCGAAGCCGTCGAAACGGCCATCTGGCTGACCGAGGTTGCGCCCCAATTCGGCAAGGCGGGCAAGCGATTCCTAACCCACTTGGCGGACGCCAACCACGACGCCAACCCCGAGCTGATGCGGCTCGCCCTCAAGCTCGCGACCGGCGCCGGCAAGACCACGGTCATGGCCATGTTGATTGCGTGGCAGACCATCAATGCCGTCCGCCGTCCGGACAGCAAGCGCTTCAGCCGTGGCTTTCTCATCGTCGCGCCCGGTCTGACCATCAAGGACCGCCTGCGCGTCCTTCAACCCAACGACCCGGACAGCTACTACGCCAGTCGCGAGCTGGTGCCCACGGACCTCCTCGACGAGGTCAACCGCGCCAAGATCGTCATCACCAACTACCACGCCTTCAAGCGGCGCGAGCGTGTCGAGCTGTCCAAGGGCGGACGTCTTTTGCTGCAAGGCCGCGGCGGCGAGGCACTGAACACGCTGGAGACCGAAGGCCAGATGCTCCAGCGCGTCATGCCGGACCTGATGGGACTGAAGAACATCCTCGCCATCAACGACGAGGCCCACCACTGCTACCGCGAAAAATCGAACGCATCCAAGGGGGGCGCCCCCGAAGGCGAGCTGAAGGGCGACGACAAGAAGGAGGCCGAGAAGAACAACGAGGCCGCCCGGCTCTGGATCTCCGGACTGGAGGCCGTCAATCGCACGCTCGGGCTGGCGCGTGTCCTCGACCTCTCCGCCACACCCTTCTTTCTGCGCGGCTCGGGCTATGCCGAAGGCACGCTCTTCCCCTGGACCATGAGCGACTTCTCGCTGATGGATGCCATCGAGTGCGGCATCGTCAAGCTCCCGCGCGTGCCGATTGCGGACAACATCCCCGGCGGCGAGATGCCCATGTTCCGCAACCTCTGGGAGCACATCCGCGCCAAGATGCCCAAGAAGGGACGCGGCAAGGCGGCCTCGCTGAATCCGCTCGACCTTCCGCCGCAGTTGCAGACCGCCTTGGAGGCGCTCTACGGCCACTACGAAAAGACCTTTGATCTCTGGACGGCGGCAGGGGTCACGGTTCCGCCCTGCTTCATCGTGGTCTGCAACAACACCGCCACGTCCAAGCTGGTCTATGACTACATCTCCGGATTTCAGCGCGAGCAACAGGACGGCAGCACCAAGCCGGAGCCCGGCCGCCTGGCCCTGTTCCGCAATCACGACGAGCACGGCAACCCGCTACCGCGCCCCCGAACCATTTTGATCGACAGCGAGCAACTGGAATCGGGCGAGGCGCTGGATGCCAACTTCCGCGCCATCGCATCGGACGAGATCGAGCGCTTCCGCCGCGAGATCATCGAGCGCACCGGTGACGCCCGTCAGGCCGAGAACCTGACCGACCAGGACCTCTTGCGCGAGGTCATGAACACCGTCGGCAAGCCCGGCCGACTCGGGGCCGAGATTCGCTGCGTCGTCTCCGTCTCCATGCTCACCGAAGGCTGGGACGTCAGCACCGTCACGCACGTCCTCGGGGTGCGCGCCTTCGGCACTCAGCTTCTGTGCGAGCAGGTCATCGGCCGGGCGCTGCGCCGCCAGTCCTACGATCTCAACGAAGACGGGCTTTTCAACGTCGAGTATGCCGACGTGCTCGGCATCCCCTTCGATTTCAACGCCACCCCCACGGTCGCCCCGCCGCAGCCGCCGCGCGAGACCATCCAGGTCAAGGCGATACGGCCCGAGCGCGACGCCCTGGAGATCCGTTTCCCCCGAGTCGCCGGCTATCGCACCGAGCTGCCGCAGGACCGCCTGACCGCCGAGTTCGATGCCGACTCCATCCTGGTCATCTCCCCCGAGCTGGTCGGCGCCGCCGAGACCCGCAATTCCGGCATCATCGGCGCGACCGTGGATCTCAACCTGGTCCATACGGGCGACGTGCGCCAATCCCAGGTCCTTTACGAGCTGACCTCCCATCTCTTGCTGAGTCGCTTCCGCGACGCCGACGGCGAGCCGCAACTCCATCTGTTCGGCCAGCTCAAGCGCATCGCGCGCCAATGGCTCGACGGCTACCTGCAATGCAAGGGCGGCACCTATCCGGCTCAGCTCAAATACAAGACCCTCGCGGACATGGCCTGCGAGCGCATCACCGCCGGCATCACCCGCGCCCAGATCGGCGAGCGGCCCATCATGGCCCTGCTCGACCCCTACAACCCGGTCGGCTCCACCACGCATGTCAACTTCAACACCTCCAAGACCGAGCGATGGGAGACCGACGCGCGCCGCTGTCACCTCAACTGGGTGATCCTCGACAGCGACTGGGAGGCCGAATTCTGCCGTGTCGCCGAGGCCCATCCGCGGGTCAGGGCTTATGTCAAAAACCACAACCTGGGATTCGAGGTCCCCTACCGGTACGGCTCCGAGATGCGCCGCTACCGACCCGACTTCATCGTGCAGCTCGACGACGGCCACGGCGAGGAGGATCTGCTGAACCTCACGGTCGAGATCAAGGGCTATCGCGGCGAGGATGCCAAGGAGAAGAAGACCACCATGGATGTCTACTGGGTGCCCGGCGTGAACAACCTCGGCACGCACGGCCGCTGGGCCTTCGCCGAATTCGCCGATGTCTACCAGATCGAGGCCGACTTCAAGGCCAAGGTCGAGAGCGCGTTCAACAGCATGATTAAACGCGTCGTCGGCGGGCTAGAAACACCGACATGACAGGGGAGACAAGACCGCGATGCGTACAACCGTGACCCTGGATGACAACTTGCTCGAAGAAGCACAACGGCTGACCGGTTTGACCCGACGGAAGGATCTCATCCAAGAAGGCTTGAAGGCTCTGATTGCGCGTGAGAGCGCCCGTCGTCTCGCACGTTTAGGGGGCAGCGAGCCGCAGGTCGAACCGATCCAGCGCCATCGCTTCGACCCTCAATGATCCTGGTCGATACCTCCGTCTTTCTGCTTGCCGCGACGGCCTTGGCGCATTCCACACGGATCTGGACGCGGGACAAGCGGCTCGCGAACCTCGCAACGACTCTCAACCTGCATTTTGTCCCGGAAATCCACTGACATGGCCCGCAAACCAGCCCCGCCAATGGTCGTCGAGACCCTCACTCACGACGAGGCCACCCGAAAAAACATCCCGACAGCCGAATACCAGTCGATGATGCGCAAGGACGAGCAGGCCCCGGTCCGGGTGACCTACGCGCGCGGTCCCGCCGAGCAGCCCGATGCGCTCGCCGACGAGAAGGCGCAGCGCAACCGCGACCTCGACCCACAGCTCATCTGGCGCGGCAAAGATCAACAGGATTGGAGCGACCTCGTCGTCCATGCGCCGCCGCTCTATATCCAAGAGAAGGTCCATCCCAAGGCGTTGATCGATGATCTCTTGCGCCGGACCAAGGAAGGCCAGCACGACGCCGGCATGGGCACCGCCGACCTCTTCGCCGACTTCAACGGCATCCCCAAGGACGCCGACAAGACCGAGTTTTATCGACACGACCAGAACTGGTCGAACCGCATGATCCTGGGCGACTCGCTTCAGGTCATGGCCAGCCTCGCCGAGCGCGAGGGTCTACGCGGAAAGGTCCAGTGCATCTACATCGACCCGCCCTACGGCATCAAATTCAACAGCAACTTCCAATGGAGCACCACCACCAGCCGCGATGTGAAGGACGGCAATGTCGCACACATCACCCGCGAGCCGGAGCAGGTCAAGGCGTTTCGGGATACGTGGCGGGATGGCATTCATTCCTATCTGACTTATTTGCGTGATCGGTTGACTGTTGCGCGTGATCTATTGAGCGCTTCAGGCTCGGTCTTTGTGCAGATTGGGGATGAGAATGTGCATCGGGTCCGGGCACTTATGGATGAGGTCTTCGGCGATACCAACTTCATCGCGCAGATATCCTTTGTCACAACTGGCGGCCAAAGCAGCAACTATCTTTCGTCGGTATGTGACATTCTGCTGTGGTATGCAAAGGACGCAGATGCTGCGAAGTATCGTCAATTATATCTCCGTCGCACTCCTGGCGAGGCTGGTGCAACGCAGTTCAAGCATATTTTTAATTGCGAGACGAGTGGGCTGCGGTCGGCAGAGGCTGACGAGATGAGGCCAGAGACTCCGCATCCTCAGTTATGCAAACACGAGCAATTGTCATCGATGGGCGCGTCACCTGAGGTGAAAACGATGGCTCTCCCGGAATTCAGGGAAAGCGCTAAAATATTTAAAAACATGACGTTGTAGTCATTTTGACCGAACACGTTGGTTGAAAATATCGCTGGACGCACCCCGTCCAAGCCATTTTTAAGCGGTTGTTTTTCATTGATCAGCGCGCGAAAACCCGATAACCGCACAGATCGAGGTACACCCTCTGGTAGAGCCGGCGCAGGTTGCTCAAGCCATAGCACCGCCGTTTTAATACTTTGATCTTGTTGTTGAGACCTTCGACGAAACCGCTCGTGTGTCGTTCGGTAAAATAATTGGTGATCTCGTCCCAATGACGGCGCAACGTTTTCAGGAAGGATTGAAAACACGTCATCTCGGCGTTCTTGACCCGTCGCATCCAGCCACTGAGTTTGCGCTTGGCCTGACCTTTGGACAGGGGCATGTCGTAGACCTCGGTGAGGGCTTGGCTGAGGGCATGAGCTTGCGCGAGTTGCGGGGAATAGGCGAACAACCGGGCGCGGATCCGCCGTTCCTCGGCGCTCAAGTCGGATTCGCGCTTGCGCAGGATCCAATGGACGTTCTTGAGCCCGCCGTACTCGGTTTTCGACAGGTCGCGCTTGAGCCGGCGCAGTTCTGTCTTGCGCAACGTCTCCACGGCGTCGCGATACAAACGCGCGACATGGAAGCGATCGGCGCAGATGGCGACGTGCGTGCCGAAGACGGCCTTGGCCGCACCGATGAAGCCGCTGTACAGGTCGGTGCACACGACGCGAACGGTGCGCCGCAAGGATTTTGGGATCGTGCGCAAAAACGCCTCGATGGTCGCGCGCTTACGGTCCTTGAGCACGGCGAGGATGCTCAGGGTGTCCTCGACCCTGGCGCTGACGATCACCACGAAATTGCCGTGGCCTTTGGTCAAGGCGATCTCGTCGAGCCCGAGCACGGGCAGCGCCGTGAGCGTCGTCCAGTCGATCTGGCTCGGGACGCACCGATCGAGAATACCGTCGAGGTGCTCCGGGGTGACGGCCTCCTTGTGCGCGACGTCTTCCAGGGTGCTGTTGATCAGGGCGCGCATCAGGCTGTGTTCGAACGCACGGGTGAAGCCGCTGCGCGGGTCGTACCAGTCCACCCGTTGGGTGGTGGTGGGATGATCCCGGCAATCGGGGCAGCGATACCGTTTGGGACGAATGAGAATTTCGGTGCGATGCTCGAAGATCGACAGATGGCGCAACCGCCGTTCTTCACCGAGTCCATGCGGCTCAGTGATGCGTCGGCCGCAGCTCCGGCACTGCGTGCCCTCCTCGGTGCTGTGCACATGAATTTCCAGCACAGCGGCGTCCGTGATCTCGACGCGGTCGATGGCGATCTGCGGCAGTCCGAGCAGGCGCAGGAGTTGGCTCTGGTCAATCATCGGTTTTCCATTGAGTTAAAAGCGTTCGAATGGAAGTTTACCAAGATTGGCTGCGTAGAACACTGATTTTACTAAACTTGGCGTTCCCTGAGATCCGGGAGAGCCTTCTTGTACTTCTTTCCACTTCCACACGGACAAGGATCATTGCGTCCGACTTTATCGGTATGAACTTGCTTGATTGGATTCAGCATTCGCTCCAAATCTGAAATATCTTCGGGCTTATCTTGCTCAAACCCAATGATGTAATGCCATCCATGTTCTGCGCAGATCTCTGCCACGTACTGCGCTCTCTCATTGCTGTGAACCCGACAAATAATCGGGCGTTTCTCTGTGCCTAACTTTGCCATTTAAGCCTCAAGGACCTGCGTCCTAAGTTCAAGTGCACGGACTCGCAGCATCCAGTCAGCTGCCAGCACGCATCAAGCGATTTTCCATGGACCGGAAACAACCCCCGGAAACCCCCAAACCCCCCGGCTTCATCGACTCCGAGCTGAACATGTCGCCTCAAGGCGCTTGCGCACAGCCGGCTGTGGCTGGCTCTTCATTCATCGATTCGCCGACCCGGAGCATCATCATGGCAACCAAACCCCGCACGCAACCGACACCCGCAGTCCCGCAACCCTCGGCACGCCTGGCCATCTCCGATGCCACGCTCGCCGAGCTGAACCTCGATCACGGCACCTGGCGCGTGCTCACCGAGAGCATCTTCCCGAGTGCTGTTGTTTCCCATCCTGATCCGCAAACCACCGGCAGTTTTTGCAGGAAGTATTCCACCGGTGATGTCATTTTCCGGTGAGGCAATGCGGTAGGCGCGGAGCGCGGATGTCCCGCACGCTTCACCGGCGTGCATCCTCGCGGTCGTCCCGGCACAATCGCCTCACCCTCCTCCACATGAGAAGGCCCGCCACGGGTGCAACCGTGCGGGCCGATGGCCGGTGCAACTACGCTTCGAGTGTCATCTCACCGGCGCGGACTACGTTACGCAACAAGGCTGGTTGAGCGCAACGCTTCCGTGCTGTCCGCTGCATCCGCATGGCGATTGCGGCTTTGCGCGTCACGGCACCTATGAGCGCGTCTCCCCGCCCGGCACGCGGGTGGCGCGCTGGTACTGTCCCGAGGGGCATCGCACCTTCAGTCTGCTCCCCGACTGTCTGGCGGCGCGCCTCTCGGGCACCTTGAGCGAGGTCGAGGCGGTGGTGCGTGCGGCCGAGCAGGCGCCGAGTCTGGAAGCGCTGTGCAAGCACCAACGTCTGGACATCGAACTGCCCGGGGCGTTGCGCTGGGTCCGTCGGCGTGTGCAGGACGTGCACGGCGCGTTGCATCGTATCAAGGGTGTTCTCGGGGACACGTTCGCGAACGTGGCGCCGACGCTGACGGCGTTCGCCGACCACCTGGAGGTGGAGCCGGTTCTGGTGGCGTTGCGCGGGATCGCCGCGGCCTGGCTTGACGTGCTGCCCAAGCCGCTCGGATTCGCGCCCCGGCGCCGCCGGGGCCGCAGTGCGCTCCCCCGCCTCCAACACCGTGCGGGGCCTGACCCGCCGGGCTGCCCGGCGTAGGGTCGGCGGCGCAGGCAAACCGCCTGCGTGATCCGGAGCGCCCGTCCATGACCGATCCGCAGACCGATCTTCAGCACGACATCGCCCTGTTTCGCTACGGGGTGATTGCCGAACTCGTGCAGTGGCCCAAGGAAGAGAAAGGCCTCTACGAGGCGATCCAGACCAAGGCCGAGCGCGACTACGCCATTCCGGGCAGCACCCGCACCCGGGTCGCCGCCGAGACCATCCGCGATTGGCTCAAGGCCTATCGGCGCGGCGGCTTCGAGGCCCTTCTGCCCAAGCCGCGTGCCGATCGCGGTCAGGTGCGCCGCCTGCCCGCGAACGTGGTCGAGGCGCTGCTCGCCGCCAAGGAGGCCAACCCGCAGCTGTCGGTGCAGTTGGTGATCCGCGCGGTGCGCCGGCGCCCCGAGGTCCCGCCCGATCTGCCGTTGCCGCCCTCCACCGTGCATCGCCTGCTCGCCCGTCATGGCCTGATGGACACGGCCAAGACGGCGAGTCAGACGCAGGACCGGCGCCGCTTTGCCTTCGAGCAGGCCGGGGAGCTGTGGATGAGCGACGTCATGCACGGTCCGGCCGTGGTGGTCGGGGAGCGGGTCAAACGCAAGACCTACCTGATCGCCTTCATCGACGATGCGACCCGGGTGATTCCCTACGCGAGTTTCGCCCTCTCGGAGAACACCCGGACCTTTCTGCCGGTGCTCGCGCAGGCGATCCTGCGCCGTGGCTTGCCGCAGAAGCTCTATGTCGACAACGGCGCCAATTATCGCTCCAAGCAGCTGGCCCTGGTTTGCGCCAAGCTCGGCATCGCGCTGATCCATGCCCGGCCCTATCAACCGCAAGGCAAGGGCAAGATCGAGCGCTGGTTCAAAACGGTCCGTGCGCAGCTGTTGACCCGGCTGACCGATGCCGATACCGCCAGCCTCGCGGCGCTCAACCGCCGCCTCGCCGGCTGGATCGAGGGCGAGTATCACCACACCCCGCATCGCGGCCTGGACGGCGCCACGCCGCTCGAGCAGTGGGCGCGCACCGGGGCCGCGGTGCGCTTTCCCGAGCCCGGCCTGGACCTGGCGGATCTGTTCCTGCACGAGGCGGTGCGCAAGGTGCAGAAGGACCGCACGGTCAGCCTCCACGGGGTGGTCTACGAGGTCGACGCCGCCTTGGTCGGGGAGAACATCACCCTGCGCTACGATCCGGACGCACCGCCCGAGCGGCCGATTCAGGTCTGCTTCGAGGGCCGCGCGCACGACCCGGCCCGTCCGGTCCAGACGTATGCGAACTGTTTCGTCAAACGCGATCGTCCCTCGCGCACCTTGGCCGTGGACGGACCGGTCCCCGAGCCCGCACCCTCGGCGCTGCGCCTGCGCGAACTGCCCGAGGCGGATGCCGACACCCTGGAGGGCCGCTGATGTACCGCAAACACTTCGCCCTCACGGCCTTTCCCTTCGATCTGACCCCGCCGCCGGATGCGCTGTTCGCCGCCGCCAGCCTCACCGAGGCCGCCGCACGTCTGAAGCATCTGCTGGAGCTGCGTGCCATCGGCCTGATCACCGGCGAGGCCGGCTCGGGCAAGACCACGGTCTGCCGCAAGGTCGCCGCCGATCTGCATCCGGGACTCTATCGGGTGTTCTACATTCCGCTGTCCACCGGCAACGTGATGGACATGTACAAGACCATCGGCTGGGAGCTCGGCCTGCCGGTGGAGCGCAACCGCGCGGCGGCCTTCCGCACCATCCGCACCGAGATCACCCGCTTGAGTCTGGAGGCCAAGCAACGCCCCGTCCTGATCATCGACGAGGCCCATCATCTGCGCAACGAGGTGCTCGAGGATCTGCGTCTGCTCACCAACTATCAGATGGATTCGGAGAATCGCCTGTGTCTGCTGTTGGTGGGACTCACGGAGCTGCGCCGGCGCTTGAGCATGGCGGTGCACGAGTCGCTCGCCCAGCGCATCGTGGTACGCCATCACGTGACCGGGCTGACCCGCGAGGAGCTGCCCGACTACCTCGTCCACCGTCTGCGCCTGGCCGGCTGCGAGCTGCCGCTGTTCGAACCACCCGCCGTGGAGGCGCTGTTCCAGGCCACCCGCGGCATGCCCCGCAAGGTCAATCGTCTGGCCCACTACGCGCTCACCGGTGCGGCCCTGGAACAGGCCCGCCAGGTCACCGCCGAGCACGTGCAGACTGCCCGCGAGGAGGTCGCCCCATGAGCCGGCTCCCCGAACCCTTCACCATCCTCCTGCCCGAGGACTGGACGCCCGAGCAGGCTTGGGCCGTCCAGGATTGCTTGGATGAACTGCTCGTGCAGATCCAGGCGCGCTACGGAGCGGCCGTGCAGCAGTGGCTCTACGGCGAGGACACCGATCCGGATCCGGACCCGCCGCCCGACGCCGTCACCCAACTGGACCTCTTCGAGAACGACTTCGACGATCCGCTGCCCTTCTGAGCGACCCTTGCCCGGCGGGTCGCCACCCGCCGGGCACCCTCCCTACAGGCGCCCGACCCGGGCGCGTCGAACACCGCCGCGACGCACTCCACACACCGCCTTCGCGCTCCTCGGGCTCCTCGCACTCCTCCACCTGCCGACACTGCGCCACCGGGGTGATCAGTGCGGGAAAACCGCGAGCATTCCGCGCGAAACAATTCGGGAATCGGCCGGTGAAATAAAGCGAGCGACAACAAGTGCCAAAACCGCCGAGGGCATCCTCTTGGCGGTCCGCTACTGCCAAGCCCGTGGGCTCGATGTCCTCAAGCGCCCCGTGCATGTGGTTCCGATGTACAGCCGCGCCCTCGGTCACGAGGTCGAGACCGTCTGGCCCGGCATCAACGAGGTCCAGATCACCGCAGCCCGTACCGGTCAATGGGCCGGTCTGGATCCGGCACGCTATGGCCCCGAAACCACGCGGCTCTTTCAGGGGCGGGCCAAGACCGAGCACGGCTGGCAGGATGCCCGCGTCGAGGTCACCTTCCCCGCATGGGCGGAGGTCACCGTCTATCGGCTGGTCAACGGCGTGCGCTGCGCCTTTACCGAAACGGTCTTCTGGGAGGAGACCTACGCGCGCCTGGCCGGCGGGGAGGTACCGACCGCCATGTGGATCAAGCGTCCACGCGGGCAACTGCTCAAGTGCGCCAAGGCCGCCAGTCTCAGAGCTGCGTTCCCGGAGGAGGCGAGCTACACGGCCGAGGAGATGGCGGGCAAGACCATCGAACCCGATGACGTGGTTCCGATCCGCGAAAGCACTCCCGAGCGCCCCGTGCTCGATGTCCCGACCGCCGAGCCGGAACCGGAACCCGAACCGGCACCCCCGACGACGGCGCTGGATGCCGCCTTCAAACACAAGCTCGCCAAGCTCATCGAACGGGCCGCGGGTGCAGGCGCCTGGGCACAGGCCGAAGACTACCTGCACGAGCGTTTCACCGGCGAACAGCTCGGCTTCGCGCTCGATGAACTGGGCAAGGCTGCCGCCGCGTCCATTCAGGCGCAGGCCGCGTAGCCGCCATCCCATCTACCCCGACGGGGCCGGTTGCCCCGACGGGCGACCGTGCCCCGTCGATTCAGGAGCACGTCATGAAACTGATTTCCCTGAAACAACGCACCCCGGCGTGGGAGGCATGGCGCTCCCAAGGCGTCACCGCGTCCGAAGCGCCGGTCATTCTCGGGCGTTCGCCTTACAAGACACTCTGGCGCCTTTGGGCCGAGCGCACCGGGGTGGTCGCGCCCGAGGATCTCTCCAATAAGCCCTGTGTACAGCGCGGCATCGCCCTGGAGGATCAGGTCCGCCGGGGCTTCGAGGACCGCCACGGGACACTGCTCCTGCGGCTCTGTGCCGAGTCCAGCGAGCATCCCGCCCTGCGCTGTTCGCTCGATGGTCTGAACGACGACGGCGAGCCGGTCGAGCTGAAGGTACCGACCGAGCGGACCTACCGACGGCTCGGTCGTGAGCGCGAACGGGCGACCGCCTACCGGCTCGCCTGGGTGCAGCTTCAGTTTCAGCTCTTCGTCACCGAGGCACCACGCGGGTGGCTGGTCTTCGACCCCTGTCTGTCGGGATCCCCGCCGCTGGAGTTCGCCCTCGCACGCGACGAGCCGTTTCTGACCAATGCGCTGGTGCCGGCGTGTCTGGCCTTTTGGGACTGCATCACCGGCGGCCAAGCGCCGGAGTCCGATCGGGAACGGGATCTCGACGTTCTCGCCGATGCGGAACTGGCGCAGTGGCAGGACGCCGCCCGGACCTACCGCGCACTGCTGGAGGACCGCGGGCAACTGGACGCCCGGCTTAAGTCCATTAAGGACCGGCTCGCGCACGCCGAGGCCGTCTTCGTCCGACTCATGTAAACAAACAGGGGACGGACCACGGTTTCCCGGCTAGGCTGGCAGATCGAGTTGATTGGTATCCGCTTGCTCAGTCCTCGGTCGGCCAGAGAAGCGCCGGGCCACGTGCGCCGACCGACTATTGTCGCGTTCTAGTCTTGAACGCGTCGACGACCTGGGACGAAGCCACCGATGGACATGTCTCGACGATCCTTCACCATATCCTGCTGGATCGCGTCGGCGTAGCCCCTTCATCAGCTGAGCCGGTCCAGCGTCGGTTGCCGGCGTCATCAGCAGATGGATAGGATTGGGCAGTCGGACATCGGCGTGGACGCGAACCGACTTGCGTTGCGCGAACGCTGCCAGGGTGCCCGAAAGCTGCCGATCATCGCCCTCGCCGCAGACGATCTCGGTTCGATCGATGCCCTGCAAGATGACGTGCATGGGAAAAGCCGGCGGCCACAATGCGAACCTGTCCGGGCAGACCGATCACGTTCGCCCGCCGACTTTTTATCCGACGCAGGTATCACGCCATGATGGAATACAAAGGCTATATCGGACGCGTTGCTCTCGATGACGAGGCCGGTTTGTTTCACGGTGAGGTCATCAATGCGCGCGACGTCATCACCTTCCAGGGCACCAGCGCGGAGGAGGTCAAGCGTGAGTTTCAAGCCTCGATTGATGTCTATCTGGACTTCTGCGCAGAGCAGGGAAAGGATCCCGATCGCCCGGACGCGGGGCATTTGGTGTTGGATATCGCCCCGGAACTGCAAACCGCGATGATCCGCGCGGCGACGCGTGAGCAGAAGAGCCTTGACGCCTGGATCCTGGACAGATTGGTCGGATGCGTCGGCGGCTATCCTGCGTAGGGTTTGATCGTTGAACTTCCGCATCGCCGACACCTTCACCGACAGTCTCGCCCGCCTCGCGGGCGACGAGCAGAAGGCCGTCAAGACCACCGCGTTCGACTTGCAGATCAACCCGGCCAACCCCGGCCCTTCGTTCCACAAACTCGACAAGGCGCGGGATAAGAACTTCTGGTCGGTCCGGGTCAGCGGCGATATCCGCCTGATTGTCCATCGGGCCGCGGGGAGTCTCTTGCTGTGCTACGTGGATCACCACGACCACGCCTACGCCTGGGCCGAGCGCCGCAAACTGGAGGTCCATCCGCAAACCGGTGCCGCACAGTTGGTCGAGATTCGCGAGCGCATCGAAGAGATTGCCGTGCCGGTCTACGTCGAGATCGCACAACCCACGCCCGCTAGGCCGCTTCTGTTTGCCCAACGCTCGGACTCGGAAACGAAGCCGACGGCAGGAGGCCGTCGGCCTGTCAGCCTGCGCCGAGCATCTCCTCGACATAGACGGCGACTCCATCCATCAGCATCTGCACCGCCATCATGATCAGCAGCATCCCGGTGAGTCGGACCAGCGCCCGCAGCGCACGCGGTCCCAGCTTCTCCATCAGGAGCCCGGAGGCCAACAGGATCGCGGCGCTGACGCACCAAGCGGCGGTGAGTGCCGCAAACCAAGTCCAGAACCGATCGGGCTCGCGGCTCACCAGCAGCAGCACCGCGGCGAGGGCAGAGGGTCCGGCGATCATGGGTACCGCCAGCGGGACGATGAAAGGCTCCTCGTCGAGCTCGCGCCGCTCGGCCGCCTCTTGATCCGGAAAGACCATCCGCAGTGCGATGATGAAAAGCACCACGCCGCCCGCCACGCCGAGCGCCGGTTGCTTCAGCCCTAGGTAATGCAGGACCGCATTGCCTGCAGCCAGGAAAGCCAGCAGCACCAGGTAGGCGACCAGCAGCTCGCGCCCGATGATCCGAATGCGCCGGGGACGCGGATAACGTCCGAGCAGCGAATGGAACACCGGGATATTCCCCAGGGGGTCCATGATGATGGCGAGCAGGATGGCGGCGGAGAGTAGATCCATGCCATCAGTTTAGACGCTGTCCGAACGGCAGAGACTGCCCTAGCCGTTCGGCGGATCGCGTTGCTCGGCCGGTTCGGATACCGAGTCGAGCGTCCTGATCTGATCGATGATGCTCACCAGTTTCTGCCCCTTTTCGGTCAGTCCGTATTCCGTGCGCGGCGGGGACTCGGCAAAGACCTGCTTGGACAGCAAGCCGTAGTGGGTCAGTTTGCGCAGCCGTTCCGACAGGACCTTGGTCGAGATGCCGTCGATATGACGTTCCAGTGCTCCGGGTCGCGCGATGCCGGCGCCGACGGCTTGCAGAACCGAGACCGACCATTTGCAGCCGACCACGTCTTCGAGTTTCTTGTAGGTCGAGCGCAGTGGCGAGGCTGTTTCTTTCATTGTCTTTAAACCGCGTCCAGAGCGAAATGCTTATTTTCGAGTGAGCTTGAGGTTTGGTGCATCCACGGCCCCTTAGCGGAGACGCGTTTTAAAATCAGTAAATTACACCAAAAGGTGCCCGGCTTACCGAAAAGTGCCCGCTATTCGAGCGGTCCTGTTGCTCCTACTATCCAAGTCAGGCTTCGGCATCCCGCCTTGGCTACCCATCAAAACGGAGACCAGGATGAAGAGCAAAGCGATCTTCTATCATGCCGGTTGCCCTGTCTGCATCGCGGCCGAGCAAAGTTTAGCCAACGCCATCGACCCCGCAAGGTATGAGGTCGAGGTTGTTCATCTCGGCACCGACCGCGCGCGCCTGGACGAGGCGGAGGCATTCGGCGTCAAGTCCGTGCCGGCCCTGGTCATGGACGGGTCGGCGTTTCACGTCAACTTCGGTGCCGGCATCGATGCCTTGAGATAACCGTCGCCTGCGGCTTGACGCGGCTGGAGCGCCACGAGACCCGTGATGGCCTCGCAGAGGCCGGGGATTGCCGCGGCGACGGCCCGCGTCAAGCCGGGTGCCCAACCGATCTCTTCCGGCTGGATTCCGAAGATAATGATCTCGGAGGGGAGCACCCCGAGCGCCTCGCCCAGCACAAGGGCTTCGGCCAGACCGGCATCGTGCAGGGTTCCGCGCAGGTCCGAGTTCGGGGTCCGCAGGCAGTCGGGGGTGAAGCGTCGCCAAGTCCCGGGCGCCTCGCCCATCTCGGCCGCATCGACGATGATGACGCGATCGTAGCCCTGCAGGCTCAGGACCAATCCCAGCCCGGGTGTGCCGCCATCCAGGCCCGTCACGCCCGCGGGTAAGGCGGGCAGGGCGTCCAAGACGGCCGCGCCGACCCCGTCGTCTCCGCGCAATGGATTGCCCAACGCCAAGATGAGCGTGGTCATGGGGGCTTTTGTCATCCTTGCGGCCACGCCGGCGCTCGGGGCGGAGCGCCGGGAGCTGCGTGACACCGCAGGAGCCTTGTCACGAGCAGGCCGAGAGGCTGGGTAGGACCAACGGCGTCGTGAAGAGAAAAGCGAATTCCCTGGACCCTCGGCATAACGCAGTTCAGCAAAAAATCCATCACATTTAAACCGCGTCGACTCCGACGTTCGTTTGTCTCTGCGCGTCCGCGAGCCGGCGCCGGTCAATGCATGTCACTCGAAGACGCGGTTTAAACGAACTTCACGTCGAGCATGTGCGTCGAGCAAGAGATGCAGGGGTCGTACGCACGCACCAGCATCTCCAGCGCCAGGGTGATCTCCTGCTGCGTCCGGTCGAGGATCCCGGGGACGAGCGCGCGCATGTCCAGCTCGATGTTCGCCAGGTTCTGCCCGGTCGGGATGATGCAGTTCGCCCCGACGATCGTCCCGTCCTCGATCCTGTAGTGATGGAAGAGGGTCCCGCGCGGCACGTCGGCGGCGCCGACACCTTCGCCCGACATGCGCGTCGGCGCGGCCGGCTCTTCGGGTTTGATCCCGAGGTCGAGCAACTGGTCGATCAGCAGGATCGCATCCTCCGTGCAATGGACGACCTCGACCGCCTGGGCCGCCGCATTCAGGTAGGGGTTGATCGTCTTGGGGTGGAGCCCGAGTACCTCAGCCGCGGCCTGCGCGCGGGGGTGCAGCAGATCGTAATTGATGTTGAAGCGCGCGAGCGCCCCGACCATGTAGGACTCGCGCCGATGGCGGGTGTGCTTGGCGGATGAATGCGCGACGATGGTCTCGTTGGTCACCTCGCGATACTCGTCGAGTGGCCGGATCCCGCCGTCGCTGCTGGCGATGGATCCGTCGATGAAGCAGTACTCGTCATCCCGATGCAGTGCGACATATTCGGTGTCGCGCTCGAATGCCGGGAACTCCAGACCCTGCAGGAGCTGGATCGTCGCGTCGCAGTCCGCACGCGAGGCGACCAGGCGCTCGCGCAGGGCGCGCAGTTCCGCGGGCTTGGGAAACTGCGTGAAGCCGCCGACCGTCATGGAGATGGGATGGGTATGGCGTCCGCAGAGGGTCGCGCAGAGATCCCCGGCAAGCTGCTTCATGCGCAATGCGCGCAGCACGATATCCGGCGCGCTCTTGGCCAGCGGGATCACGCTGCCGAGGCCGAGATAGTCCGGTGCCACCAGCATGTAGATATGCAGGACGTGGCTGTCGAGGATCTCGCCGTGAAAGTTCAGCTTGCGCAGCAGTGTCGTCTGCAGGCTGGGGGTGACGCCGAGCGCTTGCTCGGTCGCACGCAGGGAGGCCGTCGCGTGCCCGACTGCACAGATCCCGCAGATGCGCGAGGTGATGTGCGATGCCTCGTCGTAGGCGCGACCGCGCAGCATCGCCTCGAAGAAGCGCGGCGTTTCGACGATCTGCAGATCGCATTGGGTCAGCTCGCCGTTCTCGACATCCACGACGATGTTGCCGTGCCCCTCGACGCGTGTGACATGATGAACATCGACCTTGAGCGTACTCATGCCGGCGTCACTCCTTCCATTTGCATGGTTTGATAGGTGAGGAACAGCGACAATCGGGCATCGATCTGCTCTTCGGTCATGCCTCGCTCGCGCAGTGCATCCTTGATCGCCCCCAGATTGGGCGAGGGAATAAGCCCGCGACACCCCTCGCAGCCTTGCCCGCAGGACGGGCAGATGGCGTCGCAGCCGGCACGCGTGATGGGTCCGAGACAGGTCTGCCCGCGCAGGAACATGCAGACGTTCTCGGTGAGCTTGCACTCGATGCAGAGCGGGTAATCGGGGATGGCCGGCATGCGGCCCTGCAACAGATGGGTGACCGCCATGGCGAATTCGTCGCGGTCGATCGGGCAGCCCGGGATCACGGCGTCGACCTTGATCACGGCGCTCAGCGGACGGGCCGGGTAGGTCTCGAACCAGTCCTTCTTCTCGCCGTAGACGTACTCGCGCACGTTCTCCAGCGGCATGCGATTGCGGATGGCGTTGATGCCGCCCAGATGGGCGCAGGCGCCGACCGCGATGACGATCTGCGCCTGCGTGCGGATCTCGCGGATCTTCTCCTCGTCGGACGCTCGCGTACAGGAGCCCTCGATGAAGGCGATCTGATAGTCGTCGCTGCGCTCGCTCATCGCCTCGCGAAACTGGACGATCTCGATCACCTCGAGGAGCTCGGGATGGCGTTGCAGGGTGTCGAGGACGGTGAGCTGGCAGCCTTCGCAGCTCGTGAACTCGAAAAAGGCGACCTTCGGCTTCATGACAACGCCTCCTCGAGGTTCTTGACCTCGGCGTACGACAAGACGGGGCCTTGCTGGCAGGTGTAGATGTGATGCATCTGACAGTGCCCGCACTTGCCGACCCCGCATTTCATCTGCCGCTCGAAGCTCAGCCAGATATTGCCCTCGGCGATCCCGGCGGCGAGCAGCTCGTCGAGGACGAAGCGATACATGACCGGCGGCCCCACGATCGCGACGACCGTATTGCGTGCCGGGAACTTCACCTTCGGCAGCAGGGTGGTGATGACGCCCACCGGGCCGTCCCATCCCTCGCTCGGACGGTCCACCGTGACATGGCACTCGACATCCTCGCGGTCCGCCCAGGCCGCGAGGTCGGCCGGGAACAGAAAGTCGTTCGGCGTGCGCGCCCCGTAGAGCAGGGCCACACGCCCGTACTTGCCGCGCTCGTCCAGCACCTCGGTGATCAGCGAGCGCAGCGGTGCGAGCCCGAGCCCGCCGGCGATGAAGATGATGTCCTTGCCGTGGAAGCGGTCGATCGGGAATCCGTGCCCGAAGGGTCCGCGGACCGCGATCATGCTGCCGACATCCAGCCGATGCAGCGCATCGGTCAGCTTCCCGACCCGACGCACGCACAGCTCGAAGGAGCCGTTGCTGCGCGCGGGCGAGGAGCAGATGCTGATCGGAGCCTCGCCGATCCCCAGGATCGAGACCTCGACGAATTGCCCCGGCTTGTGGGCGATGGTGAAGCCGCTCGGCAGCTCAAGATGGAACCACTTCTCCACCTCGGTGAACTGCTCGACCTCGACGATGCGCGCCGGGGTCGGCATGTAGATGGACGAATGGGTGAGTGTTTCGCGCAGGAGTGTGGTCATGACCGCGACGAGGCCTCCTCGGTGGCGGGCCGGCGGCGTTCGGCCAGGGTGTTGAGCAGGCCGATCGGCGTGATGTGGGCCGGACACGAGAGCGCGCAGCGTCCGCAACCCACGCATCCGAGCAGACCGTAGGACTCGAATTGATACTTGCCCTTGCGCAGGAAACGATGGCGCAGTCGTCGCGCTTGGGAGCTGCGGAAGTTGTGTCCGCCGGCGACCACGGCGAATTTCTCGATCAAGCAGGAATCCCAGACACGCACGCGTTTGCCGTGCTCGAGCTTCAGATCGATCTCGTCCAGCACATCGAAGCAGTAACAGGTCGGACAGACCTTCGTACATTGACCGCAGGCGAGGCAGGTGTCGCCGACCTCGTCCCAGAGCGCACTGTCCTGACTGGCCGCAAGCAGATCCGGAAGATCCGTCACGTCGCAGTCCAGCCGATAATCGAAGTTCGGCCACTTCCCGGCCATCACCTGGTTCACGCGCTCGTAGTCGGCCTCGATAGGCTCCCAGAACAGGCTCAGCCCCTCGATCAACTGCTCGCCCTGCTCCGAGCCGATGTCCACCGCATAGCGATCGCCCAGATCGGTGAGGTGAATGTCGAAACCCTCGGGTACGGCCAACGTGCCCATGCTCTTGCAGAAGGCGTGGTCCATGCAGGGTTTCAGGCATTCGATGCTGACCAGGGTCGTCTTGCGCCGGCGTGCTTGATAGTGCTGATCGGTGTGGCCGGTGCCCTGGATCTTGTCCAGTAGGGTGATGGCGTGCAGGTCGCAGGTGTGCAGGGCCATGATCACCGTGGGCTGGATCTCTTCGATCAGCGGCGACATCTCCATCGTCTTCGCGTTGAAGGCGAAGAGATCCTCGCGCGGCGGCAGGAGGTACTTCTTGGGCGGGAGAACGCTGGTGTGGTAATCGAACACCAGGTCGTCCGCGTTCTCGATCTCTTCGAAGATGTACTGACCGTAGGTCTCTCGAGGCGCCACGACGCGGTGGGTGTCACGCAGGCGTTCGACCCACGCCTTGAGCGAGTGCTTGGGAAGTATTTTCAACGGGGTGTCCCTCGACAACGGAGGATCCGGTGCACCCGGCGGGGGCATCGGTCGGGGTGGAGCTGAAGGGCTCCGGAGCGGTCGGCGCCCTCGGGTAAAACGACCATGCGATGACTACGGGATTACGAAAATGCGCGCAGGGTAACCATCCGGGGGATGCAGCGCAAGCGACGCAAGACCTTGTCGTTGCGAGGGTGCTCGAGTGCGTTGCGGATGGAGAGCTCCTCATCGGCCGCTGCTGCGCTGCTGCGCTGCTTCGCATGCCTCGGTCGGCGTTGTAGACTCCGCTTCCTTTGAATCCCCACATCACACGTTCGAGGCGTCACGCGTCTTATGGTCCTAGCATCACTCTCGGTCGTCCTCGGTCTGGCGCTGCTTCTATGGAGTGCCGATCGCTTCGTCGAAGGCGCTGCGGTGACCGCGAAGCATCTCGGGATGCCGCCCTTGCTGATCGGCATGGTCGTCATCGGGTTCGGCACCTCGGCCCCGGAAATGGTGGTCTCGGCGATTGCGGCCTTTCAGGGCAACCCCGGGCTTGCGCTCGGCAACGCCTATGGCTCGAACATCACCAACATTGCGCTGATCTTGGGTCTCACCGCGATCATCAGCCCCATCGCGGTTCACTCCAGCGTGCTCCGCAAGGAGCTGCCGATCCTTGCCGGTGTCACCCTCTTCGCCGTGGTGTTGCTCATGGACGGCGAGCTGACCCGCATGGACGCTTGGGCGTTCCTGGGCGTTTTTGCGGCATTGATGGGTTGGACCATCTGGCAAGGTCTGCGAGAACGCTCGGATGCCTTGGCCGGGGAGGTCACGCAGGAGCTCGATCAGGCGCGGATGCCGCTGCGCCGAGCCTTGATTTGGCTGGGCGTTGGCTTGGTCTTCCTGATCATCAGCTCGCGCATGCTGGTCTGGGGATCGGTCGAGATCGCCCATGCCTTGGGCGTGAGCGATCTCATCATCGGTCTGACGATCGTTGCGGTGGGTACCTCGCTCCCGGAGCTGGCCTCCTCCGTCATCGCCGCGCGCAAGGGCGAGCATGATCTCGCCCTGGGCAACATCATCGGGTCGAATCTCTTCAATACGCTCGCCGTGGTCGGGATCGCGGGGGCCATCCATCCGATGCTCGTGCCGCCGGAGGTCATCTCACGCGACATGATGGTGATGGGGCTGCTCACGCTGTCCTTGTTCGTGATCGGCTACGGGTTCCGCGGTCCGGGTCGAATCAACCGGGTCGAAGGCATGCTGCTTCTGGCCTGCTACGTCGGCTATACCGCCTACTTGATCGGCACCGTCTTCGGGGTTTAAACCGCGTCAAGAGCGATATGCGTTGTTTTCATGGTGTGTTTGGCTTCGGAGATGTCCTCGATCTCGGTGGGGCGCGGTTTAAAATTTAATGTTTTTCAATATTTTAAACCGCGCCGCCTCCAGCGGTCGTCAAGTCTGCCGTGGCCGGTCCCATCCAAAAACATCGCATACCGCGCTGGGCGCGGTTTAAGCGCCTCGAGCGCGCGGGGGCAACACCGCTTGAGTGCGTCGTGAGTCAGCCGAGGACAGGGTCTGGATTGATCCAGGTCAGGCTTTGATGTCGGGTCGCGTGTCGACACATTGACGTGGCGCTCGCGAAAACCCTACAGTCCCGCGTTGATTGTCCGGTGCCTCGAAGGCTTTCGCCTTCGGGGTTAAACGGGAAGTCGGTGCGCGGTGCCCTCGGGACCCGCAAAGCCGGCGCTGCCCCCGCAACGGTAGACGAGTCAAGACGCGGCGAAATGCCACTGTGAGTCATCACGGGAAGGCGCCGCGTCCGGGATCCGATCCCGCTCGTAAGCCCGGAGACCGGCCGGATGATCGGGGACCGTTTCGATGTGTCTCGCATGCGTGCACGGGCCGACCTGACGTCGGCCCGTGTCGTCTTCGAGTGATCGAACGGAGCCTCGAACCGGGGTCGCGCGGGGCGGCCGGCCGGGATGCCGGCCCCGTCGCATGTCTACGGCTCCGCTCTCGCCCGACGTCGTTCTCTCGACCCCTTCTTCTGTTGGCCCATGCGGGTGCGCTCGGGCCTCTGTCGGAGTTTGTCGATGAGATTTCCTGTTATGGCGGCGGCTGTGTCGCTGCCCCTCGGTTTGCCTGTCTACGCGGACACGCAGACCCTGATCCTCGACCCCTTGGTGGTGACGGCGACGCGAACGCCGGAGACCGAAGGCCAAACCCTGGCCTCCGTGAGCGTGATCGATCGCGACGAGATCGAGCGCCGTCAGTTTCGCTCGGTTCCGGATGCGCTGCGCGGCCTGCCGGGTGTCTCGATCTCGGGCAGCGGCGGGGCCGGTCAGCCCGCGTCGCTCTTTCTGCGCGGGACCAATGCCGGTCATGTGCTGGTCCTGATCGACGGCGTGAAGGTCGGGTCGGCGACCCTCGGCACCGCGCCCCTGCAGGATCTTCCGATCGCTCAGATCGAGCGTATCGAGGTGGTCCGCGGCCCGCGCTCGAGCCTCTATGGCTCGGAGGCGATCGGCGGTGTGATCCAGATCTTCACGCGCCGCGGCGGCGGCGAATTGCGACCGCGCTTCAGCGTCGGTGCAGGGAGCTTCGACACCGCGAGCATCTCGGGCGGCATCTCGGGCGGCGGCGAGCGTGGCTGGTTCGACCTCGGCGCCAACATGGAGCAGACCGACGGGATCGACGCCTGCGAGGGCCGCGCCTTTCCCTTCGCCGGCTGCGGCGTGGACGAGCCGGATCGCGACGGCTATCGCAATCTGGGGTTAAGTGCGCGTGCCGGTTATGAGTTCAGCGACCAGGCCAAGGTCGATTTCAGTCTCCTCACCTCCGACAACCGCACCGACTTCGATGGCTCCATCTTCTCGGGCAACCTCTCGCGCTCCGAGCAGCAGGTCTTCGGCGTGGAGGGCACCTTGCGTCCGCTCGATGCCTGGACCCTGATCCTCTCGGCCGGTCGCAGTCAGGATACATACCGGGCGTTTTATGCGGACGCCTTCGTCCCCGAGCGCTTCGTCGACAGCTTCGAGACCGAGCGCGACAGCTTCGGGATCCAGAACGATCTCGCCTTGATCCCGGACCAGCTCTTCACCTTGGGTCTGGACTATCAGGTCGACCGCGTCGCGGGCACGGTGGACTACACGGACGACTCGCGCAGCAACACGGGCGTCTACGGACAGTATCTCGGCTCCATCGGCGCGAACGAGCTTGCCGCCAGCCTCAGATACGACGACTACCAGCAGTTCGGTGGACAGACGACCGGCAATCTGGCGTGGGGTTATCTCTTCGATCAGGGGATTCGCGTGTCGCTGTCCTACGGCACCGCCTTCAAGGCACCCACCTTCAACGATCTCTACTATCCCGGATTCGGCAACCCGAATCTGTCCCCGGAGGAGTCGGCCAGTGTCGAGCTGGGTTTGACCGGAACCCTCCCGCTCGGTCGCTGGGAGCTGAGTCTCTACGAGACCGACATCGACGACCTGATCGCCTTCGATGCGGCGACGTTCGCGCCGGCCAACATTGCCTCGGCCCGTATCCGAGGCTTCGAGGCGTCCGGGATCGTCCAAATCCAAGAGTGGGATCTCGGCGCGAGTCTCACCCTGCTGGATCCCGAAAACCGCTCGAACGGCCCGAATCAGGGTAATCTGTTGCCGCGACGCCCCGAGCAGATGCTTCAGCTCGACCTCGACCGCCAGTTCGAGCGCTGGTCGGCCGGTCTGAGTGTCTATGTCGCAGGGCGTAGCTTCGACGACCTGGCCAACAACGAGCGCCTGGACGGCTATACCCTGTTGGGTCTGCGTGCCGAGTATGCCTTCACCCCGTCGGTGCGGATTCAGGGGCGACTGGAGAACGCACTCGACGAGGACTACCAGACCGCGTTTCTGTTCAACCAGCCGGGGAGGGCGTTTTACCTGACCTTGCGATACGAGCCGTAGAATCGCCGCCAGCCGCCAGCCGCCAGCCGCCAGCCGCCAGCCGCCAGCCGCCAGCCGCCAGCCGCCAGCCGCCAGCCACCAGCCACCAGCCACCAGCCACCAGCCACCAGCGAATAGACGAAGGCTGATGGCTGGCGGGATGAAGCAGGAAGCAGGAGGCAGGAGGCAGGAGGCAGGAGGCAGGAGGCAGGAGGCAGGAAGCAGGAGGCAGGAAGCAGGAGGCAGGAGGCAGGAGGCAGGAGGCAGGAGGCAGGAGGCTCCCCCGCAATCGACCCGCTTTCGACACCCCGTGCGACCGCCTACAATGGCTGCACGGGACTTGAGCAACACCACATTGTCGCCCCGGCGACGCGACCAGGAGACTCGACCTCATGACCCCCATCACCGACGCTCGAAGCCGTATTCTGATCGGCCTTGCCTTGGCCGCGCTCATGGCGGCGACCCGCGGACAGCAGTTCGCCCCGCTGGCGCATCATCTTCCGGATGCCTCGCTGGCCGTCTTCTTCCTTGCCGGTCTGTATCTGCGCTCGATTTGGGGCTTCCCGGCCCTGTTCGGTCTGGCGACCGTCATCGACCTGACCGCCATCGGCTGGGGCGGTGTCAGCGGTTACTGTTTGACTCCGGCCTATTGGATGTTGGTTCCGGCCTATGGCGTGGTCTGGGGGATGGGGCGCTGGTCCGCCGGTCGTCTCGAGTTGACCAAGGAAAGCCTGCCCTTGCTCTTCGGCGCGCTGCTCATCGGCGGTGTCCTGTCCGAGGTCTTCGCCAGCGGCGGTTTCTATCTCTTCTCCGGTCGCTTCGCCGATCTGAGTGCGCTTGAGCTGCTTGGGCGCTTCGCGACCTACATGCCCGCGACCCTGCTGCATCTGATGGTCTACGTGGGCCTGGCGGCGATCGTTCATCTCACCCTGGCGCGCGCCCTGCCCGGTGCTCGCTCTGAGCGTGCGCGTTCGCAATGACCGACGACAGCGCACAGGAGCGCCATCGCCGGCGCATGCAGCGCCAGAAGGAGCTGGTGGATGCCCGCATTGCGCGGGCGGACCAGGACTGTGGTGTCCTGGTCGTCAATACCGGCAACGGCAAGGGTAAGAGTTCCTCGGCCTTCGGGATGGTCGCCCGCGCGATGGGCCACGGCATGAAGGTCGCCGTGGTCCAGTTCATCAAGGGCAGCTTCGCGACCGGCGAGGAGGCCTTCTTCAGGCGCTTTCCCGAGCTCGAGTATCACGTGATGGGCGAGGGCTTCACCTGGGAGACCCAGGACGCCGAGGCGGATCGGCGCGCGGCGATGGCGGCCTGGGACAAAGCCGCTGCCTTCCTCGCCGATCCGGCCTTCGGCATGGTGGTGATGGACGAGCTCAACATCGCGCTCAAGCTCCGCTTGGTCCCGCTCGACGTGGTTCTCGATGCCTTGCAGAACCGTCCGATCCATCAGCATGCAGTCGTCACCGGTCGCGCGGCGCCCGCGGAGTTGATCGAGATCGCCGACACGGTCACCGAGATGCGCCCGCTCAAGCATGCCTTCGATGCCGGCATTATGGCGCAGAAAGGGGTCGAACTCTGAGCACGGAAGATCCGTTGGGTCCTGGCTCCGAACTGGGCGGACGCAGCCTGATCCTCGGCGGGGTGCGCTCGGGCAAGAGCCGCCTGGCCGAGCGTCTGGCCATCGACAGCGCATTGCCGGTTGTCTATGTGGCGACCGCCCGGGCGGGGGATGCCGAAATGACCCGGCGGATTGCCGGGCATCGCGAACGCCGCCCGCGTGACTGGGGTCTCATTGAAGAACCGCTCTTGTTGGCCGAGGTACTGGCGCGCGAATGTGCGCCCGATCGCTGTATCCTGGTCGACTGTCTTACACTCTGGCTGACGAATTGGCTTATGAAAATGGATGAATCGGGTCTGCACGCTCAGACCCGGGCGCTGCTCGATGTCGTTGCACGGGCGCCCGGGCGCCTCGTGATGGTCGGCAACGAGACGAGCATGGGCGTGGTGCCGCTCGGCGATCTCTCGCGTCGGTTCTGTGACCTGGCCGGTGTACTGCATCAGGATCTGGCTACACGCTGCGATCAGGTCATCCTGAGCGTCGCCGGTCTGCCCCTCGTGCTCAAAGGAGAAGCGGCATGATTGAAGGTCTACGCTGGATCACCCAGCCCTGTCTGCCGATCGATGCCATGGCCGCCGATGCGGCGCGGCGCCGGCAGGATCAGCTCACCAAACCACGCGGCTCGCTGGGGCGTCTCGAAGAGATCGCGATCCGGCTCGCCGGATTGCAGGGCACCCCCACACCGTCGCCCGATCCTGTGCAGGTCCTGTTGTTCGCGGCCGATCACGGGGTTGCGGCCGAGGGTGTCTCGGCCTTTCCGCAGGCCGTGACCAACCAGATGGTACGCAACATCGCCGGGGGCGGTGCCGCGATCTCGGTGCTCGTGCGTGCACTGGATGCGCGCATGGAGATCACGGATCTCGGGACGGTCGAGGATCCGGGGCCGATTCAAAACGTGCGCCCCGAGCGCATCGGCGCGGGAACCGGCAACATCGCGCGCGAGCCGGCCATGACCGACGAGCAGCTCGCCGCGGCCATGAATGCCGGCCGCGCCGCGGCCGAGCGTGCCGTTGACAGCGGGGCGCGCTTGCTGATTTGCGGGGAGATGGGGATCGCCAATACCACCCCGGCCACGGCCCTGGCCTGCGCGCTGCTGGATCTGCCGGCCGGTGCGCTCGTCGGGCCCGGCACCGGGCTGGATGAGCCCGGGGTCGCACGCAAGGCCGAGGTCATCACCAAGGCGCTGGCATTGCATGTCACTTCCGATCGGAGCCCGCTGGAGCTGCTGGCCCGGCTCTCCGGTTTCGAGCTTGCCGCGATGGTCGGTGCCTTCATCACGGCCGCCCAGCGCGGACTCCCGGTGTTGGTCGACGGCTTCATCGTGAGCGCATCGGCCCTCGCGGCCGTGCGCCTGCAACCCGAGGTGCGCGATTGGCTGCTGTTCTCGCACGGCTCCGCGGAACCCGGACATCGCCGCATCATGACGGCGCTGGATGCCGACCCGCTGCTGGATCTAGGTCTACGGCTCGGCGAAGCCAGCGGTGCGGCCGTCGCCGTGCCCCTGTTGCGTCTGGCCTGTACGCTGCACCAGCAGATGGCGACCTTCGGCGAGGCCGGGGTGAGCGAGGCCTGATGCAGGATCGCTTCGTGGATCTGCTGCGCCACGGCGAGGCGCAGGGCGGCGCGCGCTTTCGGGGCGGACACGACGACCCGCTCAGTGCCGAAGGCTGGGATCAGATGACCCGTGCGACCGCCGTGAATCCGGATTGGACGCGGGTCGTCTGCTCGCCGTCGCGGCGTTGCAGCGCGTTCGCCCAGCGCCTCGCCGAGAGCAACAAAATCCCCCTGGTGATCCTGTCCGGGCTGCGCGAGCGTGGTTTCGGTGCTTGGGAAGGGATGGCCGCGCACCAGATCCCGGCCGAGGAGCTGACGCGCTTTTGGGACGATCCGGTCGGCTACGCGCCGCCCGGCGGCGAGCCGTTCGAGATCTTCCGCGAGCGGGTCATGGCGACTTGGCGTCAGGTGTGCGATGAGTGCGAGCCCTTCACCTTGGCCGTGACGCACGGCGGCGTGATCCGGGTCGTCCTCGCCGAGGTGCTGCGGATGCCGTCCGAGGCATCGCTCCTGATCGAGGTCCCCCCGGCCTGTCTGTCCCGCCTGCGCGTGCCGGAGTCTCCCGGGCGACCCAGTCTCATGCGCCACGGGCCTCCCTGAGTGGACCTGCGTCCGCTCTGGCTTGCCGGACGTCTCCTGACGCGTCTGCCCTTTCCCGAGCCGAGCCCCTTCGAGGCGCGACTCTCGGGCCTGTCGGTGCCGTGGTATCCCGCGATCGGTGGGCTGTTGGGCGTGTTGCTGACCTTGGCCGCGACCGCGCTCGCATCCGTGGATCCGGGTGTCGCGGCGGCCTTGGTTCTGATCCTCTGGGTCTGGTCCACCGGGGCGTTGCACCTGGACGGTCTGGCCGACAGCGCAGACGCCTGGGTCGGCGGGCTTGCGAGCCGCGAGCGGACCCTGGAGATCATGAAGGACCCGCGTTGCGGACCTGCGGCCGTGACCGCGATCGGGCTCGTCCTGATCGCCAAATGGGCCGGGCTCCAGGCCCTGATTGCCGGCGGCACCGTCTGGATTTTGCTGCTGATTCCGCTGTTGGCAAGGGCACAGTTGCCGCTGCTGATGCTGACCACACCCTATGCCCGTGACCGGGGGATGGCCTCCGAGCAGATGGCACAATTGCCGCGTCGCGCGGCGTGGGCGGCAACCCTGATTGCGGGGATTGCCTGTATCGCGATCGCCGGTTGGATCGGACTCGGGCTATGCGCCGTGACCCTTCTGGTCTTCGGGCTATCGCGCCGAACCATGATGAACCGGATCGAGGGGTTCACGGGAGATACCGCCGGTGCCCTCGTCGAGATTACGGAGACGGTGCTGCTGCTCGTCGTTGTTGTCCTCTCAGCGGTCTTTACCCCTTAAACCGCGTCCAGAGCGAGATGCTAATGGTGCAGTGTAGCGATTCCGAGACCGTCCGAGATCATTTTCGTTGTCGTTGTCGTTGTCGTTGTCGTAATCGACCATCATACGATTACGACAACGACAACGACAACGAACGGTCTCGACACATCTGTCGTGCTGCACTCGCCTCAGCGCAACCTACGAAGCGAATTCCTGTTTGATTCGCGCCTGTAGCTTTTTGGCCTGCTTGAAGGCTTCTTTGAGCATCAATCGGTGCAGCTCGTTGAGGTCGTCGGGGTCGACGCGATTGACGGCCTCCGGGTCCTTGGTCGTGAGCTGTTGGTGGATGCGGAACCGTTGGATCAAGTGGAAGGACTCGATCTCGGCGGCGATCTCCTCCGGGTCACGTCGTTTTGCCGCACCGGCGAGGCGCAGACGCTCGGCGGTGCTGGTCGCCCAGATGCCGTGTTTGAGTGCCCAGAGCCGGCCGGCGTCCATGAAGAAGCGTGCGCCTTGGGTTTTGAGATCGATGGTGTGCGGGAAGTCCCGATTGCGATCGAAGGCGAATTGCCCGGCCCAGCCGAGCGGCGGGGCGACGCCGAGCGCCTGCTCGGCCAGACAGTGGAAGAAGCGCGTCTGCTCGGGCGCGGTGCGGCTCAGCCAGTCGCGCAATCGGTCGACCGGCTCGTCGCTGCCGTAGAGCGGGCGGAAATCAAAAAAGATGACGGCGTTGAGCAGGGCCTCGGGCTCGGGCTCGCGCAGCCACGTCTTGAAGTGCTTGCGCCACTCGTCCGCACTCAGGCACCAAGCGGGGTTGCCGGCCATGATGTTGCCGCGGCAGCGCTCGAAGCCGCAGAAATGCAGCGCCTGGTTGACCGCTTGGGCGAACGGCAGGAAGGACTGACGGACCGACTCGGTGCTGTCCGGGTCCGGCGGCACGAAGAGCAGTCCGTTGTCCTGATCGGTCGAGAAGGTCTGCTCGAGGCGACCCTCCGATCCGAAGGCCATCCAGCACCAGGGCACGGCGGGGAGGTCGAACTCGTCTTCGATCAGCTCGATCACCCGCATGGCGATCAGGTCGTTGAGACCGGACATCCAGTAGCAGAGTGTCTCCACGCCCATGCCGGAGTGGAAGAGCTCCGCGCCGCGCCGCCGCACCCGATCGGCGGCCAACGCCATGGCCTCGACGTCGCGAGCCGACTTGATGCCGGCGATCAGAACCTCCGCCCCGCCGGCGCGCAGCCCGAGCAGGTCGGTTTGGTTGACCAGGCCGAACAGACGCCCGTCATGCTCGGTCAGGAGCAGGTGCTCGGCACCGCGCTTGGCCATCATGACCCGTGCACGATGCGCGGGTGCGTCCGCGGTGAGTGTGAGTGGAGCGCCGATCATGTGGACGGCGACAGGATCGTCGAGCCCGCCGCCCTCGAAGCCGATCACATGCAGCATGTCGCGCAGCCGGATCAGGCCCAAGGGCAGGCCGCTCGCGGGATCGCAGACGACGGCGGCGTCCAAATGATCCTGACTGAAATGATAGAGGGTCTCGCGCAGGCTGGTCCCCGGGCCGACGATCAACGGCTGTCGCCGCGCCAAGCTGCGCAGAAGATCCTGGTCGGTTCCTCCCGCGGCCGGGAGATCCGACGTTTCGTTCACCGGGTGCTCGGTCTCGGACATGCGGTTACTCCGTCCTCGTCAGGTGCGTTCGAGCAGTTCCTTGACCTTGTCGACCAGGTCACGGGTCGAGAAAGGTTTGGACATGTAGGCGTCGGCACCGAGGGCGAGCCCCTTGTTTTGCTCCGCATCGCGCCCCTTTGCGGTCAGCATCAGGATTCGCGTTCCGGCCAGCCCCGGATCGGCGCGCACCGCTTCGAGTACGGCGAAGCCGTCGAGTTTGGGCATCATCACATCGAGCACCACCAGGTCAGGGCGATGCGTGCGCACGGCGGCCAGACCGGCCTCGCCGTCGCGCGCCACGCGCACCTCGTGTCCTTCGCGCATCATCAAAAACTCAAGCGAGATGACAATGTTGGGCTCGTCGTCGACGATCAGGATCCGCTTATTCATGGTCAGGCCTACGGTCCGTTGGGTTACCCGGATGGGCGGGCAGCTCGAAGCAAAGGGTAGCACCTTTTTCGGGCGCGCTTTCCGCCCAGATGCGACCGCCCAGATTGTCGATGATTCGACGGCTGATGGGCAAACCCAGCCCGGTCCCCCCGGGCTTGGCGCCGCCCCGGGCGGTCTGATGGAACTTCTCGAAGACCAGCTCCAGGTCGCTCTCGGGGATGCCGTAACCGTTGTCCTCGACACAGACCCGCCAGGCCGCGTCGGCGCGCGCGAGTCCGATCCAGACCTCGCCCGATCCGGTCGGGGCGAACTTGGCGGCGTTCGACAGCAGGTTCACCAGCACCTGAACGATGCGGTCGCGGTCGCCCCAGACCATGGCGGACTCGCCGGGCAGCTCCAGATGGACGCGGCAGCCGCGCTCCTCGACATATTGCTCGGTGGCCGACACGGCTTGGTGGATGACGGTCTGAAGCTCCACCACCTCGGTGCGCCAATCGGCATGGCCGGACTCGATCTTGGCCAGATCGAGCACCTGGTTGACCAGGCGCGAGAGTCGCTCGGTCTCGCTGACCAGGATGCCGAGGAAGCGGCGCCGTTGCTCGAGGTCGATGTCGGGGTCGTCGAACAGGATTTCGGAGAAGGCGCGGATGGAGGCGAGCGGCGTGCGCAGCTCATGGGTGACCGATGAGATGAAATCGTCTTTCATGCGGTCCAGATCCTGGAGCCTGATGTTGGCCGCGCGAAGCTCCTCGGTGGCGGCTTCCAGCGCCTGTGATTTCTGCTCGAGCTGGCGGCTGTAGGCCCGGATCTGGGATGCCTCGTCGAGGATGTTCAGCACCTCGTCGAGCCCGAGCGGCTCCTCGTCGGTCACCGAGGCGACCATCACCCGGGCCGAGGCGCCGCCGATCGCCCCCGAGAGGAGTGTCTCGGCGAAATAGACGGTTTCAGCATCGGCCGGAAGCGCCTCGGGCGAGACCGCGCCGCGCGATCGGGCGTACTGGATGAATGCCGCGCGGGTGCGTACCGATCCGAGGAAGCGCTCGGCCAATCTCATCAGCTCCGCGATCTCGGCGCTCCCGCGCCACAGCGGCGCGCTCGCGAGCGCGGTGCGGCGCGAGGCATCCACGAAGATCCCGGCCTGGGATGCCTCCGCGACATTGGGTGCGCGTAGGGAGGAGACGAATAGAAAGGCGCCGATGTTCGCCGTCAGGCTCCAGAAGAGACCATGTGTGATCTCGTTCCAGCCGGTGAGGCCGAACAGCGCCATCGGAGCCAGGATGTCGACCCCGCCGAGACCCGATTCCATGAAGGCCGGCGGGAGCCAACCGGACTTCGCGAACGAGGGCAGCAGGAGCGTGTAGATCCAGACCAAAAAGCCCGCGAACAAGCCCGCAAGTGCGCCCTCGCGCGTTCCGCCCCGCCAATAGAGCCCGCCGATCACGGCCGGTGCGAACTGCGCGACGGCCACGAAGCTGATCAGACCGATTCCGACCAGGGCATAGGCCTCGCCGGCGAGCCAGTAGTAGAGGAAACCGAGCAGGAGGATCACCACGATGGCGCCGCGCCGAATGGTGAGCAGCAGACGCCCGAGATCCGCGGCCGGCGGGCGTCGGCGCCAGCGGTGCAGCAGCGCGGGCAGGATCAGATCGTTGCTGACCATGGTCGAGAGTGCGATGGTTTCCACGATCACCATACCGGTCGCCGCCGAGAGCCCCCCGATGTAGACCAGGAGCGCGAGCCAGGGCTGCTCGAAGGCGATCGGCAGGGTCAGCATGAAGGTATCGGCGTTGACCGTGCCGTCCGGGAAGGTCAGGAGTCCCGCGATGGCGATCGGGACCACGAAGAGGTTGATGAGCAGCAGATAGAGCGGAAACAGCCAGATGGCACGGCGCAGATGGCGCTCGTCGCTGTTCTCCACGACCGCGGCCTGGAACTGGCGCGGCAGCAGAATGACGGCCAGGCCGGCCAGCAAGGAGATGGCGAACCAGTCGGCAAAGGGCGAGATGCTCGGCTCGAGCAACGGAAGCAGCAGCGGGCTGTCCGGGATCGGGGGCAACGCCGGCCCGCCCAATCCAAGGAGACCGAAGGTGATGAAGAGTCCCATTGCGAGAAACGCGACGAGCTTGACGATGGATTCGAAGGCAATGGCCGCGACCAGCCCTTCATGGCGCTCGCTCGCATCCAGATGCCGGGTGCCGAACAGGATGGTGAAGGCGGCCAGCAGGAGTGCGACTACGAAGGCGGTGTCGCCCCAAAAGGGTCCGTCGCCGTGCACCGGCATTCGGACCTGCGGATAATGCGACAGGATGGTGAAGCTCCAGGCGATCGCCTTGAGCTGCAGCGCGATATAGGGCACCACGCCGATCACGGCGATGACGGTCACCAAGCCGCCTAGCACCTGGCTCTTGCCGTAACGCGAGGCGATGAAGTCGGCAATGGAGGTGATGCGCTCGGCCTTGCTGACCCGCACCATCTTGACCAGCAGCGAGCCCCACAGGATCACCATCAGGGTGGGACCCAGATAGATGGGCAGGAATCCCAGGCCATTCTCGGTGGCGCGTCCGACGCTGCCGTAGAAGGTCCAGGCGGTGCAATAGACGGCGAGCGAGAGGGCATAGATCGTCGGGCGCGCGATGACCGAGCGTCCCTGCTCGGCGCGCCGATCGGCCCAGTAGGCGACCGCGAAGAGGAGTCCCAGGTAGGCGAACGAGATCCCGATAATCAGCGGGCCGTTGATCATTGCGCCGGTGCTCGCGCGGATCAATCGCGTGTGCGCGACACGATCCAGGCCGCGATGGCGATCAACGCGGCCCAGGTGACGAAGAGATAGATCAACAGGACCGGGATCCCGAGCCAGCGCCCGAGCGTCTCGAACTGCATGACCAGCGGCGAGAACAGCAGCAGCATCCCGCCCAGGAAGAGCAGCAGCAGGCGTTGTCGCAGCAAGGTTGCACGGGGCATAGGCCGGTGACCGGATGAGGTTCGGGCATGCTTGCGGAGTATATACCGAGCACACGCGGGTTTTTCGGCGCATTGCACGCCCCGCGCACGCCGGGCCGGCCTGATACTTCCTCGCCGGGGGCAATCCGCCTCGTCGGCGCGCCATGCCCCGACGGGTGCGGGACGCGCCCGGGTTTACGAAAAAACCACGTGCGCGCGGTATCGTGAGCGAACAACCGGTCGTCTGGTCTGTCGACACGGGAACGGGTTTCGATTGCTTCAGTCCGCTCTCACATATCTTGAGTACGACCATCACGGGTGCGGCGTCGGGGAATCGCACGCTGCTGAAAACCTCCGTGAGCGAGCAGGGCTTTCACGACCTTTTCGAGGAAACGTGGCGTGACACTCCGTCGAACGAACCCGAACCCGAACCCGACACCAATTTCGATGTCCCCGTGCGATGAGGAGCGAGCATGCTGCAATCCATGACACCGACCATGATCCCGATCGCCGAATCGCGGAACCCCGCGCGCGTGCGTCCATCCGGAGCGCCGAGTTGGGCCTGCATGCTGCTGTTGTGGAGCCTGACAGGAGGATTCGCGCTCACCGAGTCCGCGCTGGCGGACGAAGAGGATTGGCCCGAGATGGACCTCGAGGCGCGTATCGCGGCGGTCAGTGACGGCGAGCTTCGATTCGTCGGACCCGAACGTGCCGCCGACACCCATCGGCACGTCAATCGGATTCGTATCGGGGCCGAGAGTCTGCGCGAGGGATGGATCGAGCTGACCCAGTGTCACGAGAATCTCGACGCGGTCCGCGCGGCACAGATCCTCTTCAGCGCCGAGCGGATCCGCAGTCTGGAGGTGGTCAGCGCGCACGGGATCGGGCGTGCCTGGGTGGAGGGGCCTTCGGTCCAGCTCACGGATATCACGCCCGAGGCGACACTCTGCATCCGCGCCGAGACCCGCGCCCTGTTCGCTCTCGGCGACGGGCGTTACCGGCTGCGCAACGGCCCTTATATGCGCCGCTTTCTCGACGGCTACTACCCCATGCAGGTGGCCTTGGACGTCTCTTACCCGGCCGATCGACTTGCACTGGTGCAGCACCAACCGCCTTCCCAGCCCGGATTCGAGGTGCGTGCCGAATCCGGGCATGTCGCGGTGGATGCCGCCTTCGAAGGGCGGCTCTTCACCTGTTTGGACTTCTGCGAGACCGGTTCCTCGGACTGCGAGCTGGCGGTCAGTGAGTGCTCGCAGTAACGGCTTTCCGGTCCCTGGTGTCACGCATCCTGGTGGCGCTCTGCGCCGCGTGCCGTGATCGCCGCAGTGACGCACACGGTCGAGGATCCGGGTCGTGGGTTGAGCCTCTGCGGCTCGCTAGCCCTCTTGGGCCTCAAGGTTGTTGTGCAATGGCTTGGATAAACTCTGCGGGTTCCTGAATGGTGAATGATGGATGGTCGAAATCGGGGCCGTTGAGGGTGACGAGGCAGTCGAGTCCGATCCTGCGCGCGCTCTCGAAGGTGAGGGCATCGTCGAGGTCCTGCCAGCCGAGACCGATGGCACCGTCGATCACTGCGGCATCCACCGGAGCGATCGCCAGGATGGTACAAACGCGCTGAATCGCCGATCGCGCGCGGGTTCTGCCTAGCTTGCGTGCGAGCTGGGAATGGAGCGGGTCGATGGCTGCGGCGCAGACATAGCCTTGAATGCGGCCCTTGGCCGCGAGAGAGAGGATGGCGTTCGATGCGTTGTCGGGCTCCTGCTCGTTGTTGAGTGCGTCCATCAAGACCGTGATATCGACAATTGTCTTGGGCGTTGCGATCATCGCCTTCCTCCTTGCTTCGTTGGTTGTTTGAATCCTTGGGTGTCCGAATCGGGAGCCCTCTATTGAAGGCGTTCGGAATCGCCTCCTGCGCGGCCGGATGCGACACGGCCGCAGCGTGGTCGGCGGGGTACCGCCGTCTCGGGAGTCGGGGTGCTGAGGTGTGTTCCGGAATCGCTGCGAGTCGAGATGAAGCGGGGATCATCACGGACGTGGCTTCGAGCGGCGCCGGCTGCGTCGCTCGGCAGTCGGGCATCGAACACCCTGCGCGGGGACTGAATGTCGGCGGCCTCGTCGTGAAAACAAGCCCGATCCGAGCAAGACCGCATCGAGTACCAGGGTGCCGCTCGGAGTGACCGGTTGCAACGCGGCGAGACGTCTGTCGCCCAGAGATGCATTCCATGCGGTACGTCGGCGACCTTGTTGAGCGTCTCCATCTTCTCTGCTCGTCGTCTTTCGATCTTGGCTTTGCGTGTCCGCGTCAGTATGCGGAGGTGTCCGTATCATTACTATCGGAGAACCCCGCTGTTTCAGCTTCTCTTGTCCGGGATCAACGATAGTGAAAATAGGCAGTCTCAATGCCCGATCCCTCGAGACGGAGCGGCATGATATTAAAAATGTTCTTCGTTTTTGTTGAATGTGGCTTCGTCGACGTCCTCTATGTCGGGAGTGGCCTTGCGCATCACCTCCGCCCGGCCTGCAGGTCGCACAGAGCGCCGAGGGTACACGAGATAACGCCGGAGAAGCGTCGTGCGCGCGCCGGCTCCAGCGGCCGTCAAGTCTGCCGGGGCCGATCCCATCCAAAAACATCGCATACCGCGCCGGGCGCGGTTCAGGCCCCGAGAGGCTGCGGCTCGATGCTCCAGATCCGCTCTGCATACTCGCGGATGGATCGGTCCGAGGAGAACTTGCCCATCCGCGCGACGTTCAGGATGGACATGCGGTCCCACTCCGCGGGCCGGTCGTAGACCGTGCTGATCCTGTCCTGGCACTCCAGATAGGCGCGATAGTCGGCCAATACCATGAAGGGATCCTGATGGATGAGGTGCTCCGTGAGTGGGCGGAAGAGGTTGGTGTCGCCGTGCGAGAATAGCCCCGAGGCGATGAGATCGATGTCCGATTTCAGCTCCTGGTCGCCGTGGTAGTAGTCCCAAGGCCGGTAGCCCTCGTCTTGCTTGCGGCGGACCTCCTCGGCCGTCATGCCGAACAGGAAGAAGTTTTCCGCTCCAACCTCTTCTCGGATCTCGATATTGGCCCCGTCGAGCGTGCCGACCGTGAGCGCGCCGTTCATCGAGAACTTCATGTTGCCGGTCCCCGACGCCTCCTTGCCGGCGAGCGAGATCTGCTCGGAGAGATCCGCGGCCGGATACAACCGTTGCCCGTTCTTGACGTTGAAGTCGGGCATGAAGGCGACGCGGATATAGCCGTTGACCTGCGGGTCGTTGTTGATCACCTCGGCGACCGCGTTGATGAGCTTGATCATCAGCTTGGCCATGTAATAGCCGGGCGCCGCTTTGCCGCCGAAGATGAAGGCGCGCGGGACCATGCCGAGATTCGGGTTCTGCTTCAGGCGCTGGTAGACGCGGATGATGTGCAGAACGTTCAGGTGCTGACGCTTGTACTCGTGCAGCCGTTTGGCCTGGATGTCGAACATCATGGTCTGCGGATCGAGGAGGACCCCGGCATGGCGCTTCAGCCAGACCGCCAGATCGCGCTTGGCGGCGGTTTTCACCTCGCGCCAACGCGCCTGGAGCTTGGGATCGTCGGCGTGGGCTTCGAGCTCGCGCAGCGAGTCGAGATCGCGGATCCAGCGGTCGTGTCCGCACACCTCGGTGATCAGTTCCGCCAGACGCGGGTTGCTGACCACGATGAAGCGACGAGGCGTCACGCCGTTGGTGACGTTGTGAAAGCGCTCCGGCGCCATCTCGTAGAAATCTTTGAGGAGCGTGGTCTTGATGAGCTCCGAATGCAGCGCGGCGACCCCGTTCACGGCACGGCTGCCGACCACGGCCAGGTGGGCCATCCGGATCCGCCGCCCGCCGGCTTCGTCGATCAGCGACATGCGCGCCACACGCTCCTCGTCGCCGAGATACCGCACGCGCACCTCGTCGAGAAAGCGTCGGTTGATCTCGTAGATGATCTCCAGATGGCGAGGCAGCAATCGCTCGAAGAGTGCGACCGACCAGGTCTCCAGTGCCTCCGGCAGCAGGGTGTGGTTGGTGTAGCAGAAGGTCGCGCGCGTGGTGGCCCAGGCATCGTCCCAGGTCACGGCGTGATCGTCCATGAGCAGACGCATCAGCTCCGCCACGGCGATCGCCGGATGGGTGTCGTTGAGCTGGGCGACGAACTTCTCGTGGAAGGTCTCCAGAGGGCCGACGGTGTTCAGATGCAGCCGGATCATGTCCTGAATCGAGCAGGACACGAAGAAATATTGTTGCTTCAGACGCAGCTCCTTGCCGGCCTCGGGATCGTCGTTCGGATAGAGGACCTTCGAGATGGTCTCGGCCTCGATCTTGGCGTGGACTGCACCGTAATAGTCCCCGACATTGAAGGTTTGGAAATCGAACGACTCGGTTGCCTCCGCCTTCCAGAGCCTCAGCAGGTTCACGTTGCCGACCCCGTAACCGAGCACCGGGGTGTCGTAGGCAACGCCGCTGATCACCATATCCGGAATCCAGCGCACACGCGGGCGTTCCGCCTGGTCGCGATAGTGCTCGGTATGGCCGCCGTACATGACGGGGAAGCTGATCTTGGGCCGCGGGATCTCCCAGGGGTTGCCGTTGCGCAGCCAGGTGTCGCTGCGCTCGACCTGCCAGCCGTCCTCGATGATCTGGTCGAAGATTCCGAACTCGTAGCGAATCCCGTAGCCGATCGCCGGGATTTGGACCGTCGCCAGCGAATCCATATAACAGGCGGCCAGCCGACCCAGTCCGCCGTTGCCCAGACCCGGCTCCTCCTCCTCCTCCAGGATGGCCTTGAAATCGAGGTCCAACTCCTCGCCCGCGCGCTGGGCGACCTCCGCGATCCCGAGATTCACCAGATTGTTGGCCAGATGCGGGCCGAGCAGATACTCGGCCGAGAGATAGCAAACGGTGCGCGCCCGGGATGACTTGTA